>CAWWAF010000020.1:0-43312 GCA_963934795.1 uncultured bacterium
GGCGGATGCGCACCCCCGCCAGCCGCGCATTGGCAGCCGCAGGGCTGGCGGGTGTGGCGGGCATGCTCACCGGAGGGCTGTTCGAATACAACTTCGGCGATTCTGAGTTCCTGATGCTGTTCCTGGTACTGATCACACTGCCAGCGGCGGCCGCATATGGCTCCCCCGCCCACTCGCCTCCTCCCGAGAGCGAGCATTCATTGCAGGAAAGATAGGCCCTTCTCTTCGCACCCACAATCTGTCCCAACGGGATGCGATCGGCGAACGCTCCCAGCCACTCGGCCGCGGGAGACCCAACATGCCAGAGGTCGGTTCGCGTGATAGGCGCCCACCTGGCGAATCCAGGGGGCGAGGGGCGCAGCCCCACCCAAGGAATCGAAGCCAGGTCTGTCGTGGCGAGGTGTTCGTCTGGCCAGGCGCGACGAGGAAGCAGCCGGGGCGGGGCTGCGACCGAGGAAGCAACGCCGCCAGACGGACACCTCGCCGCGACAGACTTAGTGGCGGAAGTGGCGGCGGGCTGTAAATACCATCGCGATGCCGTGTTCATTCGCCGCGTTGATCACTTCCTCGTCCCGGACTGATCCTCCGGGTTGAGCCACCGCGCTGGCACCCGCGGCCGCAATCGCGTCCAGGCCGTCGCGAAACGGGAAGAACGCATCCGACGCGGCGGCGGTGCCGGTCAGGTCCGTGGTGGCTTTCATGGTTGCCACCTTTACGGCGTCGACCCGACTCGTCTGGCCGGCCCCGATGGCCGCCAACCGGTCCGCTGTCGCGAACACCACGGCGTTCGACTTCACGTGTGCGCATACGCGCCACGCCAAACGGAGGGACGCCCACTCTTCAGTTGTGGGCTGGCGGGAGGTCACGACGCGAAAATCCTCCGCGCCACCGCTCCATGCCTTTCCACCCCACGGTTCGGCCGCCTCGACCACCCGGTCGTATTCCTGCACCAGGATCGCACCGAGGATCGACCGCACTTCGCGGTTCATCCGGGGGTCCGTCGCCCCGGCGCCGCAGTCCACTAACACCAGCCTGAGGTTCTTCTTCGTGGCAAACACTGCGCGCGCTTCCGCATCGGCGTCCGGCGCGACAACAGCCTCGATGAATGTCGATGTAATGGCGGTGGCCGTATCCCGATCGATCGGTCGGTTGAGGCCGACGATGCCCCCAAACGCCGACAGCGAGTCGACCTCGCGGGCGGCCACATAGGCGTCGTGGAGCGTTGCGGCCGTCGCAACGCCGCAGGGGTTCATGTGTTTGACAACCACGGCCGCCGGCTCCTGGAACTCCGTGCTCAAGCGGGCCGCGGCGTCGAGATCCAGCAAGTTGGTAAATGACAGTGCCTTGCCTTGCACAACATCCGCGCCGCCAAAACCCAGGGCCCCGTCGGCGTAGAGCGCGGCACTTTGATGAGGGTTCTCACCGTACCGCAGCACGCGCTGGCGTTGGACTTGCAAGTCCAATGACTCCGGCGTCACGTCGGCACCCGCCGTGCCGCGCGAGAACGCGCCATCGGTCACCTCAACCCCAGACAGGGTCTCGGCGATGGTGCCATCGTAGGACCGCGTGTGCGCAAACGCCTTGGCCGCCAACGACAGGCGGAAATCTTCTGACGGCCCCTCCGACTGGTCGAGCTGGGCCATCGCGCCGGGGTAGTCGGCAGGATCCACGACCACGAGCACGTGTCGGAAATTCTTGGCAGCAGCCCGAATGAGCGTCGGCCCACCAATGTCGATCTGTTCGATGAGCGCTGGCACGGTCGTGCTGGGGTCAGCGGCCGCGCGGGCGAACGGGTACAGGTTCACCACAACGACGTCGATCGGACTGATCCCTTGGTCGGCGATCGCCTGCAGGTCATCGGGCCTATCCCGGCGCGCCAAAATCCCCCCGTGTACGGCGGGGTGCAGCGTCTTGACCCGTCCATCCATCATCTCGGGAAATCCGGTCACCGACGACACCGCGGTCACCGAGAGCCCCGCGTCCGCCAGGGCCCGGGCCGTGCCTCCGGTCGACACGAGCTCGTAGCCTCGCCCCAGCAGACCACGGGCGAAGTCCACCAGATTCGATTTATCCGACACGCTCAACAGTGCTCGCATCTCGCTCGCCCTCTCTCGGTAATATCCGACGTCGCCGGTGTTCAGGTCGGCGACGACCAATCAGTTGTCAGGTCGACCTGGAGAACGGCCCAGGGCGGCCCTCTTCACGAGCGCGTACCCCTCGGTCCCACAGGTTCGTAAATGTCCGAAACCGATGCTGAAGCGTATCGAAGCGGAAATGATCACCGGAGCCCTGAATAGACGCGAGGTCCATGCGTCGAACCAATCGTTCCAGACTCAACCGCAAAGCACTCGGTGGACGTTGCCGCTGGTCGGCAAAGAACAGCTGGCATTCCTTTTCCAGACGCTCCATATCCGCCTGCAGCCTGCGCAAGTCACGCTCGGTGTCTGAAAACTGCGAAGACGTCTCGTCTTCCCCCAACCGGCGGACCATCATCGAATCAGAAACCAGAAGAGCGGGAGCCACAGCTCACGCGCGTACGGCACCGGCCGATCGTCGATCAACACCTCGCAGGACTCCACCGGTCCGACCAACTCGAACAACGTGCGGAGGTCCAATGCCTGACTCGGGACAAATCTGGCGCGATGCCGCAACGCGAGCCCGGTCCCGGTGGACCGATACTCAGTGGATGCCCGCGCCAGCTCTACCGCCCGCTCGAAGTCCGGTCCCTCGAACACGGGGAAAACGAGAGTCACGGAAAACGGACGGTCGGCGCTATCTCCCAGCAGGATCTTCCGCAGGTCAGGATCGAGGCGTGCGAGTTCATCGCTGCTTGGCTCTTCGGACACGTCGGCGTACGGCCAGAATCGGTCGGACGGTCGATAGTTCAACGCGCCGCCGTCGTCCTGCGATGTGTCCACTGGAGGGCCGGAAGACTTGCTCATGGGTCGTGGGCGACGTGATGGTATCCTGAACCGCCGCGACGCGGCAAGACGGGTCGCCTCTCGGGGGCACCAGTGGATTGGCTTCGGGCCAGTCCCTGGCTGCTAGACCAGTCCCAGAAGGAGTCGACGTGCCGTGTCGCACCCCACCCGCAAGCCATGACGACACCCCGCATCCTCCCGTCTATCGACGACCTGTTGCAGCGAACAGGTGTCTCTAGCCTGGAGGCCGAATACGGCTCCGCCGCGGTCCTGGCCGCGGTCAGAGCCGTCACCGACACGCTCCGCCAGGAACTCGGCGGTCCCACGCCTCCGGCTGGCGACCGTGACGACGCCGCCCAGATGATCGAGCGAAGGACCGCGCGACGCCTCGAGCTCGCGTTTGCCCCCTCCCTGGTACCAGTGATCAACGCGACAGGCGTCATCGTACATACGAATCTGGGGCGCGCTCCTCTAGCCGCGGCCGCAGCGCGGCGCGTGGCCGACGTGGCGGCCGGCTACACCAACCTCGAGTACGACCTGGCCGAGGGTCAGCGCGGTTCCCGGAGCGTGCACGCGGAGCGGCTGCTGGCGCAGGTCACCGGGGCGCCCGCTGCTGCCGTGGTCAACAACAATGCTGCGGCCGTGTTGCTGATACTCGCCGCACTCGCGAGCGGACGCGAAGCGATCGTGTCACGCGGCGAGCTCGTCGAGATCGGCGGCGGCTTCCGGATTCCTGACGTCATGCGTCAATCGGGTGCCGACGTCCGAGAGGTCGGCACCACCAACAAGACCCGCACCGCGGACTATGCCGCCGCGATCAGCGACCGCACGGCGGTGATCCTCCGCGTGCATCCGTCAAATTTCCGCATCGAGGGATTTACGGAGCGACCGGCGCTCGACGACCTGGTAGCACTTGGTCGGCGGTTTGCGATCCCGGTCGTCGAAGACCTGGGCAGCGGAAACCTGCTTCACGCGCAGGCGGTGGCCGGAATCGGAGAACCACTGGTGGCCGCCAGCGTCACGGCCGGCGCCTCTGTCTGCTGCTTCAGCGGAGACAAGCTACTGGGTGGCCCACAAGCGGGCATCATCGTGGGGGACCAGGCCCTCGTGACGCGTATCCGCAGCCACCCGCTGATGCGCGCGCTCCGCGTCGACAAGATGACCTATGCGGCACTCGAAGCGACGTTGCTCGAGTATGCGCGCGGACGAGCCGAGGCGACGGTACCGGTGGCTCGCATGCTTCACGCCACGGTCGAGGTGGTTGCACACCGGGCCACCGCGCTCGCTGACAGACTGTCCGGACACCCGCTATTCGAGCCTGACGTGATCGCGGGAGTCTCGACGGTCGGCGGTGGGGGAGCGCCAGGCTCGGAGATCCCGACCCGCCTGGTTCGCCTCACCGCCAGAGGGCGTTCCGCATCCTGGCTCCAACGGCGGCTTCGCCAGCAACGTCCACCCGTGATCACGCGGATCGAAGACGACCGGGTGCTGGTAGACCTACGCACTGTCGCACCGGAACACGACGAACAGCTGCTCGAACTGCTGCGGACGCTGGCCTGACCTGGTGACCGGGGACTAGGGGGCGGTTTCGTAGCGCTCGGTCTTCACCGGTCCCACCCCGGTAATCTGCACGGTGACGGCCTCGTCACGCGCCTGGTCGTAGTGAATGCCATGTGGCGGCTCGTAGAGAAAGCTGCCAGCCGGCACCGGTCGCATCGTCTCAGGTTTATACGTCGACGCGTCAGGTCCCAGCGCCACCCACCAGGTGCCTTTCAGGACCGTGATGTACCGACCCTGGTCATGAGAGTGCGGCTTGGTGCCAGTGCCGGCGGCGAACGTGATGCGCGTCACGTACATGCCGGGCTCGCCAGCGGTACCCAGCACGCGGACTGACCGGCTTCCTTCCGGCGGTACCATGTCGTCCGGAGCCGCGACGATAAAGCCGTGCTCGTCCGGGGTCAGTCCCTGCGCCGACGCCGGGCGCGCCCCAACCACCACGAGCGCGCAGCAAACCCACCGAAGCAGTGCGAAGCGTGTCATCGGTCCTCCCTGTCAAGCCGGGCGACGCGGGCCACACCGCGAAAGGGGCCGCCCGTGACCAATCTCCAGGGCTCCATGGTGGACCAGTGTGCCCACATCCGCAAGCCGGATTCGCGCCCGTCTCTGGCGCCGCTACTCGCCGGCGGCACGTCGCACGAGTATCCGCAGACCTGAGGCCCACGCCAGGGCGATCTGGACGAACTCACCGTGACGTTCCAAGTCCGCGACCAGCGTGGCCACCCTCTCCTAGTGTCCGGCCGGCCAGTTGGATTGAGGCAGGAGGTTGTCGACGACGTAGAAGCCACCGGGCCGCACGAGGGCCAGGACCTCATCGCACTGTGTGAACTTGCCGGTCCATGCATCGGCGAAGACCAGGTCGAACTGATTTGATACCCCGTCGAGATACGCGTCGCCGTCCATCACGTGAAACGACACCCGCCGGTCGTCGCTCAGGTACCGCTTCGCCACCTCCACCACTTCGGGGTCGATGTCGACAGTGTCCAGACTGGACGCTCCGTCCATCCCGGCGAGCAGCCATGCGGTCGCACACCCCGTTCCGGTCCCGAGTTCTAGAAAACGGCCACCCGGCTTCGAGGCCACCAGGGCGGCGAGGATGGCACCGGTCTTTGGTTGCGACGCCAGATCGAAACCGAGGGTTTCGGTCTCACGTCGAATCCAGTCGAGGGCGGGGGGGGCCGCAGTGGGTGTATCGTCCATCCGAAACAGGGGTACCTACGAGGCGCTGATACGCGTTTTTCGATTGGGGCACGCGGCGCAATTGAGTGGCTCGCCATCCGGGCCAACCGCGTCCGGTCCGCCGCACGACCCGCGCAGGCACCGGCCATTCACCAGGACGCCGACCGCCATGATGACCATGATGAAGGCCATCCCGCCGAGGGTCAGCAGAAAGGTTGCCATGACTAGTCCATTGTAGCGCCGGCCGGGGCCAGCCGGTCGAACGCGGGGGTCACGCGCGACGTGATGGTGTCACCGTCGCGCATAAGAAACAGGGCGGCCCAGCCGCGCTCCATCGCCAGGGCGTAACCCTCGTCCGGGCCGAGCACCTCGAGTGCGGTCGCCACGCCGTCAGCCAGCAGGCAGGTGTCGGCGATGACGCTCACCGATGCCAATTGGTGGTCAATCGGGCGGCCGGTGCGCGGATCGATGGTGTGGGAGACCAGGCGCCCAGCCACCTCTCGGACGTTCCGATAATCGCCTGACGTCGCCAGGGCGTGACCGGACAGCGGCACCACCCGCTGGATGCCACCACCGTCGGCAGGACGTTCTATTGCGATCCGCCAGGGACCATGCAGATGATTGGCACCGGACGCGACAATCTCTCCCCCGACTTCCACCATGAATCGGGTCACACCTTCTTCCGTGAGCGCGGACGCCACACGATCGACGCCGTAGCCCTTGGCTACCGAGGACAGATCCCACTCCAGCGCGGGGTCCGTCTTCCGCACGGTGGACGCCGTCTCATCCAATTCGAGCTTGCTGAATCCGACGCGAGCCCGTAACCGGGACAACAGGCCCACATCGGGCGGGAGCGTCTCTGGCTCCGTTGGGCCAAAGCCCCATGCGTTGACCAAGGGGCCGACGGTGATGTCGAGCGCCCCGTCGCTGAGCTCGCTCAGCTCGATCGCGACGCGCACGACTTCGAACGTGGCCGGGGACAGGGTAAACGGCTCGGTCGACCGGGCCTCGTTGAAGCGGGAGACTTCCGAATCGGGTCGATAGTGCGACATGGCTGATTCCACGTCGTCGAGGGCCATCTGGATGCGAGTGCCGATCCGGTCGCGTCGCGCCTCGCTCCACGCTTCCGCGGACACGACCCGGACGGTGTAGGTGGTACCCATCGTGGCCCCATCAAACACCTCGATGAGCAGGGCTGCCGGACCGTCTGACGGTGGGGTCGCCTGACCACAGGCCACCACACTGGCCAGCAACAGCGCGGCCAGCAGGGGAAACGCCGGGACCGCGCGATCGGCAGTCATGGGCGGGTGATCGGGTGGTGACCTACCCGAAGTCGTCGAAGAGGATGTTCTCCGGCTCGACCCCGAGCGAATCAAGCATGCCCATGCAGGCTTTGAGCATCATGGGCGGCCCGCACAAGAAATACTCGATGTCTTCGGGCGCCGGGTGATCCTTGAGATAGTTGTCCAGCGCCACCTGATGAATGAACCCGGTGTAGCCGCTCCAGTCGTCCTCCGGCTGTGGCTCCGACAAGGCGAGATGCCAGGAAAAGTTGTCGCACTCCGTCGCGATGCCATCGAAGTCCTCCATGTAGAAGGCCTCGCGGAGACTGCGGGCGCCATACCAGTAGGAGACCTTCCGGGACGTGCTCAAGCGTCGAAATTGATCGAAGATGTGGGACCGCATCGGCGCCATACCAGCGCCGCCGCCGATGAACATCATCTCAGCCTGGGTCTCCTTCGCGAAGAACTCCCCGAACGGTCCTGAGATGGTCACCTCATCTCCCGGCTTGAGGCTGAACACATACGAACTCATCTTCCCAGGCGGGGTGCCTTCCGGCGCGCGCGGCGGCGGCGAGGCCACCCGGACGTTCAACATGATGATGCCGCGCTCCTCCGGGAAGTTGGCCATCGAATACGCCCGAGTCACGGGCTCGTCCAGCGTGGAGACGTATCGCCACAAGTTGAACTTGTCCCAGTCCGCCCGATACTCGTCGTCGACGTCGAAGTCGGCGTATTTGACGGTGCTCACGGGCGCCTCGATCTGAATATACCCACCCGCCCGGAACGGCACGGACTCGCCCTCCGGCAACTCCAACACCAGCTCCTTGATGAAGGTCGCGACGTTGTCGTTCGACCGCACCTTACAGCGCCACTGCTTGACGCTGAACACCTCGGGCGGCAACTCGATCGCCATATCCTGCTTCACCTTCACCTGGCAGGACAACCGGACACCGTCGCGTGCGTCGCCGCGGGAGATGTGACTCAGCTCTGTGGGCAAGATCGCGCCGCCGCCGTCTGTAACCTTGAGCGTGCAGACTCCGCAGCTCCCCTTGCCGCCGCAGGCCGACGGGATGAAAATGCGATTCGCAGCCAGTGTCCCGAGCAGCGTGCTTCCGGCGCTGGTGCACAGGGCCTTCTCAGGGTCGCCGTTCACCGTGATGGTGACGTCTCCGGTGGCCACCAATTGGCGCCGCGCCATCATCAACAACCCGACCAGGGCGACGATGGTGAACGTGAACATGCCGACTCCGAGGACGACCGTCGTCACAGTTGCACCCCCGCGAACGCCATGAAGCCAATGGCCATCAGACCCACGATGATGAACGTCAGTCCGAGCCCACGCAGTCCTTCAGGGGGATTGCTATATCGAAGCCGCTCGCGAATACCGGCCAGCGCCACGATGGCCAGCGCCCATCCCACACCCGACCCAAACCCAAAGACCGCGCTTTCGGCCAGGTTGTAGTTGCGCTCCATCATCCAGAGCGACGCCCCGAGAATGGCGCAGTTGACCGCAATCAGCGGCAGGAAAATCCCAAGAGCCGCGTACAACGCGGGAGCAAACCTGTCGAGCGTCATCTCGACAATCTGAGTGAGCGCCGCGATGGTGCCGATGAAGGTCAGGAAACCGAGAAAGGACAGATCTTTCGAGGCAAGCTCCGGTGACACCCAGGCCAAGGCACCCGGCTTCAGCGCATAGACGTAGACCAGGTTGTTCATCGGGACCGTCACGGTCAGCACGAAGATGACCGCGAGTCCCAGACCGAGCGCGGTCGAGACCCGCTTCGACACCGCCAAGAACGAGCACATGCCCAGGAAGAACGCGAGCGCGATGTTCTCGACGAAAATCGCCTTGACGGCCAGGTTCAGGTAGTGCTCCATCTGAGACCCCTAATCCTGCTCTACCTGCTCGGGCTTCCACGTCCGGATGCCCCAGATGAAGAATCCGATAATGAAGAAGGCTCCCGGTGACAGCACCATGAGCCCGTTGGGGGTATACCAACCGCCTTCGCTCACCAGTGGCAGCAGCTGCACGCTGAAGAGGGATCCGGAACCGAACAGTTCGCGGAGCACCGCCGTGCCGGCCAGAATGACGCCGTAGCCAAGCCCATTGCCGAGGCCGTCGATCACGCTCATGCCAGGCGGGTTCTGCATGGCATACGCTTCGGCTCGCCCCATGATGATGCAGTTGGTAATGATGAGTCCGACGAACACCGAGAGTTGCTTCGAAATGTCGAACAGGTATGCCTTCAACACTTCGTCGACCACGATGACCAATGACGCGATGATGACCAATTGCACGATGATGCGGATGCTCGTCGGAATCTGATTCCGCAACACGCTGATGAACAGGTTCGAGAACAGCAGCACAAAGATCACCGCTGCGCTCATCACCAGCGCGGTGTCCATCTTCGTCGTCACGGCCAAGGCTGAACAGATGCCCAGCACCTGCAGCGCAATCGGGTTGTTGCTGAACAGCGGATCGATCAGCGCCTCGCGTGATTTCGACATCAGAGCGCTCCTCCTTCGTCCCGCAACCGCGTCAGGTATGGACCGAACCCGTCCGGGCCGAGCCAAAACTGCAACAGGTTCGTAACGCCTCGGCTTGTGATGGTTGCGCCTGATAGTCCGTCGACCGCGTACGGTGCGTCACTCACCGGACCAGCGGTGCCCTTGACCACGGCGATCACCGGGGTCAGGTCGTCATCGAACGCCAACCGACCGATCCAGAGCCCCTTCCAGCGGGGGTTATCGACTTCCCCGCCCAGACCCGGTGTCTCTTTGTGCTCGTAGAAGGTCAGTCCACGGATGGTGCGCAGGTCGCCCTCGAGCGCCACGAACCCGTAGAGGGTTCCCCAGAGTCCGAGCCCTTCAATGGGCAGGACCGTCATCTCGAGCGCGCCAACCTCGTTTCGGATCTCGTAGACCAGAGCCTGGTTCGGGATGCGTATGATTCGGGCCGAGTTGTCCGCAGCCGGCCGGCTGCGCGCCACATCAATGGAGGCTGCACGTTGGTCGAACGCGGTGGGCTCCACGCTGTCACTCACGTCGCCCGTGGTCGTCTCAACGATGACTTGTGTGATCGGTTCGAATCGACGCGCGACCTCGACGGCCCCGAGCGACTCGTCATCGGTCGCGAGTCCGGCCGCGATCAAGACGTTGTTCTGCTTGTCCAGCGCCGCGTTCCGGTCCTGTCGATCCGCCAGCGAGACCGCCGACGTCGACACCACGATGGCGCACACGAAACAGACGGCCGCCGCGAAGCCCAGGTTGTAACCGACGCTACCCTGCATAGCGGACCCTCCTTCGGCGCACGTTGGCCTGTACGACGACGTAGTCGATCAGCGGGGCGAACAGGTTCATGAACAGAATGGCCAGCATCATCCCTTCGGGATAGGCCGGGTTCACGACGCGGATGAGCACCACCAGGGCTCCGATGAGAAGCCCATAGAAGTAGTGCCCGGACGGTGTCGACGGTCCCGACACCGGGTCGGTTGCCATGTAGACGGTGCCGAATGCCCAACCACCCAGGAGGAAGTGCCAGACTGGGGTGACCTCGAAGTAGGGGTTCGTCGCCGAGCCGATCGTATTGAGCAACAGCGCCGTTCCCAGCGTGCCCACGAGCACGCTGGCCATGATGCGCCACGACCCGATGCCGGTCGCGATCAGCACGACGGCGCCGACCAGACACGCCAGTACCGAGGTCTCGCCCATCGATCCCGGCATCAGTCCGATAAACGCCTGCCACGGATCAAGCGTGTCGATCACCCCCGTCATCCCGGTCTCCGTGGCCACGGCCAAGATAGTCGCGCCACTGACCCCGTCTGGCGAGGTGCCGGCCGCGATCCAGATGGCATCGCCTGACATCTGGGCCGGATACGCGAAAAACAGGAACGCGCGGGCGGTCAGTGCCGGGTTCAGCACGTTCATACCGGTGCCGCCGAAGATCTCCTTGCCGATCACGACACCGAATGTCACGCCCAGTGCGACCTGCCACAGCGGAATGGTGGCTGGGAGCGTGAGCGGCAGCAGCATGCCGGTCACGAGAAACCCCTCGTTGATCTCATGTCCGCGCACACTGGCGAATAGGCCTTCCCAGAACCCGCCGACCACGAACGTCACCACCAGGACCGGCAGAAAATAGAGCGCCCCGTGCACCAGACAGGCCCACAGGTCGTCAGGCGCGAACGGCAACCCCATCGACCGCATGGCGTCCGTCTGCCACACGTCGAGCGGGGCAGCACCGGCAGCGATGGCCAGGTGCGCCTGGTAGCCGGTGTTGTACAGCGCCATATAGAGGCAACCGGCCAGGGCGACGACCACGATCATCATCAACCGTTTCATGTCGAGCGCATCGCGCACGTGCGGCGCCGACCGGGTCACCTCGCCGGGTGTGTACAGAATGGTGTCCTGGGCCTCCCATAGCGGGTAGAGCCGCGCCAGGCGCCCACCTTTCTCGAAATGGTGGGCCTGTTTGTCGAGCAGCGTTCGAAGAAATTTCATCTCAGCCCTCAGCCTCGATGGTATTCAACACACCACGCAACGACCGGCCGTAGTCGATTTTACTGGGGCACACGAATGTGCAGAGCGCCAGATCCTCTTCGTCCAGCTCCAAACATCCCAACTCTTCGGCACGCTCAACGTCCTGCATGACCAGCGCCCGCAACAGCGGCGTCGGCAACAGGTCCATGGGCAGCACTTTTTCGTAGAGGCCGATAGGCACGATCGCGCGCACCGAACCATGGGTCGTGGTCGAGAATCCGAACCGATGGCCTGGTCTGAGCGCAGACAGAAACGCCCGCGACGCAGAGAACTTCGTCGCACCGGGAGAGACCCAGCCAAAGAACTCGCGCTCGCGTCCTTCAGTAATCACGCACACCTGCCGGTGATATCGGCCAAGAAAGCCATCCACGTCGCCCGAGGCCGCTCGTCCTGTCAAGACAGACCCGGACACGACCCGGGGCTCGCCTGCGACCGCGTCGTCCACCAGCAGGTCATCCGTCGCGGCGCCTAGTCGCGTACGAACAAGCCGCGGGCGGGGTTGCGCAGGACCCGTCAGCGCCACAACCCGGTCAACCGACAATTCGCCGGACTCGAACAACCGTCCCATCGCGACCACGTCCTGGTAGCCCACGTGCCACACCAGCTTCCCGCGGTCGACGGCATCCAACCGATGGATGTGCACGCCAGCCGTACCAGCCGGGTGTGGGCCAGCGAACTCCTCCCGCCGGATGTGCTCGTTCTCGCGCGCGGGCACGGCGCTTCCCGGTGCCGTGCACACGTAGACGGTACCGTCAGTCAGCCGTACCAGCGCGGCCACGCCACGCTCGAATGCACCGTGCGCACCCTCCAGCACGACGTCTACATCCGGGGTGAGCGGCTCGGTGTCGATGGCGGTCACGAAAATGGCGTGTGGCTGCGTCTCCGGATCGGCGACGCGGCTGAACGGGCGCGACCGAAGCGCCACCCATAGCCCGGACTCCACAAGCAGGGCGCGCACGTCGGTGCGGCTGAGTTCACCTGGGTGCCGGCCGCTGAACGCGCTGAACCTGACGGCCTCGCCGCGCCCTTCTTGCTCGTCTCGGCTGAGGTCGATGACCAACGAGCGGAACGCGCGCCGGTCGCCGCGGTTCACGGCGGACACACGTCCAGACCCCGGTGCAGTGAACCGAACGCCAGGCCGCTTCTTGTCCTCAAAAATCAGTTGGCCCCGGCGAACTTCGTCACCGACAGCGACGTGCATCGTCGGTCGCAACCCAACGTAGTCGTCCCCCAGCAACGCCACGCGGCGCGGCGTCCGGGCCGTCTCGATGGACTGCTCGGGTTCACCCACGATAGGGAGCCGCAGCCCCTTGCGAATGGTGTGGAGACCCATGTGATTGGTGCCAGTAGCCGGGCAAGTTGCCAGCTTGTGAAAAATTTCTCAAGCTAGATCAAAAAAAATCACCGCCTGCGGTAGCGGCTCACACTCGTACCAAGCGACCAGTGTAGCAGTCATCGTATAGGAGGCGCTCGCTGCAAGTCAATCTGAGCCGTCGAACTGCCGCGTAATCCTCGTAACTCCTGCTTGAGCAATCGCTTACACTTGACTTCGAGATTGCCGACACGATAGGCTCCTGACAGGCTTCGGTCACACGACGAGCCGGGACGGTAGCGTTGCGAATCACCTTGAACGGCGACCCGTACGAGCTCGCCGAGCCGTTGACCATCGAAGATTTGCTGGCGACGCTCGACATCGACCCCCGCGGCGTGGCCGTCGAACACAATCTCACTATCGTGAAACGCGACGGCTTCGATTCGACCGTTGTGCAGTCTGGCGACCAGGTCGAAATCGTAAATTTCGTCGGCGGCGGCTAGCCTGAACCAGTCTTGACCAGGCGGTGACACACCCGTGACTCTTACACGATCCGACATGGATAGCGACGCGCTCATCATCGCCGGCAGGACATTCTCGTCACGGCTCATCGTCGGTACCGGAAAGTACGCGACGAACGAGATCATGCGACAGGCCCATACCGCGTCTGGGGCTGACATGGTCACCGTGGCCGTACGACGGGTCAACCTGACCGACCGCAGTAAGGAATCGTTGCTCGACTTCATCGACACGACGCGCTACGCGCTGCTACCCAACACGGCTGGCTGTTATACCGCGGACGACGCCATCCGCACGGCCCGCCTCGGGCGTGAGGTGGGTCTGTCTGAGTGGGTCAAGCTTGAGGTCATCGGCGACGAGCGTACGCTGTTCCCTGACAATGCAGCGCTGCTCGAAGCGACACGAGTGCTCGTCAAGGAGGGCTTTGTGGTCCTGCCCTACACGACGGACGACCCGGTGATCTGCCGCCAGCTCGAGGAGGCAGGCGCGGCCGCGGTCATGCCACTCGGCGCGCCGATTGGCTCGGGGCTCGGTATTCAGAATCGGAACAACATACAGATCATCAAGGAATTCGCCGGAGTCCCGGTCATCGTGGACGCTGGCGTTGGCACCGCATCGGATGCGGCGGTGGCCATGGAGCTCGGTGTCGACGGGGTCCTGATGAATACCGCCATCGCCGCCGCGCAAGACCCGGTGGCCATGGCCGAAGCGATGAAGCTCGGCGTCGTGGCCGGTCGGCAAGCCTATCTCGCCGGTCGGATGCCGCGGAAGCGTTATGCCACCGCCAGCAGCCCACCGGATGGGCTGGTCACTGGTTCCTGACCCTATCAGGACGCCCGGAATACACGATGACCGACCCCGATCGCACCCTCAGCGCCACCGATCTGAGTCGGCTCACCCGCGAGCGCAAGACGGCAGATCAGCTCTACAACAACGCGCTGACAGCCCTCGACCGCGCGATTCAGGCACTGCCTGAGGCACCGTCGGCTCCTGCCGCGCTCAGCACCACGCAGTTGGATGCTGCGGCCGGCTTGCTCTCGGACGTGCCCGCCCAACCAGCCGACGGCGGAGGCATCACCGGCTGGGCACGGCGCCTAGTGTGGTCCATCCTCGGACCGGTAGTGGCCCGGCAGGACAACATCAATCGGACACTCATCAACCAACTGACCGCAGCCGCCGAAACCGAGCGCCAGGCGGCCCAGTCGCTCAGCGCCACGGTGACGTTGCTGCGCGACGAGTGCGACGCGCTTCGCACCTTTCAATCCGCCCTGGTCGTCTGGGCGCAGCAGATCACCCCGTACGTCGATACCAAGGATCGCGAAGTCACCGGTCTCATTCGGCGGGTGAACGAGAATCCGGTCCGTCTGCTCGAGCGCACAGTGGGGCTGGTCCAGCAACGACAGGTTGCGATGAAACGCGAGCTGGAGCGGTTGATCACGGAACCCGCAGCCGGCGGTGCCAACGCATTGGCCGCGGACGCCGCAGCCATTCCGACCAATCCGTCCCTGACAACGCGCGCCCGCCCGGCCTCCGGCTCCAATGCTCTGGATGCGTACAAGTACGTCGGGTTCGAGCAAGCATTCCGTGGCAGCGAGGCGGATATCGCCAGCCGCCTCGAAGGCTACTGCGAGCGGTTCACCGGCGCCGCCGACGTGCTGGACATCGGATGTGGACGAGGTGAGTTTCTTGGCATGCTCCGCGACCGTGGGATCAGCGCGCGGGGACTGGACGCCAATCGGGAGATGGTGGCCGTCTGCCGCGATCGGGGTCTCGACGTCGCCGAAGGCGACGCGGTCGGCTACCTGCAGTCTCTGCCTGACGCCTCTCTGGGCGGCATCATCGCCACCCAGGTCGTTGAGCACTTTACGTCAGATTACCTGCTGCGGTTCCTCGAAGTGGCGTACCACAAGCTGCGTCCAGACTCGACGATCATCCTGGAAACCCTGAACGTCGATTCCTGGTCCGCGTTCTTCGGACCCTACCTGAGAGACATCACCCACGAACGCCCGATTCCACCCGACACCCTTCGCTTTCTCTTGGAAGCCAGCGGGTTTCAGCGCCTCGATGTGCAGTTCAGCTCGCCCGCCGACGAAGAGGCGAAACTCAAGCGGGTCGAGTTGACCACAGCGGCTTCCGACGACGTCACAGCACTGGTCAAGACCTTCAACCTGAACGTCGACAAGATCAACACGCTGCTCTTCACCTTCCTCGACTACGCCGTCACCGGCCAGAAGCTGTAGCTCGGCGTGTCGCGGGCCGTCACCGCGCGGCCGCGTCAATCACGTCGCGAGAGCGGACGTCTGTGGACGGCGAAGCACCGACGCCGGCAGACGGAGCGCGACGGGAGGCCACGGTTGTTCGACGGATCAATGTCCCGGACGACGCTGTAGCAGCCGTCCAGCAACCTAGGAAGCGAGTGGCGAACGGGGAGAGGCGAACAGAAGGGTGCGTAGGGCGAGCAAGATCAGGCGGGGTTGGGCGAGGCAGAGACGGAGCATGATGCTGGCGGGCTCATCGCGAGTCAGGGTGCCCAGCACGCCCTTGGCGCCAGGGCTCAACACGTCAAGCAGGAGGTCGTAGTCCTGTTCGCTGAAGCGGTCCAGTGACCGACGCAGCAGTCGGTGCCAATCGAGCTCGCGCTTCAGGCGAGGTAGTGCAGCACTGGTGCGACCGTGGAGAATGGTGTCAGCGACCCCGAGCGCTCCACGAAAGCCCGTGACGATTCCGCCCACGGTGGTGACCTTGACATGCGCAGCGGCGTCACCCACCAGGTAGATGTCCGCGCCGCCCATACGGCGGTGGGGCGGTACCCACTGGGTGTAACAGGGAATACGCGCCGCTTGAAACTCCAGCGGCTCCAGGCCCTGTTGCTCAAGAAACCGTTCCAGACAACGGCGCGTCTCAGGGCCGTCTTCGCCAATAAGACCGAGCGCGCCTCGTTCAGGAGACTCGGGAATGAGCCAGTAGAAATAGGGCGTATCGTCCGGTTGGAACCAGACCCGCGCGGTATCGGGTGCCAAGTCTGACGGCAGCCTGACAATGGCCTGTACGAGGGGGACGGTAGTCAATGGAGGCCAACCGGCCGCACGGGCCACGCGACTAAACGTGCCGTCCGCTCCGATCACCGTGGTGGCTTTTCGTTCCTCAGTCGCTCCCCGACGGCCGACCTCCAGCGTGACCCCCTCGTCGGTGGCCGTGAGACCCGACACCCGGCTCCCCATACACAGGTCAACACCAGCCGCCTCCGCGAGTTCGACGAGGCCGGGAACGAGCACCGCGCGCTCGATGATCAGGTCGGGCTCCGACAACCCAACGGAGGCAGTCCGTCCGGCGGTCACCAACTCGAAGCGGCTGATCGTGTTGACAACCGAGCGGTCGCCCACCTCGCCCAGCAGGTCACGCATACGACGCGTGACGATCAATGTCCGTGGCTCGGGGGACCAATCATCGGCGCTCTCCAGCAACGTGACCGGCCGGCCCGCCCGGGCGAGCCGCTCGGCCGCGAATAGCCCGGTGGCGGACCCGCCGACGATCGTGATCGGTGTGGAGTCGTGGCGCTGCGTCATACGTTTGTAGATGCGGCCCCCTGCCGCTCATAGGGCACCCGCTCGAGCCACACAATCGCGCACAGTCCAGCCACGCCGACCCCCGCGCAGACCGGGAGCCCAGCGGCCGGACCGACGAGGGCGACCAACCACGCCAGCAGTCCACCTGCTATCCCAACCGCATACATCGCCGTGACGGCCTGGCGGTGGCTGAGTCCGAGAGCGACGAGCCGATGTGCCGTGTGATCCTTCCCGGGTGAAGCGAACGGTACCAGGCCTCGTCGAATGCGCGACACGGTGACGAGCGTCGTATCAAAAATAGGCACGGCGAGAATGAGCACCGGAATCATCCAACTGACGGTGGGAGCCAGCTCTGTCAGACGAAGCTTGATGCCCAGTGTGGCGGAGACGAGCCCGAGCAGCATCGCTCCACCGTCACCAAGGAAGATACGCGCCGGCTTGGCGTTGAAGCGGAGAAAACCGAGCGAAGCGCCCAAGATGGCGGCCGCCAGCGTGCCCACCAGCAGTTGGCCCCCGACCGCCGCGAACGACACGCTGAACGCGGCCACGATCGCGGCCACCCCGGCGCATAGGCCATCCATGTGGTCGAGAATGCTGAACGCGGCGATGATGCCGACGAACCAGACGAACGACAACGCGAAATCGAGCCAGGCACCGGGGAACCCGAAGACCGGGACGGCGGTGATGCGATGGAACACTTCGCTATGCATGTCCGTGGCGATGAGAATCACCGCCGCGAACGGCATGGCCATCATGAGCTTTACCTGATGATGCAACATGCCGCGATCGTCCAGGGTGCCCACCACGAGCGCCACGGTCGAGGCGACGAAAATCCCAAGCATCTGCGACCACTCTGCGTCCTGCACGAAGACCGCAATGGCGAACACGGTGGCCAGATACACCGCGAGACCGCCCAGCAGCGGCATCGGGGTGCCGTGGACCTTACGTGGTCCCGGGTGATCCAGGAGCCCGACTTTGAATGCGAGGTCACGGGCGGCCGGCGTCAACGTCGACGAGGCAACGAACGCCACTGAGAACGCCAGCAGATCCGGCACAAGAATCCCTTCCATGCTCACACTCGACTACTGGTCCTCACGCGAACGCGTCGGGGCGCTGGCTTCGGGTTCTCCGGGACGATCGAGGTCAACCAGGGGTAGTTGCGCGTCGGCGATCCGAGCGAAGAGCGACTGGGCGTCCATGGAGGGGTCCGGATGCACGCTGGCGGCGGACACCGCCGGAATACCAGCGCCGACGTCGTCTCGCAAGAAGTACGCGTTGATACCGCGCGGCTCGACCAGCACCAGTCGATATCCCTTTTCTCGGCCCAGCCGCTCGAATGCCGCCAGCGACGCCCCATAGAACATAGGGGTCACCGCTTTGAAGTTCGCCCGATCGAACGCCTCGTCGTACTGCACCGTCACGGCGCGCTCTGGACCGAACGCGGGGTTGAATTCCAAAATAACGATGCGAGGCGAACAGGCATCAAGTTGACGCCACACCCAAAAGTCGTTGCCATCGATATCCAGGCTCAGCAGGTCGATCTCACCGGACAAGCCGCTCTCCGTCACGAGCTGGTTGACGTTATCAACTGTGATCCAGGACCCCAGGGCTCGCACCCCGAACTGCCCGAAGCGCCTGACGAGCTTCTTTGCCCGGGCGGGACTGCCGTCGACCATCAACCCGGTCCAGCCACAGCTCGTGGCGAGAAACCCGGAGTTCCCTCCGTTGGTCCCCGCGCCGATCTCGACAAAGCGGCGATTCGTCTCGCCCACCAGCCGGACCAATGCCAGCGTGATCCCGTCCTCCTCGTTCTGCGACCACTCGTGAAACCGCTGCGACAGGACGTTGTACGGAAACGGCAAGGCCGTCTGGTCGAGATACTCGTGTCGAACCAGTGACTGCACGTTGCGCTCGATGTGCCGGAGCCGGCCGTCGATGCCACGCGTCTGACTGCCGAGTTGAGCCTGCACCTGCTCCAGACGACTCGCCACATCCGTGACGCCTCTAGCGAGCGTCTTCAACATCTTGGCCGTGTCCGTCGCACGCCGATGCTCACGAAGCAGCGCGTCAAGCCTCTGCTGCGTCGCCAGGATATCCCGTCGCGATGCCAGACCCAGCAGACGCAACAGGCCGGCGCGTGCCGATCCCAACACACCAAGGAACCCACCAGACGTCACGTGTCCTCCCCCCAGGCCACCCCTTTGGCGGCCAGCAGGTGAAGATACAGGGCCTTCATCTCGTCCACAAGTCGTGTGGACATGAAACGATGCTCGACGTCGGCCCGAGCCGCGGCGCGGATCGTCCTCGATCCGACAGGATCCGCCAGCGTCTGACCCATCGCAGAGGACAGCGCGATCGGGTCGTCGGCCGGCACCAAGGTGCCGGTACGACCATCAGCGATGAGGTCTGGCAGGCCGCCGACACGGGTCGCAACGACCGCGCACCCCGCGGCCATCGCCTCGATGGCTGACACGGGTGTCCCTTCATTGCGGGATGACACGGCCAATACATCCAAGTCGGCGTAGATCGTGGCCAGGTCGTGCCGCCACCCCGTGAAAGACACACGGCCGGCAAGGTCCGGTTGCTCGGCGCGCGCTTCGAGTTCACCCCGGAGTGCGCCGTCGCCAACGATGACAAACCGGGCGTCTGGCTGCTCCGCCAGCAGACGAGCCGCCGCGTCCAAAAATAGTGCGTGGTTCTTGATCGGAAACAGCCGTCCCACGATGCCGACCAACGGGGCATCCGGGGCCACGCCCAGTTCGCGCCGCAATACGCCGCGTTGGGCACTCACGTCAAACAAGGGAGCCAGATCGAGGCCAAGGGGCACGACGCAGAAACGTTCGGCGGGGGCGACGCCAAACTGAACCAGATCGTCCCGCACTCGGTCGCTCACCGCGATGAGTTGGTCCGACAGGTGGGCCAGCCCTCGCTCCATCAGCTGAAGCGCGCGGGTTTTGGCCTGACTGTAGTAGCCGCTCAAGACATGCCCATGGTAGGTGTGCAGAATGACCGGCACACCCGCCGCTCGTGCGGCCAGCCGACCGAGAAAACCAGCCTTTGCCGTGTGGGTATGCACAACATGGGGCCGGAGGCGACGCGTCAGCGCCGTAAGCTTGGCCAACGCCACCAGATCGCGTGGGGTCAGCGAGGCCTGACCGAGAATCTCAGGAATGACCAGCGGGTCAACGCCGCGGGCCTGGGCGTAACTCAGCAACGTGCCTTCGCTCGGATTCTCCGTGCCGGTGACAAGCCAGGACCGGAACCGCTCGTCTGTGTCCATACCTGCGTTCAGCAGCGCAACGTGGCGCGCCGGCCCGCCGACATTGAGACGAGCAATGACCCGGAGTACCCGAATCTGACCAGGCACCCGTGCGTGGTCCGCGGGCACACTCATGACACCGGCAGCGCCGTCATCATCTCGCCTCGGCGATCGATGAACGTCTGGTGCCACAGCTCGAGCATGACCAGGCTCCACAGTCGAGCGTGGTGTTGCGCCCGACCCTTGGCGTGGTCGTCAAGATAGCGACGCACCGTCTTTGTCTCGAAGTACCCGCGCTCGGTGGCCCGCTTACCCAGTAGTAGGTCGCGCGCCGTGTCTCCGAGGCTCCCCCGGAACCACTCGTCGATCGGGACGCCGAACCCCGCCTTGGGCCGCTGCAACACGGCCGGCGGCAATTGCGTCCTCATCACTCGCTTCAGCAAGTACTTGGCGGTCCGCCCTCGTAGCTTCATCGATACCGGCAAACTGGCGGCAAACTCCACCACATGATGGTCAAGAAACGGCGAGCGCACCTCGAGCGAATGGGCCATCGACGCGATGTCCGTCTTGACCAGGAGATCGTCCGGCAGATACATCGCCATGTCGGTGTAGACCAGCTTCTCGACCGCACTCGTCGCGTCAGATGCCGCCCACTGCTGCCGCAGGAGTCCAAGCGACCCGTCATCCGTCTTGGTGTCGGTGCCGCACCAACGGCGCGCGAAGTCTCCCGTGTAGAGCTCCTGCTTCTGCTCGTCGAGCATCACGCTGAGCCAACGGCCGTATCGGCGGACCGGATCGGTCGCCAGTCCCCCCATGAATCGCCTAAGCCGGGTCGTCGTCGATCGGGCGGACCTGCTGGTCAGACGGCCCGCACCCCGCGCAAGAAGCTGACGCACCGGACGCGGGACGCGGTCGAGCGTCGCCGCGAGCCGAGACGCTGCATACCGGTCATATCCGAGGAACGACTCGTCTCCGCCGTCCCCACTCAGCGCCACCGTGACGCGAGTCCGCGCCATCTCACTCAGGTACCACGTAGGCAGCGCCGAGGAATCAGCGAACGGCTCGTTGTAGTGATAGACCAACCGGGGGAGCAGCGCGGCGGCGTCTGGTCGAATGGTCAGCTCGTGATGCTCGGTGTCGAACGCGGTGGCCACCGACCGGGCGAACGGACGCTCATCATACTCGGGCTGATCGAACCCGATGGAGAACGTCTGTATGCCGGCCCCCGTGGCGCGTCGCATGAGGGCCACGACGGCGCTCGAATCAAGCCCTCCGCTGAGCATCGCTCCCAGCGGCACATCGGCCACGAGGCGTCGCTCCACCGCGCGGCCGAGGAGATGGTCGAGTTCTTCGGTCAGCGCCGCCTCAGGCTCATTCCGCTTCGGCTCGTAGGAGAGCGACCAGTAGCGCGTGATCTCGACGCGCCCCCCACGGGCGACCAGGTAGTGCGCCGGCGCCAGCTT
Source organism: uncultured bacterium (assembly GCA_963934795.1). Lineage (GTDB taxonomy): Bacteria > Acidobacteriota > Vicinamibacteria > Vicinamibacterales > UBA8438 > UBA8438. Next base: position 21,599 of record CAWWAF010000020.1, read on the forward strand.
CCGCACGTGCCGGAAGGCACTCCATGGCGCCGGGACATAGCCGTAGGTCAGGTAGTGGTGAATCGCCTCCTCGTCTGGCTCGGCCGGAACCGCGTCATCTTGCATGAGCGCCTTCGGCTCAGACCCGAACACCAGACTGTGACCGTCGTGCCAATAAAAGAGCGGCTTCTGACCCAACCGGTCACGGGCCAGCAACAACGAGCGGGTTCGCGCATCCCAGAGCGCAAAGGCGAACATCCCGTCGAGTCGCCGCACGCACTCGGGCCCCTCCTCTTCGTAGAGATGGACGATGGTCTCCGTGTCGCTGTCAGATCGAAATTGATGACCACGAGCTTCCAACTCGGCCCGTAATTCTCGAAAATTGTAGATCTCGCCGTTGAACACCACTCGAATCGCGCCGTCTTCGTTGGCCATGGGCTGCGCGGCCCGATCGGACAGATCGATCACGGCCAGGCGACGACTGCCAAGCCCGATACCGCCCTCAGTCCAGACGCCCTGCGCGTCAGGTCCGCGGTGTTCAAGAGCCGCGGTCATGCGGTCCACGAGCCCCGGCTCGACCATGGCGCCGAAGCCGTCGATCAGTTTGCCTGCGATGCCACACATGAATCGGGATCCGTCCGCCGCGCCTGCGCCTCGACGATCAGCGACGACATCAATTCCAACCGCGCCGTCCAGCTGTTTTCCTTGGCGACCGCCACACGACGACCCACGGCCCCGTGGTCCGCCTCGGACAGCTCCGACGCGACCGCCGCCTCGAACGCCGCCGCGTCGGCGGCCAGCCGAACCACCGGGCCGTGGGTCTGGCTGAAGCGGGCGATCTCTGCCAGCGGCGTGGCGACCACGCCAAGACCCATCGCGAGATACTCGTTCAGCTTGGCCGGATAGACATGGTCGGTGTAGTCGGTCAGCCGATACGGGATGGTCGCGACGTCGAAACCGCGTAGATACCGCGGGACGTCCTCTGGCCCCCGGGTACCCAGAGCATGCACGTTGGGCATTCGGGTCAACGCTGACGTGTCCGTCTGCTGCGGTCCGACGAGCACCACGCTCCAATCCGGTCGCCGCGCCGCCAGTGCCGCCAGCAACGGCTGATCCACCCACTGGTGCAGGCCTCCGAGATAACCGACGATCGGCCGCGGGAGACGCGCCAGGTCCGCGGGCAGCGGACCGCCCGCGACGCGCACCCGGTCGAACCGCGGGAAATCCACGCCGGAAGGCACCAGATGCACGTGCGCGTTCAACGCAGCCGCGCGGTCGTGCAACGACTGCGACGTCACAAAGACCAGATCCGCCTCGGAGAAACAGTGCGACTCTGTGTCGCGTACCCGGGCGGCCGCTGGTGAACTAGCCGACAGATGGTCCACACAGTGAAAAACAGACAGGGCCGGATTCAGCGACCTGACGATTGACCGGCTCAACGGCGTCGGCAAGAAATTCCAGACAATGGGGGGCGTCGCGGTCCAGTCGCCGGTGCCGCGCCGAATCGCTCGCCGCATGATTGGCAAATTCACCGCCCGCGCCGTCCGGGAGTAGGGAAACGGCAGCACCACCGGCGAGTAGACTCTGAGCTGATCGGGCCGGCGCGGATGAGCGTGCGTGGCGCGGGGGGCGCGTCGCCTACTTGCGGTCTTCAGTCTTCGCCACAGGCGCGGCAGATCGCGCGGTGTTGGCGATCGGACACCTGTCGATTCAACGAACAGCACCCGATTTCCCGCGTCGGCCAACGACGACATGATCTGCTGGTGGCCCTGCCACAGGAAATCCCAATCGATGGACGAGAGGCAGACAATATTTCGGTCGCGCAGCATAGGTCTTCAGGACCCGGTCTGAACTCGCGCGCCCATCACTGGCTCGCTCAGGTGCCTACCCGTTGTGGAGTTCGACATACAACTCCTGCGTACGGCCTACCATGCGGGCGGCAGAGAATCGTTCCGCGGCAACCCGTTGTGCCTGCGCCCCAAGTTGTCGTGCGAGCACGTCGTCTCCCAGCAGTTCCAACATCGCGGCCGCCAGCGCCGCGGGGTCTCGCGGCGGCACGACCCGCGCGCTCACACCGTCTTCGACCACCTCAGGGATACCGCCGACACCGGTGGTGACGACGGAACGTCCGAGCGCCATCGCCTCGACCAACGAAATCGGCAACCCTTCGGAGATGGAGGGAATCACCACCAGGTCACTTGCCCGCATCAGTTCGAGCGCATCTGCGATCTCGCCGGGAAAGGTGACGCTGGCACCCACACCGAGCCGGTCCGCCAGCCCAATCATTGCGGTGCGGCTCTCCCCGCCTCCCGCCAGGACGAATCGGGCCTGTGGATGCACCGCCAGCACCGCTGGCACGGCCCGAATCAAGAACTCGTGGCCTTTGATCGGGAAAAAATTGGCAACGACGGAGATCCGAGGACTCCCCATGCCCCACCGGGCAGACGAGCCGCCACCGTTCGCGTACCGAATCAGACGTTCCTCGTGGTCGACATCGACACCGTTTTCGATCACGCACAGCCGTTCTTGCGGCACACAAATACCGGGACGCGTCAGCAGGTCATCGGCCACATAGTGCGATGGCGCGATGACCCGGTCGCAACGACGATAGATCGCCCGAAACAGGCGAGAAAATCCTTGGCGCCGGGCCCGTCTCCATCCGGACACGCCAATCGGCAGGAAGTAGGCGCCCGCGACGCTACTCACGACGCGTCGGACACCGGCCAATCGCGCCGCCAGCCCACCGAGCACATCGGCCGTCCACAAATGGGTATGCACCACGTCGCACTGCGCGTCGCGCATCAGCCCGGCCAGCCGGGTGACGGTGCTGGGGTGCCGCAGGTCAACCAGATCGAGGTTCCAGACCTGCGACGCGTGCCGTCTGTAGGTCTCGGCCATGGAGCCACTGCCGTGGCAGGCAACCGTCACCTCGAAGCGCTCCGGGTCGAGCCCTTGAAGAAGGGTCGCGAACACCTGCTCAGCGCCACCCGCCCCGGAGGCGGCGATGACGCTGAAGAGTCGAATACGCTCCACGAAGGCCAGAGTGTGAGCCCGAGGTCTGATGACCGAGGCTACGGGGTGAGTGCACCGGTCACGGCCGAGACCAGGCCGGAGACATCAAGCTTGTGGTACGCCAATACTTCGTCGTTGGTGCCGCAGACCGGCAGTTCACGAATGCCGATGGCCGTCACCGGAACCGAGAGTCCCAGCTGGGCGATCCGGCTGGCGAGCATCTGCCCCTGCCCGCCATCCACGTAGTGGTTGTCGAGCGTAAAGACTCTCCGCGTATCGCCGACCGCCTCACGAAGCCAGGCGTCATCGACCCGATTCAACCATGGCAGGTCAATCACGCGCGCGCGCACCCCGTGCTCTGCCTCCAGCCGCTCGGCCGCGTGGAACGCGTTGCTCAGCAACCACGGCCCGGCGCCAATGAGCGCGATGTCCTGGTCAGAACCTCCGGGTCGCACCACGGTGCCAATACCGAGTTCGAGCGCGTAGTCGACCGGGTGCGTAAACGGCACCGGCCAGCCCAGCGACACGAGTCGAATGTAGCTGCTCTCGGTCGTCTGCTCGAGACAGAAGGACACGGTGGCCGCCGACTCGATCTCGGTGCAGGGCTCGATGAGGATCAAGTTCGGGATAGCGGCCAGTGCGGAAATATCACGCACCGCTTGATGCGAATGCCCCGGTCCGCCGGGGAGCAACCCGGCCAGCGATCCCACATAGATGACCTTTGTGCCTTCGCTGGCGTTGTTGTAGATCTGCTCATTGGGCCGAGCAGACAGGAAACACGCAAACGAATGCACAAACGGCACGAGGCCCTGCCGGGCCATCGCCCCGGCTTGCGACACCATGTCCTGCTCCGCGATGCCACACTCGATGAACCGGTCAGGAAACCGATCCCGAAACTCGAGGAGGCCACAATCCTTGACCAGGTCGGCGTCGAGGGCGACGACGGCGGGGTTGCGCTGGGCGTGCTCGACGAGCGCCGCACCGTACGCGTTCACAAGGCGCTCGACCTCGAACACCGGTTTGCGGGGCGGGCGCCGGGCGGTCTCAAGCGTCAATTCACCCAGGCCCGCCTCGCGAAGCCGATCGCGAGCCGCCGCGGTCAGCTCCGCCGCTCCGGCGGCGTACGCCTCCTCGTTGGGCGCGCCGCTGTGGAATAGATACAGCGAGTCTGCCGCGAGCGCCGCGGGCCCCTCCATGAACGAGACCCCCTTGCCCTTGACGGTGTCAGCAATGAGCACTTTTGGCACGCCGGGTGTCTCGTCCAGCTGGGTCAGTGCGGCATCCAGCGCCGCGAAGTCATGGCCATCGCAGCGAGCCACTCGCCAGCCAAAACTGGCGAACTTCGCCTCGAGGTCACCAAGCGGCCCCACCTCTTCCACCCAGGTGTCGGACTGAATCTTGTTGTGGTCGACAATGACGGTAATCTCGTCCATCCCGAGCGCGACCGCCGATCCTAGCGACTCCCAGATCTGCCCCTCCTGAAGCTCGCCGTCCCCGGTGAGCACGAAGATTCGTCGACGCTCGCCTCGCAGCCGATTGGCGGTCGCGATCCCCTTCGCCTTGGAGATCCCCATGCCCAGCGACCCGGTATTCGCCTGGACAAACGGCGTCTCCACGTGAGGGTGCCCGGGCAGACCGTCTACCCGACGCAGGGTATGCAACAGGTCAAAGTCGAGCAGCCCGAGGCCGGTCAGCACCGCATACAGTGCTGGCGCGTCGTGCCCCTTTGAAGAAAAGAAGAGATCACAGCGATCCTCTCCCTCCTCTAAGCCCTGGAGCTTCTGCAAAAAGAGCCACGCCATGATGTCCGTGGCACTGAAACAGGTCCCCGGATGCCCGGACCAGGCCCGGGCGATCGTGTACAGGACATTGATTCGCGTATATGCGGCGAACACGGCGGCACGCGGTTGCGCCTCCAGCTCACGTTCAAGCAGCGTCTCGAATGCCGTGCGCGGTACATAGAACAGCTCGTCGGATTCGACCTGTTCGAGCTGCGATTCACCCATCTCGATTCATCCTCCAAACGCCGCCCGGGTCACGGGCGGCAACGTCCAGTCCCCACTGGCGACCAGCTCTTCGGCGAGCCGCCAGTCCCATTGTTCATTGATGTCGAACCCTTCGCGCTCGTCCGTCTTGAACGGTACCAGCGTGTGACCGGCAATGGTGTGCCCGTCACGCGCCACCCGACTCCAGGCGATCTCGAGGCTCGCATTCTGCACCCAGACCTCTGGCAGTGACGGCATCTGGCTGCTGTGCCACGGCTGTTCGGACGGTCCGAACGGCAGGAGTGGCAACAGTCTATCGCCGCGGATCATCCACATCTTGCCTGGGTGCTGGCGTACTCGCTCCACCGCGCGAAGCGAGTCGACGCCATCCGCAGATCGAAACGTGGACCAAGCTCGACGCACCGTCTCGGCTGTGCGGAACGGGCTTGTCGGTCTGAGGATCGCAAAACACTCAAATGCCCGGCCCGCGTCCTCCAGCGCGCCGAGCCCGTGCTCGACCCATTCGATGTCGGGCGACCGGGACCCGGCCATCGCCGCAGGTCTGAGAAACGGAACCTCGGCCCCGTAGTGTCTTGCGATGTCAGCCGTCGCGTCGTCATTGGTCGACACCACGACCGCCCCGAAGACGCCGGAATCCAGCGCGCTCGCGATGGTGTAGGCGATGAGCGGGTGTCCGCCCAACGCGCGGATGTTTTTGCCAGGCACGCGCGTCGATCCACTGCGCGCCGGAATGAACGCGACACAGGATGGCTCGGCTGGCATCGGCGTCACCGCGTCAGACCGCCTCGGGGTCGGCATGGATGTAGATCGTCTTCCAGTCCGAGTACACGTCGAGCGCTTCGGTGCCGGCCTCGCGCCAGCCGGTACCGGACTGCCGCAGACCACCAAACGGCATATGCGGCTCGCTGCCGTAGGTCCCCCCGTTGATCGACGCGACGCCAGACTTGATACGACTGATGAAGGTCATGGCCCGATCCACATTCGCCGTGTGAATCGCCGCGGTGAGTCCGAACGGCGAGTCGTTCGCGAGACGGACCGCTTCCTCGAAATCGGATACCCGATACAGACAGGCGATCGGTCCGAACAACTCGGCCTGAGAGATCTCGGCATCGCCGGCAGCACCCTCCAGCAGGGTTGGTGTCATATAGAACCCACCCTTGTGCGCGTCGTCAGTCATCCGTCCGCCGCCGGCCAGCACCGTCGCACCGGCCGCGCGGGCCCGATCGACCGCCGACACCATGTTGTCGAGTTGCCGCTGATTGATAACGGGACCAAGGTCGTCGTCATCAGCCGGGCCGAGGGTGAGACCCCGCGTGTACTCCAGCAATTGCGCCTTGAAGCGGTCGTAGACCGCATCAAACACAATGAGTCGACTCCCGGACGCGCATCGTTGACCCGCGTTGCTGAACGCCGATAGACCGGCGATCGTGACGGCTCGATCGAGATTCGCATCGTCGCAGACGATGAGCGGGTTTTTGCCACCGAGTTCCAGGCACACCTTGGCCAACCGCCCGCCAGCGACCGTCTGGATCTGCCGCCCGACGCCGCACGACCCGGTAAAGCTAATCAGATCCACGTCCGGATGCTCGACCAGTGGCGCGCCGGCTTCCGGTCCATATCCCTGCACCACATTGAACACCCCGGGTGGAATACCGACCTCGTCGAACACCTTCGCCGCCGCCCAAGCCGTGGCTGGCGTGTCCTCTGACGCTTTCATCACCGCCGTATTGCCGCACAGCAGCGCCGGGTACGCCTTCCACGCCACGTTGGCGATCGGGGTGTTCGCGGCGATGATCAATCCGGCCACGCCGAGTGGTTGCCTCACGATGAGCGCGGTGCGGTACGGCACCGCGCTCGTTGTCGTCTTGCCGTAGAACCGTCGCCCTTCACCAGCGACGAACAATCCCATCTCTACCGCCGCTCCCGTTTCCCCTCGCGCGTCCCGTCGAGACTTCCCCGTTTCCAGCGAGACAATCTCCGCAAACTCATCGCTCCGTTCGCGCATCAGCAGCGCGGCCTCGCGGAGCAGGTCCCCACGAGCGACCGGGGTCAGGCCGGCCCAGGCGGCCTGCGCGCGGCGCGCAGCCTCGACCGCCGCCCGAACGTCGGCTTCCCCGGAGCGAGCAACGGTGCACAGTGTGGAACCGGTCGCGGGATTCAGATTCGGTAGCGTCTGCCCATCCTGGGCAGGCCGTTCTTGACCATCGATCCAGTTCGGTACGTGTGACGGTATCAACGACGTTTCCTGCATCGCGATGTGGTCCTCCTGGAGTGTGTGGATACTGAGGGGGCCGGGCTTTCAGATCCGGTCGCCCGGGTGGGCCTCAAGACTCTGCCGGGACAGCGTCGGGGCGGACGACCTCAGCTCTCGCGCTACCAAGCGGTGAATCCGCCGTCGACCCGCAGCTCACTGCCGGTGATATAGGCCGAGGCCTCAGAGGCCAGAAACCGGAGTGGCCCGGTCAGGTCGTTGGCTTCAGCCATACGGCCGAGGGGCACCCGCTCGTTGAATTGACGCTGAAACTCCGAGTCTTGAGCACCGAGCACGCCCCCGGGGGACAGCGTATTCACCCGCACGCCGTATGGTCCCCACGCAGTCGCCAGATATCGGGTCAGGTTCACCACGGCCGCTTTCGATGCACCGTAAGCCGGTGGTTTCAGGAATGGGGGATCCAGGTTCATGTGCGCATACAGTCGGAGGTCCGGGGACACGCTGGCATAGAGCGACCCGATATTGATGATCGAGCCACGCCGCGCCTTGACCATCTCGGCTCCAAACACCTGCGACACCTGAAACGTCCCCAGGGTATTGACCTCGAGGATCGCCCGGCTGGCGGCCATCGGGACATCCTCCATCCGGTAGGAGGTCGCCCCGTCTGTCGAGGCCGGCTGGTCAATGCCCGCGTTGTTGACCAGGACCGTCGCCACACCCATTGACTCGGCGCACGCCGCCTGGGCCGCGACCAGCGACTCCTTGTCCATCACGTCGGCGCGGTGGAAACGTAGCCGCGGACCGGACGTGGACGATGTCGGCTGCGCATACCGCTCCAACAGCGCATCCAGACCTGGGCTCACCACCGCCCGCTCCAGGTCGAGCGCGAACACCTGCGCGCCCGCGTCCAGAAGAGCTCCAACCCAAATGGGCCCCAGGTTGCCGGAAGCGCCCGTCACCACAGCGACGGTGTTGTCGAGCCTAAACTGATCGTCCATCCAGAATCTAACTCACGAACCTAACTCACGGCCTCATCCGAAAGCTCAAGCTGCTCAAGCGACAGCGAGTCGTCCTTGGCGAGCGCCACTTTGGTCACCGCCCCGATTACTCGACCGATCTCGACCGGCGCGAGCCCGTCGCCCGGCGACTTGACGGCCACGTCGTCCTCGGTCAGCCGCCGTCCGGCCGGCAGGTCATGCGCCGCGACCAGCTTCTTGCCCATCTTCAATACAGGTCCTGCTTCGCTGGCAAACACGACCTTCTTGCCGTCTCCCAGACCGCGTCTCGCGCGGTCCAGGTCACGGATCATTTTCCGCATGCCCACCGGCTCGAGCGAGAAGACGTTGTCCGTCCCTTTCATCGCCCGGTTCAACGTGAAGTGCTTCTCGATGATCCGCGCCCCCAGCACGTACGACACCACCGGCATGGCAATACCGTTATCGTGCCCCGAGTACCCGATTACGATGTCTGGGAATCGCTCGCGATAGGCCTCGATGACCCGCAAATTGAGTTCGTCGAACTCCACGGGATAACCGCAGGTGCACTGCATGATGCAGAGCTGGGTATTGATCGCCATGACGGCCTCATAGGCACGTTCGACGTCATCCAAGGTGCCCCCGCCGGTGCTCACGATGATCGGCTTCCCGAACGCGGCCACATGGCGCATGAGCGGTAGATTCCGCAGGTCGCCGGACGCGATCTTGTACGCGGGCATATCCAACGCTTCAAGAAAGTCCGCACTCTGGATGTCGAACGCGGTGGCAAAGAAATCGAGCCCCAACTCGGCCGCGTACACCTTCAGCTCGGCATACTCGTCGCGGCCAAATTCGAGGGCCTCGCGGTGCTCGCCGTAGGTGGCGCCGAAGCTGTTCTCGTTCTCATACGGCTTGTCGAAAGCGGCCTGGGTAAAGAGTCCCCGGTTGTCCCGTTTCTGCAACTTGACCGCGCTGGCTCCGCAGGACTGCGCCTGCCGGAACATTTCTTTCGCCGTCTCGAGATTGCCCTGGTGGTTATGCCCGACCTCGGCAATGACGTACACGGGGCTGTCATCGTTGACGACCTGCCGTCCTAGCTTCAATTCGCGCGACATCGTCCGGTCCTCCTCGTCGAGGTGTAAGTGAATACGGTGGGCCGCACACGACACGGGTGCCCCGCGGCCGTGGTTCGCCTCTTACGTTCGCGGTGGGCATCCGCGTCCATCCGTTATTTCCGCGGTCACACACGCCCCATGTGTTCCGTTGTCCCGCTGCATTCGACCGACGCTGAATCCGGCCGACCTGCATTGTTCATCGGTCACATTCTGCCGGTATGTTCGCCCTTCTCGCCTGGCACCGGGCCGACCCGGCATTGCCAACCCAGGGTCTCCGTGCAACGCGGGACTCTCGCCGCACACCGCTAGCCGCGCATCTGGGACACCAGCGCGTCCCAACCCAATACGCCGGACGCCGTCGTCCGCGCGTGATTGCCGATTGACTGCAGTGTCCCCGGATCCGTCGGCAGCGTCTCGCACCGATGAATGTCGATCACATTGTGCATGTGGTCGAAGGCCGAGGGTGAATAGTCGTCGAAATTGGTGAGCACGACCGACCCGCACTCCATCGCGGCGTTGACCGTTGTGTTGTTGGCCCGCACTCCTTTGTCGAAGAACGCGGCGAAGAACGTTGTATCGATCAAGTAGTTGTAGACCGCTGTGTCGGACATGTAACCAAGAAAGAAGATGTGGTCACCGTAGATCTCCTGCAGCTCATCGAACACCACCGTGAACCGCTCATCGAACGCGGTGCCCTCGTGCAACGCCGTCGACAGATACACGGAGTACGGCTGGCCCGTCCGCTCAAGCAACGCGTGCACTGTCCGATGCAGCTCAGACCGCACTTTGTGCGCCATGCCAAACGCGAACACGGAGAGTCCGCCCGACCGAAAGCGCTGCGGCTCAAGCAAGGTGGATGGGCACCAGGAGTCCTGCACATCGGGTCGGTGCACTCGCAATTCGGCGACAAGCTCCGCATTACCGCAGTACACCGTGGCGGCCCGCGACAACAATGTCCGCTCGACATCCGTATCCGTCCACGCGTGCAGAAACAGACTGAACCCGTGCCGCCACGACGCCGTCTCGAGCAGCTGGGCGAGTGTCGCGCTGTCGGCATCCGAAAACTCGGACTGCTTCAGCGACAGCACGGGATGCGCCATCGAGGCAGCTTGGTCGTCGAACACACTCAGCATCGGCACCTCGAGATGACGCGCCAGAAGCAGGTTAAACTTCGCGACCCCGCAGGTCAGGGGATTGAGGTGATAACCGAGCACGCCATCCGCACGCCCGGGCCGACTCATGGTCCGCTCGATCACTCTAACGACCCCGATCTCTCGTACACGAGCACCCGACCCTTGCCCATCCAGTCAATGGCGGACTCCAGATCGAGCCGTCGCCGAAACCCCTCGAGCACGAACATCACCCGCAGGAAGTCCTTGTTGAGTAGCGTGATGTGCGAAGGGTCGACCTCAAACTGCGTCGTCACATCCAGCAGCCCGGCCGGGTTCGGGTGAAACCGGGTCGTGACATAGACATACCGCGAACTGACCCGGCACAGATTGCGGACCGTATCCCGAACCTGGAGCACGGTCAGATGCTCCATCACCTCACGACAGATGACGAGGTCGTACGAGTTGTCGGCGAACAGCGCGTGGTCCGCCGTGGTGCCGATCTTGATCCGCTCCTTGACCTCTGGCGGAGCGAGTTCCTTGCAACTCGGGCTGAAGTCGACCCCGTCCGCCAGCACGCCCTGTTCCTGCAACAGAAACAGCAAGACGCCGGGACCGCATCCCACGTCCAACACTCGGGTCGGCTCGAACACCTCTTTGATGACGGCAGGATGGCGTCCCTCTATTTTTCGACGCGCCTCAATCGTGTAGTCGTTGTTTCCCTCGCGCCAGTCGCTCACGAAGTACTCGGCGTCATAGTGGCCAGACTCGACGGGGCGCTGGTCGGCCACGAGTTGCTCGAACGCGCTCACTTCACCCTCGCCATCGGGCGACGGCGGGCGGTATCGACGCAACAGTTCCGTGGACGAATCGCGGACCGTATCGAGCAAGACAATTTCGGTGCCCTGTTCCGCGCAGATTCGCTCCTGCTCGGGCGGCAAGCGCCCGGCCCAGTCCGCACCCTTGATGTAGTGGGTGGGGCGCAGCTCGCGCAGCACGGTTTCGGTGTCTGACTGACTGACATGCGTATAGTCGATATCAGCCAGCGCATCGATCACCTGGGCGCGACGAGACGCCTCAAGCAACGGCGGGTGCTTCGCCGACACGTAGCTGTCTGGCGCGATGTTGCACAGCAGCTTCGCCCCCACCGCGCGTGCCGCGCGAAAGTATGCGATGTGGCCGTGGTGCAGTGGATCGAACGCGCCGTCGACCATCGCGACGCGGCCGTGATAGTTCTTGAGATCGTCGGTTGAAAGAATCATCGCGGTGTGATGTCCGAGTCAGAGTGAGTGTTGCCGTGTCAGGACGCCGGGGCCACAGGCGCTCGCGGAGCGCTCGTGGTCCCGCTGTCGCGGTGCAAGGTATCGAACAGCATCTCAACCATCGCCACCTCTCGTATGTCGAGCGTGACGAGTGGGGCTGCCAAACGACGGGACAGCCGCCGGGATATGTCCAGGTGCGTCGCAACGAGCTCGCTTTCATACGAAAAGAGCCCGATGGAGGGTACTCCATAGAAGGGCCCGAGATACGACAAGCCGCCGTAGGTGCCAACAAAAGCCCGCGCGTGCGCGATGACCGCACTCTGCACCTGCAGATTGGTCGTCGGCGTCATCAGGTGGTCGATCTTGTGCACGCCCATCCCGGTCCCGGGATCGAAGTCCTCATGATCATCCAGGCTCAAACCCGGATTCAGCAACACCACCGGCATCCGCCGGGCCAACGCTTGGACGAACTGCCCGATCAGCGCGCGGTTCTCCGCTGAATCGGGAAACGAGGGTCGAAAGTAGAACCGCACGGCGGCATATTCCGCGGGCAGCCCCTCCAGGGCGGGGCCGCGGTCAATGGCAGGCATCGGACGATAGACCGTGTGCTTCTCGAGCAAGCTGATCGCACCCTTGCCGTACCAAAAATATCGAAACAGACGGTACATGACCGACGGATGCAAGACGGCCACGTCTGACAGGCCACGTTTCGCCTTAACGAGATCGACAATATGGTCATCGAATGCGGAGGGGGCCATCTGTTTCTGATTACCTCCGTCCGACCACCGCTCCTCGTTGCGGTGGCGGTAATCTTTGACCGACATCAGATCGAAGATATCTTCGTAGTGTTCGGCCAAGTCCCGATACCAGGCGTCGGCTCCGCCGCGCGAGACCACGATCAGCTGGTCGCGATCGATGTCGAACTCCTTCACTGCCCAGGTGAGGAATGGAATCCAGTACAACACCTCGAACCCAACCTCTGACAGCCACGGTCCCACGATGATCGGCTTCCGGCTCTTGACCACCGTTCGGAGTGCCCGCTTCATCAAACCGACCTCGCGACCCGCTGGCACCTCGTCGATCTCCTGACGTACGAGCCACGGAATGACCCGGCTCTTCATGAGTGGGAGCGCGCGCACTGCACGCAGCAGATACCGCCCCGAACCGATCGCCTCGTTCGCCGCCGTCCGCACTTTTCGTTTCACCAGTCGCACCAGCCTCCGCCTCCGGCTCGCTTCACCGAACGATTTGCTCCAGCGTCCCGACAACGCGTCGAGCCCAGTGCGCCGTGTGAGGCCCCGGTAGAGATTCCGACACCGAACGTAGATCGGCTTCAGGAACGTCGCTCGCTCGAAAAGTTCGATGCGGAACGCCTTCAACTCCTGCCGGAAATGCAGCAATCCCGCCAGCCGCAAGTATCGACCGCCGAGCCGAAACCCCGCCCATCGACCGATACGGGGCGCTCGCGCCGCGCGTACGCCGAGAATCCAGGTCAGCGCGCTCGCGTGGCTGATCCACCACGGCACATACGCATACAGCGGCCGGCCGTTCGGAAAGAATGCGTGACGTTGTCGCTGCAAACTGAAGAACTGTCCGTGCTTGCGCCGGAACCACAGCACCTCCGGCACCTGTCTGAATTGCCCTTCCAGGGACAGCTCCATGAGCAACAGGCGGTCCGGAACCAACACGCGGCGAAACACACCGGCGCGTCGGATCGCGTCGGAACGGCCCAACCCGTAGATCATGTTGCCGGCAGACATGTCGCTCATGGTCCGCCTGAAGCGGACTCTCAGAGCCTCGACACCGGCCGTGTCGAATTGCCAGGGACGTTTGTCGATGACGGCACCTTCGGGCCCGATCCGTCGGTTGCGCGGATACGCCAGCACCACCTCCGGGTGTCGATCGAGCACATCGACCAGCACCCGCAGCCACCGCGGATGCCACACATCGTGATCGCTGGCCCACGCAAAGTAGGCCGCGTCTGGACTCTGCTCCAGGGCCAGGTTGAACGCCAGCCGCCAATTGTCGATCATCCCCAGTCGAGCGGCATTCCGCACGTAGACGATGCGGGAATCCCGAGCCGCGTACGATTCGACGATCTCTCCGGTCGCATCGCTGGATTGGTCGTCGACACACACCAACGTGAACTCCCGGTACGACTGCGTCAGTAGCGATTCGATGGTCTCCGGCAGATCTGCTGCGTGGTTGTAGAGAGGCGCGCCGATCACCACCCGCGGCGAGGTCATATTGGCAGTGTCCCGACTCGTGGCCTTAGACGCGCCGCCAGCCGACCACATGCTTGTAGCCACTGTCCCCTTCGTCCGGGTCCTCGTTCAGCATTTTGGTGTAGCTCACGGGCAACATGTCGACTGGATGCGGCCAGTAGTATTTTTCAATGATCGACCGCACGTTGGTCAGTTCGGCGTTGTGGCCCGACCGATCCCGGTTCAGGCTGTACAGATATGGACAACCGAGGTCGAAGGCGCGGCGCACATACCCGTCAACCTGCTGAGTCGTCATCTCCTGAAACGAGACCATGTTGATCAGCAGGTCGATTTGCTCGGGACGCAACGTCGCGTGGAACGTGTCCGGAATGAAAATGAAATCTAGGTCGCGCCAACCGTCGAATGTGTCTTCCGACGGGACCTCCCCAAAGAAACGGACCTTTGCCTCAGGGAAGGCGGCCATCAAATACGTCGCTGAGAACAGAAACAGCTCCGGAAAATCGGTAATGACGTAGGTGACGTTCGGACACTGTTTCTTGAACTGGTAGGGGAACCCGCCCCACCCCGCGCCGATCTCCCAGACGAGCTTACGCTCCGTCGTCTCGCGCAACTCAGTGAGCACGGCGCCCAGGTGCATCGCGACCAGGGCCTCGTAGAACTTGAGCGTATCGAGGTTGACGAGTTGACCGTCGATGTCGAACCCGAAGCCACCGAGCAGCCGGGGCTCCGGAACCCAGAGGTCGACTTCATCCAATGCCCGTAAGGCCTCGAGCTTCTCCCGGTACCGGCGCCGATATTTCCGTAGGGAATCTCGATACTGGTTCGCGTGCAGCCCGGTGAGGTTGTGGGTGTGCAGTCTCAGCTTATCGATAATGAGGGGAGAGGCGTCCAGCATGTACTCGAACTTGCCCAGTTCACCAGTCCAATAGTCACTTGGCGCGTGGCCCGTCAGCCGCCGGTTGCGCCCCCGTGACAACAGTGCGAGCACCCGTCGGCGGGTTCGCTCGTAGGAGCGATACACCGGTTGGTCGCGCATGGCCGCGAGGCGCGCCTCCCACGCCGCGGCCGCCGCGTCGGCGGAGGCCAGCAGGTCCACAGTCGAACCGGAATCAGTCATACGGTGCCGCGACGCGCGTTGGCCCTGGCCTTCTTGGCTATTCGACACCGACGTTCTCGCCATTTCCTAAAATCCTTGCGCTTCGTCTTGAAAGCCCGCCACAGCTGTCCTTTCATGCGGTGGCGCGCCTTCTGCCAGCGCCGTCTGGCGTGCGGCGCGTCGGCCGCCACCGCTATCGCCCACAACGCGGCCCAAAGTGGCCGCAGATACAGGGGCACACTCTCTGGCGGGGTCGGCGCCGCGTCGCTGAGCCCTTCAAGCGCGGTCACTAACTGCGGCGTGGACGCCGTATTCAGCCCATTCGGACGTACGAACGTCTCGATGAACTGGTGGGATGACGGCGCTGCGCCGTCATCGATGGATGCCGACAGCTGTCGGGCATGCTCCTCCAGCGACGTGGCTCGCTGGAGATGACCGCCATTCTCCGGTAAGAGATAGCGGAAGTGCAGTGTCCCGGTTTGGGTGTCGTCGAACGACGAATCGACGACAGTGAAGACCGGGCGTTTCTGAATACCGGCCTCGATCATCGCCGACGTGTTGATCCCGACGAGGGCCGCCCCGTGATGCAGTGTGTCGTAATAGTCGGCGCGGTCGTCATTGTCGACTGGATTGGCCCCGTGACGAGGATACACCGCGACCCCGGAGCATGCCCCCAGGTCGACCTCGCTCCAATGGGCAGCATTGTAGGGATGAGGACGGATCAGAATCCCCACTCCGGAGAGGGACCCTGGCCCCTGCCGCACCGCCTCGATCCAACGCTTGACGAACTGCACCTCGGCCTCGGGCGCGGAAATGGAAGCAGTCGACCCCGCAAACACCACAAACGGGCGATGCGGATCCAAGCCGGCCGCACGGCAGAACTCCTCGCGTGACCTGCGAGGAGTTCGGGCGAACCAGCGATCAAAACACTGTGCGCCGGTGACCACGATCCGATCGTCGTCAGCCCCGTGAAAATCGAGGGCCTCTCGACGCTGGTCATGGTTCCACAGTGCCACCAGATCGGGCTGGATCCGCATCAGCCCTTTGGTCGTGAGGTGATCCCACGAAGCAACGCACAGCGCACTACGCACACCCACCTTTCGCGCCGCCTTGATCATGTCGACCTGGGGTGACTGGTCTGTCACGAGCGGTGAGACGACCAGCACATCCGGGCGGGCCTGGCGCAAGAAGGTCTCGAGCACAGGGCTGCTCGGTATCACCCGGTCGCACGCTTGAAACAGACGAATCAGGCGGCGGGTCCGCCCGGCGGTCGTCGTGGTCCATCGTCCCACGAACCGCGTGAGAGGCGGCAGCGCCTTGCGCATGCGGTCACGCAGATACGGCGCATGCTCGAACCGAGGATGCAAGTACCGAGCGTAGTCGATGGAGCCACGCACGCCGCGCGCGACGCGGGCCCAGATATCCGGTCGCCGAGGCACCATCCCGAGCACCTCAATCTCGCCGTCGATCGCGTCGAGGGCCCGAAGCCCCTCGGGTTGCTTGTGGGGCAAGTCAAAGGCCACGGCGACTTCGTGCCCACGCTGACAGAGCCCCTCCAGCACCGAGTCGAAGTACCGGAGATACCCCGGGTATTGGAGGACAAAGAGCACCCTCACCCTACAGACTCCCTCTGGGCTGGTTCGCCGATCGAGCCCCCAGGTTCGCTTCCGTGGCCCCCGGGGAGTCCTGGCGACGGGTCTATCTCCTGCCCCTCGACGACCAGGCTCAGGAGGTCAAGCGAATGCACGTCGAGCGCGACGAACGATCCTCGCCGCAACTTGGCGGCCGCGCGATACATCAGGTCGAGATGATGGGGTGCGACATGCTCTGGACTGGAATAGAAGGCGAGCGACCGCACGCCGTAAAATGGCGCGACATACGACAGACCTCCGTAGTTGCCGACATAGGCTCGCGCGCCACTGATGACCTTGGTCTGCACCGCCAGATTGTTCCGAGGCTCCAACAAGTGGTCGATGCTGTGCACGCGTCGCGTCACGTCAGGCTTCAGGTCCCAGTGGTCGTCGACGATGAACCCGGGGTTGAGCAGCACGACGTCGGTGATCGCGGTCACTCGCGTCAGCAGTCGGCGAACAAAATCCCAGTTCCCCTCGGTCTGCGGGAACGCACTGTTGTAGTAGAAGCGGACCGCCACGTAGTCGTCGGGCAGATGGGACGTCACATCGGACGCGTCAATCGGCGGCAATCGCTCGAAATTTGAGAACGACTCGATGAGGTTGATCGACGCCCGGCTCTTCCAATACGGATAGAACAGTCGATACATGAACATCGGGTGGAACAGCTCCGCGTCCCGACGTTCGACCGCCAGCTTGACGAGTTTGACCACTTCTCGGTCAAACTCCGTCAACGCCCGCTGCTTCATCTGTCCTTCCGCGATGCGTTCGTCGTTGCGCTGTTTGAGCTGCTCAGGCGTGAAGAAGTCAAAGACGTCGATGTAGCGCTCGCCAATACCCTCGTACCACGGAGCGACGCCACCGCGAGAGACGATGATCAACCGCTCTGGGTCGAAGTGGCGATAGGTCTTCACCCAACGCAGGAACGGCAACCAGTACAGAATCTCGAACCCAACTTCGCTCAGCCAAGGCCCGACGATGAGTGGCTGTGTCCCGTGGTGCAACTTGTCGATGATGCGCGGAATGGCGACCATCTCTTCGGTCGGCTCATCCGAACTCATCCGCGGCACGACGCGCGGCACGACATACTTCTTGACGAAACTCTTTGCGGGCCGCCATCGGAGACACACATCAAGCGCGGAGAAAATGGGTTTCAGCACCATCCCACCGAGTGTCAAGGGTCGTAGCTGGCGTTGCCGCTTGCGCGACGTGCGGGTAAATTCCCTGGCGAGCTTCAGGCCAATGGCCACCGGGTACAGCCCCCACCTCAGTGGGAACAACCAGGCCGGGGTGCCGGCGACGGACGGACTCGGAAGATTTCCCAGTTCCTCGATGCCGTCCGCGATCAACGGTGTCGCGGGCACGTCGAGCCCTTTGGGGCGAACAAACGCCTCGATGAACCCCCGGAGCTTCGCCTCAGCCTCCTCCCGCTGGTCGAACGCGTGGGAGATCTGCGCCACGTGTTCGTCAAAATCGTGCGCGTTCTGCAGCAGCCCGCCTCCGGCTTCGAGCAGATACTTGAAGTGCAACGTCCCTTCCTGCGTCCCGACATGCTCCTCGGTCTGGATCGTGAACACGGGGCGCCCGACGATGCCAGCCTCGATCTGGGCGCTGGTGTTCACGCCGACTGCCATGGCGCTGTGAAAGAGCGAGTCGTAGAAATCGTTCTTTGAGGCCACGTCCACGGGGTTGTCGCCACCCGCCGGCCAGACCGAGACATGATCGAATTCGGCAAAGTCGTACTTGTGCCACGGCTGCAGGTTCTGGGGATGCGGTCGCACCAGGATCGACACATTCCGAACCCGCTCGTCGTCGGCCTTCGCCAGCTCCCGTACCCAGCGCTCCACGAACGCCGCCTCATTCGGCGCAATGAAGCCGGACGAGCAGAGATACACCAAGAACGGGCGGTCGGCCGGCAAACCGACCTTGGAGCAAAACTCTTCACGCGTGGTGCTTGCGTCACGAGCGAACCACTGGTCATACACCGGCGATCCGGTGACCAGGACCTGCTCCGGCCGGAGACCGTGCATGTCGACGGCCTCCTCCTTTTGCGACTCGTTCCACACAAACACCCGGTCAGGAGTGATCCGGATGAGCCCCTTGTTGGTCAGGTTGTCCCAGCTATGGACGCACAAGCCGGTCCGAATCCCAAGGGCGCGGGCGCTCTTGACATAGTCGGCCTGGTCGGATCCCAGGTCGACAAGCGGCGTCACCAGCACGACATCCGGCTGCTGGGACGCAATGAGCGCGTCCACCCACCGATCCGTCGGGATGGCCCGCTCGATCCACAGCAGCAGCGTCCAGAGCAGCCGCCGGCCTACCGCACTATTGACCAGCGGCAACTTGCTGACGCCGACCAGAGACCTCGGAAGACGCAACTGCGCCCGGTCTCGCAGCTTGTCCGCATCCCGATACTCGGGCGCAAGATACCGCAGGTAGTCACTCCAGAGACGGACCCCCCGGGCCAAGCCGAGCCAGAAGCGATACGGCGTCTTCTTCTTGGCGAGTTCCGTATGCGTGATGTTCGCGTAGTCGTCGGTCAGATCCCAAAGCAGGCGCCCATCACCAAGCTTGTCCTGCATGACAAACGCGAGGTGCACGTGGTGTCCGCGCTTGGCCAGTTCCCGCACGGTGGATGCGAAGTTCCGAAGCGCTCCCGGGTGCCGCATCGAAAAGAGAATCTTCATCCCAGAGTCCGGTCGACCCAGGCACCCAGATGACCCGCGTCAAAATTGGCCGTCTTCGTCAATTCGTAAGGCAGGTCCGGCATGGCCCCAGCCATGCTGCGCGAGACAGCCGCGTGTTGCGGGAACAACCCCACCTCAGCCCCAAACAGGAGAGAGGTGGGGACGTTGTAAAACGGCGCCATCAGCGAAAGCCCCCCGAACGTACCGACGAACGCGCGCGCGCCGGCGACCACCCTCGCCTGTACACGGACCCGATCGTCCGTCTCGGCGGACTTCATTACCCGGACCCGGTCGCCGGCTTGGATCGAGTCGAACAAGCCGTGAACCCCGCCCTGGTCAACCACGATGACATCGACACGCTGGCTAAGCTCGGCCAACACGTCACGCACGACGCGCCGGTGCAAAGGACTATCCGGAAAGCAACTATTGAACCAGAAACTGGCCGCGACATAGGGCTCCGCGACATGGGCGGCGGCGGGCGTCGCGTCCGAGCTCGTCTCGCAGTGCTCATATCGCGCGTGCTCGGACAGCCACTGGCTGGGCAATGCGCCCCGCCAGACCTTCGAACAGAGCCGAAACAGCACAGACGGATGCACCACAGCGACGTCCGCGGTGCCCAGCCGCCGCGTGACATGATCGAGCAGGTCCTGCTCGAAGCCTGACACCACGTTCTGTTTGTCGCCGGCATCTCGGACCCGCTCGCGATTGCGGGCTTGGTAGGTCTCGAACGAAACCAGGTCACACACATCGACGTACTCCGAGGCGAGGCCGGAGTACCACCCGTCGACCCGGCCACGCGAGACTGCAATGACCGGTGCCCGCCGCGGCCCGAACGAGGCCCGCATCCAGGCTACCCACGGCCGCCAGTACAACATCTCGAACGCGACGTCGGCCAGGAAAGGGCCGAGAACAATTGGCCGGTCGCTGGCCCAGTCCTGCGCCACCTGTTCTTCCGCCAGCGAGGCGATGTGGGAGTGATCAAAGCGCTGCACGGCCCGCGCGATGAGTGCTGCCGGTGACGGCACGTCGACTGCGGGCGGACCAACGCTCGCGCCGCCGTCAGTCCCGTCGTGGTGCCCAGTGGGCGGAGTGTCCGCCACCCGGCCCGCCTGTTCGGCCCGCCTGATGCGCGCCAGCCGTGCGACGAAGTGGTCGTATATTGTCACGACGGTCTCGCGCCGACCCTGATACAGCGTCTCGCCGTCGTGCAGGATGATCGCGCGAGAGACGCTGGTCGGGAGCCCGGCTGTTGTCCTAGCCAGGATCAGGTTCGAGCCGCGCGCGAAATGTTCACGGATCCGAGCCACCAGCCGGGCCCCCACCCGGTCGCGTCCCAGATTGGGCAGACTGTCAAAGACCCGCAGGTTCTGGGGCACGGTGAGGGCCACCGCCAGCGACAGGTACCGCACGTCGCCCCTCGGTAGGTTCACGAGCGTGGCGTGTCGACGATCCGAGAGCCCCGTGAGGTGCAACGCCTCGTCGCAACAGGCGTCGGCCATATCCGGCTCCGCTCCGTGAATCGCGACGGCCAGCCGCACGTACTCATCCACGGAGAGGAATGGATTCATGCCCAACCTCCCGCTGAACACCAGACCGACCCGACCGCGCACACGAACCATCCCGCCGTCGGGTCGCGACATCCGCGTCACCAGCCTGGCGAGGGTCGTCTTCCCGGCCCCCGGGAGGCCGAGCACGGCGACGTTCTCGCCCGCCTTGACGGTCACGGAGAAGGAACGCAACGCGAATCGCTCATCGGGCCTGAGCCGGCCATGCCGCGGCGCCCCGAACAGAATGTCACGCAGGGCATGCTTGCGACGCTGCTTGAATTCGTCGCAGTAGATCTTCGATACGTCGTCGCAGTCGAGCAACGTCGTCCCGGTGTCGACTGTGGACACTACGGCAGGCTCTCCACCGCAATCGGCATCGCCCGCCGCAGGAAAAACAGCCCCAACCAAAACAGGGTAACGAACGCCATCGCGCAGAACAGGAATACCAGTTCGTCGCCGGTCGTGCCCCGAACGAGCCACTGACGCGGGATGTCGATCAGATACGTCAGCGGGTTCCAGCGGTTCACCACGGCCAGAATCCCCGTGGGCGGAGAGGCGTAGAGAATCGGCGCAGTCCAAAGCAAGAACGGAGACAACAGCGGCAGCGCGAACCGAAAATCGAGATAGACGAACGTCAGCGGCACGAAGAAGGAACCGACAGCCAGCCCGCCGAGGATGATGACGGGAAAAGCCAGCAGCGCCAGCCACACCGTCGTTGGCGGCGCGGTCTGGGCCAGCGCCGAGGCCAGCACGAAGATTCCGGCGTAGAACGAGGCGTTAAAAAGCACCAGCCCGGCTCCGGCCGCCACGACAGATTCCGGTCGCAGTGGCGCTTCTTTAAAGGTTCGCCGGAGCCGGC
>CAWWAF010000021.1:0-42809 GCA_963934795.1 uncultured bacterium
ACGACACCACGCGGCGTCCCAGGCGCCGGTCGTGGCTGGGGACGTCGTCACCTTATGACGATGACGAGCGTGGTTGGCCGTCCCGCGGCACCATTCCAATTGTTCGATACCGACGGTCGGGCACACCGACTTGAGGACTATCGGGGCCAGTGGCTTCTCTTGATGCTGCACCGGCATCTGTTTTGACTGCCCTGTCGTCGACACGTGCTGCAGTTGCGGCACGCGCAACCCACGCTGGATCGGCTCGGTGTGCGTCCACTGGTCATCACGTTCGAGGGCCTACAGCCGGCTCGGGAGTATGTCGCCGAGACCCACCCCCCCTGGCCGGTCCTCGTCGATACGGACCGACGGCTGTACCGCGCCTACGCGATGGGTCGCGTCGGGTGGCGTCATCTATGGGGATGGGCGACCATGGCGGCGTATTGGCGTGAGGCCCGACAAGGGCGGTTCCCGCGGCTGCCGAGAGCTGACACGGTGCAACAGGGCGGCAATGTGCTGATCGACCCCGACGGTATCGTGCGGGTGCACCACGTCGGCCGTGGTCCTGCCGACCGACCGTCGGTCGACCGGCTGATTGCCGCAGTCGCGAGCGCCCGCGACACACCGCGGTAGCGTGCCTCGACCGGGCCCGCGAACATCGTCTGGAAGATCGAGATCCCCGGTTGCGGTGCTGCCTCGTCGGTCGGCGCCTCGGGACGCGGTGCAACCCCAGGGCGTGACGGCACCACCCTGAAGATTGCCCACCGATCTCGCTACGCGATGGTGGCTTCCAACACGCTGGACGACCGGTTCGTCGCCTCGCCCGCCATCGTGGCTGACAAGTTGTATCTGCGCGGCGAGAAGCTTCTCTACAAGAGTGCCGCGCCGTAGCCGACGCGACGGGTGCCGACCCGCCACATGAACCTTCCCCCGTTATACTGCACGGATGAAGGCAATCCGGACCGTCCTCGCGCCGGTCGACTTCAGCGCGACGTCGAGTGTGGCACTCGAATATGCCACGGATATGGCTCGACGGTGTGAGGCGTCCCTCCACTTGCTGCATGTCGTGACAGACGCCGACGTGAGTCCTGGGACCGAGGCGTTCTGGGGGTTTTCCGAGGACGACGTGCAGCAGAAATGGGTCACCGAAGCGACAGCGCAACTTGCCGCGTTGTGTCCGCCGGATGAGCACCCCCCATTGCAGGTCGTCCGGGCCGTCGAGATCGGCACGCCGTTTGTTGGCATCGTTCGATACGCCCGCACGCACGATATCGACCTTATCGTGATGGGCACCCACGGACGTGGTGCGGTGCAGCAGCTGTTACTCGGCAGTGTGGCGGAGCAGGTCGTACGGCAGGCTCCGTGCCCGGTGTTGACCGTACGCAACCCGAATCACACAGTCGAGATACCTGACGCCGCCGGTGGTCTTGGCCTCTAACGATCGCGAATCGCGATGGAAGGACACGAGCTCTGGGACAGGTGAGCCATGCCGACACGCCATTGGAATATCGTCACCCCGTCCGTGAGCCGCCGGCGGTTCTTGCACACCGCGCCCCTGCTTGCGGTCGCGCCGGTGTGGCCAGCGCCGTCGAGCAGACCGGAGACCGGGCACCTGCTGCGGCAGTCGGCGCGGACCGCTCCACGGTTACGCGTCAGCGGAATGGAGTTGGTGGTGGTGCGTGCCACGGCCCGGACCACATGGCTCTTCGTCCGCCTGTCGACGAATCAGGGGCTGACCGGGTTGGGTGAGGCGTCCCTCGGACGCCGCGCGTCGTTTCCGGAGCTACTGCCGTTCTTCCAGTTGGTCCGCGACGAGTCGCCGTTCCGTATCGAACAGTATCGACAGCGCGGGTGGGCAGCCGCGTCGTCGGGAGACCGCGTACAGGCGACTGCTTTCAGTGCGATCGAACAGGCCCTGTGGGATCTGGTCGGAAAGGCGCTCGGGGCACCGGTCAGCGACCTGTTCGGCGGCCGGATAAGAGACGCCCTACCAGGGTATGCCAACATCAACCGGGCAACCTCCAATCGACAGCCCGATGGATTCGCCGCCAACGCGCGGGCGGCCGTCGATGACGGATTTGCGGCGCTCAAGGCGGCACCGTTCGATGGTTTCCCCGCGCTGACGCGGCCGGCCGCCGAGGTGGCCGCCGCGACGGAACTCGGCATCGCGTGTGTGGCTTCCATGCGGGAGGCGGTGGGGCCGGACGTGGCGGTCAAGATCGACGCGCATAGCAACTTCGATGTGCCGTTGTCGATTGAGGTCGCACACCATCTCGACCCCTACGATCTGTCCTGGTACGAGGAACCGGTGCCGCCCCAACAGGTGCGCGACACAAAGACGATTCACGATGCCATCGTGCAGCCGATGGCCGGCGGCGAGTTCCTGTTCGGCATGCAAGGGTTCGCGCCCCTCTGCCAGCAGCGTGCTGTGGACATCGTGATGCCGGACGTCAAGCACTGCGGTGGCTTGACCGAGGCCCGCCGCATCGCCGCCATCGCTGATCTACACGGCGTTGCGGTGTCACCGCACAATCCCAGTGGTCCTGTCGCGACCGCGGCCAGCGTGCAGCTGTGCGCGGCGATGCCGAATTTCGACATCCTCGAGTTTCAGTGGGGCGAGGTGGGCTGGCGTGGCGATCTCATCGAGCCGCCAGAGCGGTTCGAAAACGGCACGATCGTCGTGCCGGACGCGCCCGGGTTCGGGATCGAGCTCAACGATGCCGTCGCCGCAGAACACGCCTGACCTGATGACTGTCAGTACACCGCAACCGCGCCGCGTGCCCGGCTCTCCCGGTTCGCCGCTCCGCCATCGATTCGTCGCCGTTCTCGACGTCGTCCTCCTGGCCCTGCCGCTGTGGATTGTGTCGGTGCTCCTGGTGGGGCGGTTCGACCGCGTCTGGGTCGCAGACCATCACATCGTGGAGCCGCTGCTGGCGCTCGCATTGCTCCTACCGCTGCGCGTCTCCGTTGGCGGAGCGGGCCCGGTGTCGGCCCGACTGTCTCGCTTGGGCCAGCGACTGCACGGTGTCCTGGGTCGGTGGCGCGCCCGCGAGCATCGGCTCACCGAGGTGGTCCTTCTGCTGTGCATCACGCGCATCCCTGAGCTGGCGGTCGCGTTCCTGGCCAACGTGATTCTGCCCGCCCATCGCTTGCGCAACTTCTACATGCCGTTCGAGTCGGAGAAGTTGGCAGAGATCTTTGCGGCGTGGGATTCGGGCTGGTATTTCGCGGTGGCGCGCTACGGCTACTACACCAGTAGTTTTGGCCAGAGCGACGTGGCCTTCTTTCCGCTGTATCCCCTGTTGATCAGGACCCTGACGTGGCCGTTCGAGGAGCGAATCGACCAGGCTATCTGGGTGTCCGGCGTGCTGGTGTCGGTGGTGGCGCTGACGGCCGCCATGTTGGCGCTGTATCGGTTGGCTGAAGAGTGGCTCGGCAGTCGGGCCGCCGCCTGTCGAACGATCCTCTACCTGGCCGTGTTCCCGTTTTCGTTCTTCTTTACGCGTGTCTACACGGAGTCGGTCTTCCTTCTCGTGTCGGTCATGGCCGTGGCGGGGGCCTATCGGGGCCGCTGGTGGTCAGCCGGGGTGTGGGGGGCGTTGACGGCGCTGACCCGTCCGAACGGTATTCTCATCGGCCTGCCGCTGTTTCTGATGGCGGTGCTGGACCGACCCGGGTGGTCGCAGTTGCGTCGCCGTCTCACCGCCCTGTCGCTGGTGCCGGCCGGACTGGGTCTGTACTGCCTGTATTGTTGGAATCTCACCGGTGACCCACTGTATTGGCTCAACGCGGAAGAACACTGGGACTACTCGGTCGGGAATCTCCCCTGGGAGCAACTCGTCATCGTCTCGGAAGCGCTCATACGCGACGGGTTTGAGGCATTTCTCACCAGCACCGAGGTTGCGCCGTATCAGCTCGTCCATGGCGTCGTCGGTGTGCTGGGCATGGCACTGACACCGCTGGTGTTTCAGCGGCTCGGTCCCGCAATGGGCGCCTATGTGCTCGTCAGCCTGCTGGTCCCACTGAGCGGAAGCGAGCTGGAGGGCATCGGTCGCTACACCTTGGTCCTCTTCCCGCTGTTCATGGCCGTGGCGACCATAGAGTCGTCGCGCCTCCGCGACACCATCGTCATCGTCTCAACCCTGTTTCTCGCCCTCTTCTCCGCGCTCTTCGTCACTCTCCATCGGATCTACTGATCTGACACGGCACCGTGGTGCCGGTCTCGCCCGGACGGTCGAAGTTGACAATGGGCTAAAGTTAGGTTTTGATTAATCTAAATTAAATGTGCGATAGGTGAAACTTGACTGTGGAGATGTCTAGCAGGCGTGCGGTGTCGAGGGCGAGCGGTCAGCTCGTCAGCGGTCTTTGTCTGGTGCTGCTGCTGGTCGCGGCGTCATCCGCGACGGCCCAGTCAGGTGCCGACGGCGTAGAGGCGGATGGTCTCAGCGCCGTCAGCCGACTGTCTGCCTGGGCGGCCGACGGGTGGCAGCTCGATCACGGTGGTTCGGGGCCCGTCTGGAGTGCGGCGGCGTCGGCTGAGGTGCGGCTACCGGATACGTCCGTCACGATGGGCCGCGGACGGCTCGCCCCGTCCCCCCCTGTCGCTTGGGGAGGCGGGCAGGCAGGCGGCGCTGGTGGTAGTCAGAACGGCGTTGGCATGTCGAACAGCTCGTTCTCGGGCTACATGGATTTCCACTTCAACAACCGTGAGCACGAAGATCCGGTCGTCGACTTCCATCGCTTTGTGCTGCTGTTCACGCACCGCTTTTCTGACCGGGTACGGTTCGTCTCCGAGCTCGAGCTCGAGCACTCGCTGGTGGGTGAGGATGCGGAGGGCGAGCTTGAGCTGGAGCAGGCCTTTATCGACTTCCTGGTCACGCGCGAACTGAACTTCCGTGCCGGCATGCTGCTCGTGCCGATGGGCATCATCAATGAGCGGCACGAGCCACCGGTCTTCCACGGAGTGGAACGACCGTTCGTGGACGACGTCATTTTGCCCACCACGTGGTTCGACGCTGGCGCTGGGATTCATGGCGAGATAGGGCAGGGGTTGCGGTATCGCACCTACGTGATGGCTCCCTTGGACGCGTCCGGTTTCACGGCGGACCAGGGCATCCGCGACGGTCGTCAGAAGGGGGCCGAGTCCACCGTCCGCAACATCGCCACCACGGGACGCGTCGAGTATGTCGGCCTGCCCGGGCTGTGGACGGGCGCCAGCTTCTGGCGCGGGAAGACCGGATTCGCGTTCCCACGGATCGAGAGCCGTGTCACTGTCGGCGAGGTCGACGCGCGATACCGCGTGGGTGAACTGGAAGCTCGGGCCCAGTACGCCCATGTCTGGTTGGACGGGATGGGCGAACTGAACCGGGCGCTACGCTTTGCCAACCAGCCCGGCGCCAACATTGCGCGCGAGATTCGTGGCTTCTATGTCGAGGCGTCCTACTTCGTGTTGCCGAATCCGGCTCCGCGCGAGGCCGCCGTGTTTGTCCGCTATGAGAACTTCGATACGCAGTATCGGATGCCGACGGGTTTCCAGCGCCTCCAGCAGTTCGACCGAGACGCGTGGGTCGTCGGGTTCTCGTATTACCCCGATCCCGATGTCGTCTTGAAGTTGGATTATTCCGTGGTCCGAAATCAGAGCGGCATCATTGACGAGCCCAACTCGCTCAACGTGGGTCTCGGATGGTGGTTTTAATGCATACAGATGCTCGTGGCGTGACGATGCTCATTCTCTTTGCGGTGCTCTGTGCGGCCATGCTGCCCGGCTCGGTGGCGGCGCAGGAGCGGCAGGTTGTGGAGATGGTGGCGGAGCGGTTCACGTTCACCCCGTCCCGTCTCGAGGTGCCGGTCGGGACGACCGTGGAGATCCGCATCCGTAGCCAAGACACCGATCACGGGTTTCATCTCGTGAATGGACCGAACGTCATCGTGCCGAAGCGACGTCAGGGCGAGGCGGTCGTGCTGTTCGAGGCTGAGGTCCCGGGTGTCTACCAGTTCGAGTGCTCAAAGCTGTGCGGGGCGGGACACAACTTCATGAAGGGCGAGATTGTCGTCATCGCGGGGGACGATGCGTCGTAGCCTGGCGTTCGCCCAGCGACGGCGTAGTCGTGGAGGATGGATGCGCGCGCTCCTGGCCTTGGGGCTCGGTTGGGTCGCGGTCCCTGCATTCGCTCAGGTGCCTCCCGCGCCCGGTGATGCGCTCGCGGGCGTCACCCCAGCCGAATTCGAGCTGTTCAACATTGGCCTCGAGGACTTTCTCGAGGTGGAGGAGCCGGAGGAAGGACTCGGTCCGGCGTTTAACGGAACCAGCTGCGGCGGGTGCCACAATGTGCCGGCCGTGGGCGGCATTTCTCCCGTGGCGGAGCTGCGCGCCGGGATGGTGGACGCTGATGGGACGTACACCGATTTCGACGCGGACGCCGGCTCGCTGTTTCAACTGTTTTCCATTCCGTCGCACGGGTGCCAGGTCGTCATCCCGGCGGAGGCGAACGTCATCGCGCGGCGGGTCCCGATTCCGGTGTTTGGCGGCGGCCTGGTCGACGCGATTCAGGACGAGACGCTGCTCGCTCTCGAAGATCCGCTCGACCTCGATCGTGACGGCGTGAGCGGTCGAGCCGCCATCGTGCAAGATCTGGCCACGGGCGACCTCCGAGTTGGGCGATTTGGCTGGAAAGCCCAGCACGCGAGTCTGCTCGTCTTTGGTGCCGACGCGTATCTCAACGAGATGGGCATTACGAGCGATCTGTTTCCGCGCGAGCAGTCCTTTGGTATCGACCCGGAGCTGATGCGTCTGTGTGACCCGATTCCGGACCCGGAGGACGTCGCGGAACCGGCCACCGGGCGGCGCGGCATCGACAACTTTGAATCGTTCATGAAGTTTCTGGCCCCCATCGGTCGCGGTGCGGTCGACGCCCAGGTGCTCTTTGGTGAGCAGACGTTCGACGCCATCGGCTGCGCGGCGTGCCACGTGCCCGTGCTCTACACGGGGCCAAGTGCGAACCCGTTGTTCGACCGACGGCCCGTGGCCCTCTATGCGGATCTGTTGCTGCACGATGTCGGCACCGGTGACGGCATTGCGCAAGGGGCGGCCGCCGCCAACGAGGTGCGGACCCCCGCGCTTTGGGGGCTGCGCTTCCGCCGTCCGCTCTTGCACGACGGACGCGCCCCCACAGTGACCGACGCGATCGAGGCGCACGCCGCTGAGGCGGCCCTGGCCCGCGCGGGATTCGACGCGCTCGACGTGGCATCCCGTGCCGCGTTGCTCGCGTTTCTTGGTTCTCTCTAGCAGCCCGCGGGCTGCTAGCGCTCTCTCTCCGCGGGCCTGCTCCGATACCGGGAGATAATGGCGACCGTGGTGAGCACTCCGAAGAACTCCGACACGGCGACAAACGGCCCCGGTGTGCTTGATGGCATCCGTGTGCTCGACTTCGGTCGCTATATCGCCGGCCCTTTCTGTGCCGCGCTGCTGGCTGATTTGGGCGCGGACGTCATCAGGGTGGAAAAGGTTCGTGGGAGCGAAGACCGATTTCTTGTTCCGCTGAATGACGCGGGCGACGGCGCGCTGTTCATGCAAGTGAACCGTAACAAGCGCGGGCTGACATTGAACCCGATGAAGCCTGACGGTCGGGCGGTGGTGCGACGGTTGGTGGCGACCGCTGACGTTGTCGTCGCCAATCTCCCCGATGCCGCACTGACGGCGATGGGCCTGGACTATACGACGCTAGCCACGGTCAAGCCGGATGTCATCCTGACCAGTGTGTCGGCCTTCGGTGCGGGCGGACCCTATTCGGAGAAGACGGGATTCGACGGTATCGGTCAGGCCATGTCCGGCGCGATGTATCTCTCTGGGCAAGAGGGACAACCGACCAAGAGCTACGTGCCCTGGGTGGATTTCACGACGGCGTTGAGCGCGACGGTGGGCACCCTGGCGGCGTTGATGTCCAAGCAGCGCACGGGGCGTGGGCAGGAGGTCAAGGGGTCGTTGTTGGCCGCCGCCCTCACGGTGGCCAACGCGGCCCTCATCGAGCAATCGGTGACGGCGCCTGACCGTGTGGCGACCCTGAATCGCAGCCAGGTGTCGGCGCCGTCCGATACGCACCGGACCCGGGACGGCTGGATTCTGGTGCAGACGATCGGGCAGCCCCTCTTCGAACGGTGGGCGACGCTCATCGGCGAGCCGCATTGGCTGGAGGATACCCGGTTCACCGACGATATGTCCCGCGGCGACCACGGCGAGCTCATCAGCGAACGGATGGCGGCCTGGTGTGCCGAGCGACGCACCGATGAGGCACTGGCCGCACTCGAAGCCGCACGTATTCCCGCCGGACCGGTTCTCTCGCCTCAGCAGACGCTTGACGACCCTCACGTGCGGGCGACGCAGATGTTGCGGGCCCTGGGCTTTCCAGGGACGCCCTCGCCGACGCCGGTAGCTGACTCCCCTTTCTCGCTGTCAGACACGCCGGCCAGTATCCGGGGCCGTGCCCCGCAACTCGGCGAACACACCGAGGAGATCCTGGCTTCGCTGGGTTACGACCCTGCAGAGATCGCGGCGCTGCGCGCCGCCCGGGTGGTGTAGGCAGCTCCCCTGCGTACGACGGGCTGCTAGAGGCCGGCCCGGAGGGACGTGAGGGGGTCCACCCGTGTGGCCCGCCGAGCCGGTACGTAGCAGGCGACCAACGCGGCGAGCAGGAAGGCGACGACGACAGCCAGGAAGGTCATCGGATCTCGGGTCGTAATACCGAACAACAAGCTCTCGAGGAACCGCGCTACCCAGACCGCGCCGACGAGGCCAATGGCCAGACCCGCGACAGCGAGGCTCAGCCCCTGCCCGGAGACCAGCCGCACGAGGCCTGCCGCGTCCGCGCCGAGTGCAATACGGATTCCCAGTTCCCGTGTTCGTTGTGAGACCGCGTACGCGAGCACACCGTAGATACCGATCGTCGCCAGCAGCAGGGCCACCACCGCGAGCCCTGCGGCGGCCGTCAGGTAGAAGCGGGCTCGCGCGAGCGTATCGGACTGGAGCTCATCCATCGTGACCAAGTTGTCGATGGCGAGATCAGGGTCGATCTGCTTGATGGTATGTCGAATCGAGGCCGCGACGAGGCCCGGACTACTCGTGGTGCGGACCCCGCCGGCAAGCGTCCGTAGGGGACTGAACCGTGGGTTTGGGCTGGGAAACTGCAGATACGAGAAGTACAGCTCAGGCCGTCGTGTGCCGTCGATATCCGCCGAGGCGGTGTTGCCGACGATTCCAACGATCCGGATCGGCTCTGGCGATCTGAGAATCTCGAATTCGGCGCCGAGCGCTTCGCTGGTCGGAAAATGCTGTTGCGCGAAGGACTCGCTCACGACCGCGACGGGGTCTTGTCCGGTCACGTCCCGGTCGGTCAGCGCGCGGCCCTGTTGCAGGGGGATGCCGAGTCCGCGGAAAAACCCGGGTGTCACCATACGCGCTGCCACGACCGGTGGCGTGGTCCGTTCGCCGTCAATCAGCAATCCCCCGAGTACCATCGCCCGACGCGGTGGGAGGCTATTGCCGAGCATGACCGAATCAGCCTCTGGTAAGGCCGTGAGCGCGGTGTACAGCCTGGTGTACAGCGGTTGCTGTTGTGAGGTGTCGGCATAGCGATACCGCGGGAGCGTGATCTGGAAATTGATGACGTCGCGTGGGTTGAATCCCGGGTCCACCTGGGTCAGCCGAAGAAAACTGTTGGCGAGCAGAGCGGCCCCGACGAGGAGGACCGTGGCCGCCGCGACTTGGGCAATGGCCAGCACGGAGGACGGGCGGGTACTCGCACCGCGGCCGGCCCCGGCTGCGGCCTGGCGGAGCGAGCGTAGCGGATTCGAGCGACTGGCTCTCGCGGCCGTCACGAGACCGATCAATAGGCCGGTAGCCAGCGACACCCCTAGCGCGAACAGCAGGACTCGGGCGTCCAGGGTGGTGTCGGCGATTCGAGGTACGGTGCCTGGGGGCACCGCTCGGAGGAGCAACGTGCCCCACCAGGCCAGCAGACACCCACCGATACCGCCGCCGCACGCAAGCAAGAGGCTCTCGGCCAGGATGCCTCGCGTGAGCTGTCCGCGTCCGGCTCCGAGGGCCAGACGGATCGCAAGCTCGCGCTGTCGAGCGGCGCCCCGCGCCAGCAGCAGGTTGGTGACGTTGGCGCAGGCGATCAACAGCAGAAAGCCGACCCCGCTTTGCAGCACCAGGAGCGCTGGTCGGACCGGCGCCACCAGTTCCTCTCGCAGCGGCACGATCTCGACGCGGACCGGTCGGTCGGGCCGGATCGGCGGTACCAGGGTATTGGCCTCGGTCTCTGCCTGCTCGACCGTCAGGTCGGGTGCCAGCCGCGCCAATGTCGGCATCATCGCGACATCCGTGGTCGGGTTCGGGTTGGGAGGCTGCAGGCCGACCGGCACCCAGAACTGGGGCAGGTTGTCCAAGACGCCGGAGTCATTGCGATAGTCGAGCGACGGGAACGTGAGCCGGTGGGGCATGATCCCGACGACCCGGTACGGGTTCCCCTCGAGCGTGAGCAGGCGGCCCAGCACATTGGGGTCAGACCCGAGATATCGCTCCCAGGTGTCCTGACTGAGAAGTACGACCGGTTCGGCCCCAGGCTGCGCTTCCGCGGGGGCGAAAACGCGACCAAGCAATGGCGCGATGTCCAGAAGTGGGAACAGGCTGGGGGTGACGGCGGCGCCATGCAGGCGCACCGCATCGTTCACTCCCGTCAGAGTGTAGGTGCGCGTTCCGTGCACGCCGATGTGGGACAACCCGCGCGCACGCGACCGCCAGATCTGGAACTGGTCTGGCGTCAGCCCGCCTCGGAGCGGCGTGCCGAAATTGGGCCGTTCGATGATCTGGAATACCTGGACGATCCGGTCGGCGTTCGGGTAGGGCAGCGGACGAAGCAAGACCGCGTTGACGACGCTGAAAATCGCGGTGGCGGCGCCGATGCCCAGCGCGAGTGTGAGCACCGCCACCGTCGTAAAACCGCGGCTGCGACCGAGCGCCCTAGCTGCGTACCGCAAATCGTGGCCGAGCGACACGTGATCAGCCTCCTCGTTGTGCGGAGTCGTGCATCCCGTCGCAAGCCCCGTCGGGGTACCCTCAACGGCGGCTCAAGGGGACGAGAGCGATTATAGTGCCGCTCTTCGGGCGCCGCCGACAGCGCCTGGGTCTCGGACCGGGTACGTCGGCGATTCAGCCTATAATCCCGACGATTGCCGTGCCTCCGAGCGCGGTCCCTGTTGACAGGTCTACCGCCATGGCTACTTCCGACACCCCGTCGAAACCGATTGTCATCCTGAGCTGTTCGCTCAATCCAGACAGCCGATCGCACAAGTTGGCCCTCGCGGCGGAGGCGTTCCTTCGAGAGAGCCACCACCCGGTGGAGCTCGTCGATCTGGCCGCACATGATCTGCCGATGTGCGGCAGTGCCGGGTCGTTTGACCATCCGGCGGTGCAGGCGCTGACCGCAACAATCGACGGGGCCGGCGCGATTCTGGTGTCCGCGCCCGTCTACAACTACGACCTGAACGCCGCGGCGAAGAATGCGATGGAATTGACCGGGTCGGGGTGGGCCCAGAAGCCGGTTGGCTTTCTGTGCGCCGCCGGTGGGAAGAGCAGTTACATGTCGGCCATCGGATTCGCGAACAGCCTGATGTTTGACTTCAGGTGCCACATCATCCCGCGCTTCGTCTACTGCATCCGAGACGATTTCACCGGTGCCGGTGAGCCAGGGCCAGACATCACCCTGCGGGTGCAGGAACTCGCCTCATCCGCCGTCGATCTCGTCCGAGCCCTGGCGTGGCTGCGCGAGAACCCGAGATGACACCGAGGCAGACCGCTCGGCGATGGGTGGTCGCGGCTCTCCTGCTGGCGGTGCTATGGCCGGTCCCTCGTACGCAGGCGCAGTTCGCGTCGGAGAACGCCGCCATGGGTGTGCTCGACGCGTTCATGACCGCGTTCAACGCCCGTGACGACGCCGCGATGTGGGGCACGGCCCTGGGAGTCGACGCGCAGGGAGGCGCACGTGGGCCGGCACAATAACTCAGGGGGCGCTGTCGGCAGGCTGCTGTGGCCCAGGAGAGTCACCAGGTCGTCCTGGAGGTGAGGCGTTCGGCGTCCCGCAGAGGGCCCAGGGCCGGTGGCACCCTTCGCCTGGGACTATCCCCCCTCGACAGGGAAGATATCCACCACGCCTCTGTCCAAGCCAAACCGTACAAATAAAGAGCCGGTGCCGCCGCGTAGGAGGCGACACCGGCTCGTCAGACCGTAAGTGGACGGGCGGTAGATCTCCGCCGTTGGCAAACTCCTAGCTGACGCCGCCCCGCCGGACCTGGATGAGCTCTTCCGCCCGGTCTCGCAGTGTGTCGGCTTCCTCAATAAGCGCGTCTCGCTCGTCGATGTCTTCCGTGAGATTGGCCTGCATCCTGAGCAGAATGTTCTTGTAGGTCAAGGCTTCGACGTAGTCGGCATTGATGTTGAGAGCGTTCTCAAGCTGCTCAAGGCCGAGCATGACGTACTCGCCCTCTTCTTCGTCCGTCAGTCGGAAGTCTCGGAACGCCTTTTCCCAGTAATAGGTGCCGATGGTATAGAACGCCTCCGGGTTGTCCGGTTCAAGCGCGGCCCGCTGGCTGAGGGCCTCAATCGTTTGCTCGAATTCTTCGTTCCGGTTGTAAAATCCAGCGACCTGCATGTAGACAGCGGGGTCGTCAGCGCGAATGTCGCGAATCTGTTTGAGGACATCTTCGGCTTCCTCAAACAGTCCCGAGTCCTCGTACAGCTTGGCGAGGACGAAGTAGTTGTCCGGATCGGACGTATCGCTCTCAATCATCTCCCGTAGGACCGGTTCCGATTTGGCAGGGAGATTCGCCTTGTCCGGACCGAACGCGGCCACGAGATACTGCATCGAGAGCTTGCGCATCGCGACGTTTGGCTCGCTGTCCACGGAGGTGATGTAGTGGTCGATGGCCTTATCGAGGAAGGCATCGTTCTCCCGTTCGCCCCGCAGCGATGGCCGATACTGCTGGTCGTAGCTGTTGGCCAGATAGAAATGGGCGATCGTAATATTTGGGTCGTTGACGAGGACCTCCTCATACAGCTCGACTGCCTCCTCGTAGTCGGAGCGCTGATACGCCATGTTGGCTTCTTTGAAGGTCCTGAGGGCCTTGAGCTGGTCCACGTAGTGGCACGAGGTCAGCGGCAGGCTCACCGCGACGATGAGCGCGAGTCTCGTTCCGAGCGATCGAGTATGCATTAACGGTCCCCTTAGATTCGGTGTTTCACGACGTCCTCTCGTCAGACCCGCCAGCCGGAATAGGTTGGTTGAAGATCCAGCGGGGCACTGCCAACCGCAGCCGTTCGACGGCCGGGCACCGGCAACCCTTCAGTGAGGAAGCATCAGTATAGTGAAGCGAAAAAGACCAAGTCAAGCCGTTCCTCCTGCTCGCAATGCGCTTTCTTTTCGCGCGGTTTGCGACCATTCTATTGGTGCCCGATTCGTCTCGGCGAAGTCGGCACCCTGCGTGCCGTCACCGCCGGCGCGCCGGATAGGCTGAATCTGAACCGTCTCTTGTAACCGGCTGCCCATACGAAACTTACGATGCTCAGTTTTGCAAAACTGGCGGAGAAGGCTCGCGCGTCCAATCCAGACGCCGATATCGACCTGCTGCAGCGCGCGCTCGATTTCTCGGCCGCGGAGCATGCTGGCCAGAAACGGCGGTCGGGCGAGCCCTATGTCACCCATCCACTCGAAGTAGCGGCGCTGGTCGCCGACATGCGGCTTGACGACGTGGCGATCGCGGCCGGTTTGCTCCACGATGTGGTCGAAGACACGCTGACATCGATCGCACGGGTCGAGGAACTGTTCGGCCCCGAAGTCGCCCATGTCGTTGAGGGGGTCACCAAGATCAGCACGATTCCGTTCTCGTCGCGTGAAGAGAGGCAGGCGGAGAATTTCCGCAAAATGCTGCTCGCGATGGTGGACGACATACGCGTCATCCTGGTGAAGCTGGCTGACCGGCTGCACAACATGCGTACGTTGGACCACATG
The DNA here is from genome assembly GCA_963934795.1 of uncultured bacterium. Lineage (GTDB taxonomy): Bacteria > Acidobacteriota > Vicinamibacteria > Vicinamibacterales > UBA8438 > UBA8438. The sequence goes on from CAWWAF010000021.1 coordinate 14,040, forward strand.
CCGGAGGACCGTCGGCTCATCATTGCCCAAGAGACCCTGGACATCTACGCGCCGATCGCCCACCGGCTCGGGATGAAGAAGATCAAGAACGAGCTGGAGGACCTGGCCTTCAAGCATCTCGACCCGACCGCCTACGAGACGACTCGGGCGTGGGTCGAGCGCCGCCGCCGCGCGACCAAACGTACCGTCAAAGGCCTACGGGACACCGTGGAGCGGACGTTGACGGATGCCCAGGTCCCGTTCAAAGTGATCGAGTCCCGCATCAAACGGCTCTACGGCATTCACGAAAAGATCAAACGACAGCGGATTTCCTTCGAGCAGGTGTATGACCTGATCGCCCTTCGCGTCATCACGGACTCGGTCTCTGATTGTTACGCTGCACTGGGCAACATTCATCAGGCGTGGTCCCCCGTGCCCGGCCGATTCAAGGACTTCATCGCGATGCCCCGGGCCAACGGATATCAGTCGCTGCACACGTCGGTGGTCAGCCCCCAAGGTATGCCGTTCGAAGTGCAGATCCGGACCGAGAAGATGCACGCCATCGCCGAGGAGGGTATCGCCGCGCACTGGAAGTACAAGGAGGGGCGCATCGGCGTCGCGCCGGATGAGCAGCACTTTACCTGGCTCCGTCAGCTGCTGGAATGGCAGCAGGAAGTACGGGATCCAGGTGAATTTATCAACAATCTGAAAGTCGACCTGTACCCAGACGAGGTGTACACCTTCACGCCAAAAGGCCAGGTAAAGGCGCTGCCGCGTGGCGCCACCCCGATCGATTTTGCCTATGGCATCCACACGGATGTCGGTCACCAGTGTGTTGGCGCGCGTGTAAACGGCCGTATGGTGCCGGTGCGGACGCGGCTGCAGAACGGCGATATCGTCGAGGTGGTGACGGCGTCTGGCCACACGCCGAGTCGCGACTGGCTCAACATCGTCGTCACCGCGCGGGCCCGAAACAAGATCAAGCATTTTATCCACGCGGAGGAGCAGGTCCGGGCGGTCGAGCTGGGGCGGAAGCTGTTTGACAAAGAGCTGCGTCGGTTCGACATCAGTCCCAAGTCGGTGCTGGAGCCTCAGGCGGTGGCACGGGTAGCGGGCGAACTCGGGGCGAAGAACGAGGATGATCTGTTCGCCGCCGTCGGCTACGGGAAGGTGGCGGCTCGGTCGGTGCTGGCCAAGCTGGTGCCGAAGGAGTTGGAGGAGAAACCGGGCGCTCCGTCGGTTGGCACGGTGGTTCGCCGGATACTGCGGGGGAACGAGGACAAGGTCAAGGTCAGCGGCTTCGATGATCTGCTCGTGTTTCGGGCACGGTGCTGCAACCCGATTCGTGGCGAGAAGATCGTCGGCTACGTGACGCGAGGCAAGGGGGTGTCAGTGCATGCCGCGCGGTGTCCGAACGTCCTCAATCTGTTGTACGACCCCGAACGACGGATCGAGGTGGTCTGGGACAAGTCCACATCCGAGTCGGGGTTCATCGTGCTGTTGGGAATTCAGGTAGAGGACCGCCGCGGTATTCTCGCCGAGGTGACGTCGAAGATCGCGGGTCTCAAGACCAATGTTCTCAAGGTCGAGGCCAGCAGCGGGGATCCTCACGGCCGCATCAGCGTGACGGTGGACGTCGAGAATCTCAAACACCTGCAGCGACTCACGAAAGTGATCCGCAGCGTTGCTGGTGTGCTGGAGGTGGAACGGCTGATGCGCTGACGCGCTCAGCCAAGGTGCGCGATGGCGTCGATCTCGACGCTGACGCCCTTCGGGAGCGCGGCCACCTGAACGGTGGCCCGGGTCGGGGCGGGGGCTGTGAAGTAGCTGCCGTACACCTCGTTGACCCGGGCGAAGTCACCGAGATCCGTTAGGAAGATCGTCGTCCGCACCACGTCATCGAAGCCGGCGCCAGCGGCCTCCAGAATGGCGCCGAGACTCCGCATCACCCGGTGGGTCTGCGCCGAGACATCCCCGTTGACGACCTCCCCAGATTCAGGGTCAAGCGGGATCTGACCGGAAATGAACAGGAGCCCACCGGCGCGCACGGCCTGCGAATACGGACCAATCGCGGCCGGGGCGTCGCGGCTGCTGACAACGTCGCGCATAGTCGGCTGCGCTACGCTGCTTTGACGACCTTGTTCGAGCGAAGACAGCGTGTGCAGACACGGATTCGCTTCACGCCGCCGTTGATCACCGCCTTCACCCGCTGGATGTTGGCTTCAAAGCGGCGAGGCGTCACGTTGTGCGCGTGACTCACATTTCGCCCGACCACCGGACCTTTTCCACAAATATCGCAACGCTTGGCCATGGTACCTACCTACACCCCACGCAAATTGGTTCCTACGGGATGTCTGTTCTTCAGACATCCGAACGTTTGATTATAGCAGACACTGGGGTCAGGGAATGATCAGCGACGACCCAGGCTCCGTTGCTGTGTCCTCGGCGCCCTTTTCCGTGGTCCTGGCGCTGTCTGCCCCGGCGGCCGGTTGCACGAGACGGCCCACCAGGTCGAGATAGGCTCGATTGCCGCCCTCAAGCGCAGCGTGGGCCTTATCGGCCAAACGCTCGATCCGCCGTAGCACCTCAATCAGGTCGTGCCCGCTGGCGACCGGTCGCTGCCCTTCCTCTCCTTCGAGTAACGGTTTCAATTCTCGTGACAGGCGCTCGGCATGCAGGGATGCGGCCTGATGTTCGTAGATGATCCCCTTGCTGGCTGTCTCGTAGGTGGCGGCGAGTGCCTGAACGGTGTCGCGGACGATCTGGTCGTCCACCGGTAGTTCGCCCGTCTGGGCGAGCTGGTACAGCGTGCCCTGGACGAGAAAGAACAGCTGATACTGGCGTTCACTGAGTCCCCGTATGACCGGCAACACGAACTGAGCATCCCGTTCTTGCTGTCGTTGGAGGGCGGCCGGTGGGTGGGTCTTGGCGGACGCCAGGTACCCGCAGTCTGGTGGGCAGGTGATCTCTGTGATCCGTTTGGTTCCGCAGCAGACCGCACAGATCTGGTGGCCAAGGGCTGGGCAGGCGCGACGCGCCCGACGACGTTCACAAAGAGGGCAGGTCCTGATGCTCATAATCGACGATCAATGGCGCCCAGCTTGGCACACCCGGATCGCGTCGTCAAACGATGGCAGTCGATTCAGGACACACCCCTGTCAGATGTGTCCCGGAGTCGCTTTTCGTCACGCGATACCCCCACTCGAGTTCTGCCCGGAGACCAGCGACCGCCTCATGTGACCACTTCAGAGGACGGTGACGACCTCAAAAGAACTGAAACCTAACCCCCCCTCTCGTCGTCTAACTTATTGACATCGGAACTCGACGGCGCCAGCAGGTGTTCCCGAGAAAGCCGAGTAAAGCACTGTAGATGAAGCACATAGCACGGGCTCGCGAGGACGGGCGAGGCCCCTGAGGGCCATTCACAACCCTCTGGTTTACCTCCCTCCTCTATTCGATCCCCTCTCGGCTCGCTTCGTTTTTTTGGATACTTTTGGACTTTTCAGTCCGAACAGTGTCTTGGTATCGAAATTGCTTCATAGCTCTATCGTTGGCCGGGCTTCGATCCGACACGATCCCGAGCGTGTAACCCAGTAGGTCGGAACGAGAAGGAGCCGTATCATGAGTACCCTCACCCATGGAATGACCGACGGCCGGTATCAGGAATTGCGGCGCATCCTTATAGAGCGTCGTGACGAAATGGCCGGTGCCGTCCAGGACAAGATTCGTCTCGCGCGGTCTGAGGGTGGGCAGATGTCGACCCGTCGCGTGGCCGACTCCAACGAGAATTCGGAGACGGACATCCAGGACGATATCGAGTTCGCCTTGATTCAGATGAAAGCGGAGACCCTGACGAAGATCTCGGCTGCGCTGGGCCGGCTCGGAGAGGGCACCTACGGCTATTGCTACGAATGTGGCGATGAGATCGCCGAGGGGCGGCTTCGGGCGCTACCGTTCGCCGCCCGCTGTAAGGACTGCGAGGAAGTTCGCGAGAACGAGCGGAATCGTGAGCGTGTGCTGGAGTCTCGCAGCAAGGCGGTTTCCCTGTTCGGGACGCCCTCCATTTGAGGGTGTTAAGTCAGGGAGGCGATTGGCGTGGTTCGGCGCCCTGGGCCCACGTGGTTCGGGTTAGACTCGACCTGTATACGGTCCCGCCCTTCGCCGGGGCGGGGCCGAACTCACAACCTTGTTCGGCCCGGAGACACAGACCATGACCGATGAGCGCGAACTCCTCGACAATGAGGACACCGTCGCCGAGAGGCCGGTCTCGATCCCACCCGAGCTGCCGGTGTTGCCGTTGCGCGACACGGTCCTGTTCCCGAACTCCTTCATGCCGCTGGCGGTAGCTCGCGAGAGTTCCGTTCGGTTGATCGAAGAGGCGATTGCGGACGACCGGCTGGTCGGGGTCTTTACCCAACTGGAGCCGGGGACTGAAGATCCGAAGCAGGAGGACCTCTATCCGGTCGGGACAGCCACGCACATCCACAAGATGTTCAAGCTGCCCGACGGGACCCTGCGTCTCATCGTGCAGGGACAAGGGCGGCTCCAGCTCGACGAGGTCCTGGAGACCGAGCCGTACATCCGCGCCCGCGTGAGCCAGGCCGATGAGCAGACGAACGCCGACGATCTTCTGGAGATCGACGCGCTCCAGCGCAATATCAAGAACAACTTTCAGCAGGTGGTCTCACTATCGCCCCTGTTGTCGGACGACCTTCAGGCGCTGGCGGGCAACATCACGGAGCCCGGCAAGCTGGCGGACTTCATCGCGTCAAGTCTGACGACGATTCAGACGTCGACCAAACAAGAGGTGCTGGGCACGCTCGATGTCCGTGAGCGGATGGAAACGCTGAACCGCACCTTGATTAAAGAACTTGAGGTGCTGGAACTCGGATCGAAGATCCAGTCCGAGGTTCAATCGGAAGTTGGAAAGAGCCAGCGCGAGTATCTGCTGCGCGAGCAGATGAAGGCGATTCAAAAGGAACTCGGCGACACCGACGACCAGGCCAAGGAAATTGAAGAGCTTCGGGAGAAGATCGAAGCCGTCGGTATGCCCGAGTCGGTCCAGAAAGAAGCACTTCGCGAACTCGACCGGTTGTCGCGTATGCCTGTTGCCGCCGCCGAATATACGGTATCCCGCACCTATCTGGACTGGTTGGTGGCACTGCCGTGGGCGGTTCGCACAGAGGAAACCATCGACCTTCCTCGCAACAAGCAGGTGCTCGACGACGACCACTCAGGGCTGGAGAAAGCCAAGGACCGTATTCTCGAGTATCTGGCCGTACGGAAGCTCAACCCTTCGGTGAAAGGGCCGATTCTGTGCTTTGTCGGTCCTCCGGGTGTTGGCAAGACGTCGCTGGCAAAGTCGATCGCACGCTCGCTTGATCGAAAGTTCGTGAGGGTGTCACTCGGTGGCATGCGCGACGAAGCTGAGATTCGCGGGCACCGCCGCACCTACATCGGTGCGCTCCCGGGTCAGATTATGCAGGGGCTCCGCCGCGCTGAGTCCAAGAATCCCGTGTTTATCCTGGACGAGATCGACAAGCTGGGTGCCGACTTTCGCGGCGACCCCGCGTCTGCGTTGCTGGAGGTGCTTGACCCGGAACAGAACAACACGTTCCGCGATCACTATCTGGATGTCCCGTTTGACCTGTCCGAGGTGCTGTTCATCACGACCGCGAACGTACTCGACCCGATTGCCCCACCGTTGCGGGACCGCATGGAGGTTCTGGAACTGGCGGGCTACACCGAGGACGAGAAGCTGCAGATTGCGACCGAGCATCTTGTCGGGCGTCAAGTCGAGAATCACGGCTTGACCGCAGACACGATCACGTTCACCGACGACGCGCTCCGCGCCGTCATCCGTGGGTATACGCGCGAGGCAGGGGTTCGCAACCTGGAGCGTGAGATCGGGGCGTTGTGCCGGAAGGTGGCACGTCGACACGCCGAGGGGACCGAGGACCCGGTCGCCATCGGACCTGAGACCGTGACGGAATTGCTCGGCGTGCCGCGCTTCGAGGACGAAGAGGTTGCAGAACGCACGAAGAACCCGGGCGTGGCGCTGGGACTGGCCTGGACGCCGGCCGGCGGCGAGGTGTTGTTTGTCGAGGCGACGCGGATGCCTGGCAAAGGGTCACTGACGCTGACGGGGCACCTCGGCGACGTGATGAAGGAGTCAGCCCGAGCCGCGCTGTCCTGGTTCCGTGGGCAGACCGCCACCTACGGGGTCGACGCCGACTTCTACCAGAACGCCGAGTTGCATCTCCACGTGCCGTCTGGTGCCATCCCGAAGGACGGCCCGTCGGCGGGGGTCACGATGGCCACGGCCCTGGCGTCCGAACTGACGGGACGACCGGTTCGAGGCGAGGTGGCGATGACCGGTGAGATTACGCTCTCTGGCCATGTGCTGCCGGTCGGTGGTATCAAGGAGAAGGTCCTGGCCGCTCGCCGCCATGGCGTGTTCGAGATCATTCTGCCGAAACAGAACGAGAAGCACGTCATCGAGGATCTCAATCCCGAATTGCGCCGGGACCTGACATTGCATTTCGTGTCGACGATTGACGAGGTGCTGGAGTTGGCTCTCCAGCCGGCCGCGGCTCGGCCAGCCGCAGACGTCGCCGACGCGGCGTCCGAAGTGCACGGCACGGTCCAATAGAAGTTCAGTAGGCGAATCCTGCGTGACCACAGGGGCGCGTCCTTGCCGCGCCCCTGTGGTCAGTGCTCAGTTCTATTCCTCGATGGCCCCCCGGGAGATCGCGCACTGGCACCCCTGTGCGGTTGGCTCCCCGTGAAGATCGTCTACTCTCCTCGCTACACGTTGGACATCGGGCCACACGTTTTTCTCACCGAAAAGTATCGACAGATCCACGAGCGGCTCACTACCCATCCGGATCTGGCCGGAGTGATTGAGCCAGATGCGGCGACGTGGGACCAGCTCGCCTTGGTCCACAGCGACGAGTACCTGCGGAAGATCCGCACGTTCACGTTGTCATCGGAGGAGTTGGTTCAACTTGAATTGCCACTGACGGAGGAGGTCGTCGAAGGATTCCGCCTGATGACCGGCGGCACGCTTACCGCCGCTCGCGCCGCACTGGGGGACGGTGTGTGTGCGCACATCGGGGGCGGTTTTCACCATGCATTCGCCGACCATGGTGAAGGCTTTTGTCTGTTCAACGATGTGGCAGTCGCGCTGCAGACCCTCAGGTCGGAGAAGGCTGTGTCACGGGTCGCGGTGATCGATCTCGATGTCCACCACGGCAACGGCACGGCGCTCATCTGTGATCTCGATGCGTCCGTGTTTACCTTCTCGATCCACGATCAGCACAACTACCCGGTGTTCAAGCCGCGTGGGTCACTCGATGTTGGGTTACCCGCAGGCACGGGCGACCAGGCGTATCTGGCGCACGTACGCCAGGCGCTGCCGTTGGTGCTCGCACACCAGCCAGATCTGGTCTTCTACTTGGCCGGCGCCGACCCCTACAAAGACGACCAGCTGGGACACACCAAGCTGACCAAGGACGGCCTGAAGCAGCGGGATCGCCTCGTGCTCAGCGCTGTTCGCGAGGCTGCGGTGCCGACGGTCATCGTGCTGGCTGGCGGCTACGCGCGGCAACTCATCGACACTGTCGATATCCACGTCTCGACCGTGGAAGCCGCGCTGGCCATCAGCGCTGCACCGACGGGACCCAGGCGGTCGTTCGACCGCCGATGGTGAGGTGCTCGATCGGTTGGTCTTGAACCTGTGCGCCCGGGTGACGACCCCAGCGCTGGTGAAAGAGCCATCCGCGCGGAAAGCGCGATTTGTCGGCGTCGGCCTTCACGGCGGTTTCGATCACACGTCTGAGCGTGGTGCGAAGTCTCTTCGATTCCCGAAGTGACAGCGTGTTGGCCCGACGGCGGGGATCAATGCCAGCCTGGTAGAGCACTTCGTCGGCGATCCAGTTGCCTACGCCGGCGGCGAAGCCCTGGTCCAGCAGCAGCGACTTGATCACAGCCGAGCGGGTTGTCAGCAACTCCGCGAAACGCGCCGGAGACGGCAAGTCGAGGAGCGGGTCGAACCCGAGTGCGCTGATCGGCAGCTCGCTGACCGGGTCCTGCCTCAGTCGGATGCGACCGAGGCGGCGCTTGTTCGTGATGGCCAGTTCTCCGCCGTCGTGCAGGGTCAGGTGGATCTTTGTGAAACGCGGTGGCCAGGCATTGTCCGTCTCCGCCGGGCTCGATTCCAGCTGGATCGGCGGTTCGTTCAGCGTGCGAACATCGCCGGTCATCCCCAAGTGAAAACAGGGCCACGGGCGCCGGTCAAGTTCCAACCAGAAGTGCTTCCCGCGCCGGTGGGCTCCGATCACCGTGCGACCCGACAGCGTGTGTCTGACCCGCGTTCCCGACACCCCGTCGAACACGATCGGATCATGCGCACAGAAGACCGCGACGATGGTTCGGCCGACCGCGACGCGGCTGGCCATCCGGCGGGCACGCTCAACTTCAGGCAGTTCAGGCATACCGCGCACCACGGGCTGCTAGAGCAGGGTCAAGCCCAGCGCGGTCTTCATGTCCGGAGCCTCGCCGGACCGCACCAGCTGGTGTGCGTCCGCCAGAGGAAACAACCTCGTCTCGATGTCTTCATCCTCGTCCGGTTCCGCCGCATGGTCCGGGACCGTCAATTCGGTGAGCCTGAAAAACACCATGAGTTCGTCGCAATAGCCGGGAGTCGGGTAGAACGCGCCGAGGCGGATCAGTCTCCCGGGAACGTGCCCGATCTCTTCGTGGCATTCGCGCGATGCGGCCCCTTCGTGCGTTTCACCGGGGTCGACCCCTCCGGCCGGCAGCTCCCAGATCCAGCGATCAATGGCGTACCGGTACTGCCGCACGAGAATGATGTGGTCCGGGTCTGGCATCGGCAGCAGCACGACCGAGGTGGGGTGGCGAATAACATCCATGGTCGTCTCTGGACCGTGGGGGAGGCGAACGCGGTCGGACTCGACCGCGAAGACCCTGCCGGTAAACACCGTGTCGCTGGAGAGGGTTCGTTCGCTCATGGGGTGCTCCGCGGGTGCGCTCAATCGTCCTTGTCGCGCCAGGCGCGCAAGTCGTTGAGCACCAGCTGCAGGTCGTCCGGCAGGTCGGCTCGGAATTCGACCCGTCGGCCGTCTCGCGGATGCGCGAAAGCCAGCCGGTAGGCGTGCAGAAAAGGGCGCGTGAGCGTCGCTAGCGTTCGATGGTCGGCGGCCAGGTGTCGGCGAAGCCCGCCGTAGACCGCGTCCCCGACGACGGGGTGACCAATGCTGTTGAGATGGACGCGAATCTGGTGCTGACGACCGGTGGCGATGGCGATGGTCGCCAGCGTGAGTCCGCGCAGTCGCTCGGTACCGGTGACCCGGGTCACGGCCGTGCGCGCCCGCCGGGCCCGGGTGGACATCTTCTGCCGATTCGACGGGTCGCGGCCGAGGGGCGCGTCGATGCGTCGTCCGGTATTGAGTAGACCCCACACCAGGGTCACGTATTCTTTCTCCACTTCGCGATCGGCGAACTGGCGGGATAGTTCCGCGTGGGCCGAGTCATGCTTGGCCACCACCATCACCCCGGAGGTGCCGCGGTCGAGCCGATGAACGATTCCGGGGCGCCGCTCGCCGCCAATACCGCTCAGGCCGTCGACGTGATGCAGCAAGGCGTTGACGAGTGTGCCGCTTTCGTGCCCGGCGGCCGGGTGGACCACCATGCCTGGCGGTTTATGCACAACGACCAGATCCGGGTCGTCATGCAGGATGGTGAGCGGGAGCGCTTCGGCGATCGGCGTGGCAGCAACGGTGGCGGGGATCTCAATTTCGACCACGTCGCCGGTGTGGACGGCGTGGCTCGCCCGTACAGCTTTGTGGTTCAGCCGCACGTGCTCGCCGCGAATCAGCCGTTGAATCTGAGAACGTGAGCGCTCCGGCAGGATCGCCGTGATGTAGTGGTCGAGACGAATCCCGTCGTGCTCGTCCGTGACGTCGAGACGCTCGAGGGTGTGCGTGGCGGCAGCAACCGGGGACGTCGAGGTCGCGTCGACCTCGGGCGGTATCATGCGGCCCGCTTCTTCTGGCGTCGCGAACTCGTGTCGTCCGCCGGCTTCTTGCGCCCCAGCAGGATCAGCATCACGATGCTGATCGGCACGATCAGGCCGGACAGGAACTGTGATGTCGGAATCACGTCGAACACCATGCCTCGTGGGTCACCGCGATAGAACTCGATGATGATGCGAGCAATTGGGTACAGCAGCAAGTACGTCCAGAACGTGCGCCCGGGGAACGGCCTCCATCGGCGCTCTCCCCAGAGGAGCAGTCCCAACACCAGCAGTTCTGCCACCGCCTCGTAGACCTGGGTCGGATGGATCGCGACCCCCAGTGGCGTCCCCACGTTGGCGGCCGCGAGTGTGCTCGTGAAGGTGATACCCCACGGCGCGTCGGTCGCGCTCCCATAGCAGCAACCAGCCAGCAAGCAGCCCATGCGGCCAATGCTGTGTCCCAGCGCAATGCCAGGCGCGAACAGGTCACAGGTGCTCCACAACGGGAGCGCGTGGCGGCGGATGTACCACCAGGCGACGGGGACCGCGAGCAACAGGCCGCCGTAGAACACTCCTCCCGATTTCAGCAGCACCATGAGCTGAGCCGGGTCGCTCGTGAACCGGTCGATGTCCAGGAGGAACAGCATCAACTTGGCGCCGATCAGCGCGCTGATGATGACAAAGATGCCCAGGTCCATCACGCGCTGCCCGCTCAGCCCGGCGCGGTCGGCTCGGCGCAACGCGAACTGCAGGCCCACGATGTAGGCTGTGGCGAGCAGCACGCCGTAGCTGTAAATACTGAGAGGACCGAGTTCAAACAGCAGTGGATACATCGGCGCGGTTCACCATGAGCATGTCAAGAATCAGGAGACCGGCTCCCACCGTGATGGCCGAGTCGGCCACGTTGAACGCCCAGAAGTGGTGCGTTCGCCAGTACACATCAACAAAGTCGACCACGTAGCCGACCGACGCGCGATCGACCAGGTTGCCCGCGGCGCCCCCCAGAATCAGCGCCAGCCCGGCTCGAGTCAGCGTCTCGTATGGGCCGACCTGCCAAGCGTAGGCCAGGATGGCCCCGAGTGCCACGACGGCAATGCTCGTCATCAGCAGTTGCTTGTTGGCGAGGCTGGCCGAGTTCAAGAATCCGAACGCGGCGCCCGTATTGTGCACGTGGACAAGGTTCAAGAAGCCTGGAATGACTTCCACCGCATCGTACACCGCAATCGAGGTCCGGACCATCTGCTTTGTGAGCTGATCCAGCAACAGGATGACGAGACTGATGATGGCCATGACCTGCCGGGTCGGGCGTCCTCTGGTCGGTACGACTTCAGCCGACGGAGGTAGGGCCTGATCCGTCTGGGTGTCGGGGGTGATCTCGGAGTCGGTGGTCATCGTGGCGTCTTCAGGCGACCGGCGCGGGAGCGTTGGCCAGCGCGTCGGCACAGCGGGCACAGACCTCGGTGGACGCGGCGCTGGGTTCGTCGTTGTGTGGGGGGCAGACCCATCGCCAGCACCGAGGGCATTTGGCGTTGTCCAACCGGCCGACCTCAATACGTGCGGACCCCGCTGCGTCCTGATAGGAGAAGAAACCGTCGGCCTCACCGGCTGCCGGCACTCCCTGGGTCAGGGTGACCTCCGATGTGATGAACAGGGTCGGCAGATCGTCTCGATAGTGCTCGAGGAGTGTGCCCAGTTCGCCGTTCACCGTCAGGTGCACGACCGCTTCCAACGATGTCCCGATGGCCTTGGCCTTCCGTAGCGCTTCGAGTTGGCTGTTGACCGCGTCGCGCAACCGGCGGAGTCGTTCCCACCGTTCAACCAGCTCTGCGTCGGCCAATGACTCCAGCCCGCTGGGGAAGTCCGCCAGGTGCACACTGTCGACGTCGGCGCCAGGCAGGCTGCGCCAGAGCTCATCGGCCGTCATTGGCAGGATTGGCGCAAACAGCCGGGTCAGCCCGTCAACAATGATGTGGATGGCGGTCTGGGCCGACCGACGAGCCTCCGAGCGCGGGCCGAAGGTATACAGCCGGTCCTTGGAGATGTCTACGTAGAACGCGCTCACATCCACGGTGAGGTAGTGGTTGAGGGCATGCACGGACGATTGAAATTCGTACCGCTCGTAGCCCTGCAATACACGGGTCGCCACGTCGCCATACCGGGCCACCGCATAACGGTCGACCTCCTGCAGCGAGTCGAGCGGCACCGCGTCGGTCGCCGGGTTGAAGTCATACAAATTCGCCACCAGAATGCGGAGGGTGTTGCGGATCTTCCGGTAGGCTTCGATGACTCGCGCAAGAATCTCAGAGCCGATCCGCACTTCCTCCCGGTAGTCGACCATGGCGACCCAGAGTCTCAACACGTCGGCGCCGCTTTGCGAGATGACCGATTGCGGTTCGACGGTGTTGCCAACCGACTTCGACATCTTGCGACCCAGCTTGTCCACCACGAATCCATGCGTGATGACCTGGCGGTATGGTGACGCGTTACGCGTGCCCAGCCCGACAAGCAGCGAGCTGTGGAACCAGCCGCGATACTGATCACTGCCTTCGAGGTATACGTCGTAGGGCCACTGCAATTCAGGGTGGTCGCCCAGTACGGCTTCGTGACTCGAGCCAGAGTCGAACCAGACGTCCAAGATGTCGCGTTCGCGCTCAAAATCGGTGCCGTCGCACTGTGTGCACCGCAGGCCAGCGGGCAGAAATTCGGCCAGGTCGCGCTCGTACCAGGCGTCCGCGCCATGGTCCGCGAAAACGGCGGCCGCGCGGTCGGTCAGCGCGGTATTCAGCACCGCCTCGCGACACCCGGTGCAGTAGACAGCGGGAATCGGTACCCCCCACGAACGCTGTCGAGAGATGCACCAGTCCGGACGGTTCGCCAGCATGTTGTGAATGCGCTCCTCGCCCCAGGCGGGGAACCACTCCACTTTCTTGATCGCCGCGAGCGCCCGACCTCGGAGGTCGTCGGTGTCCATGGCGATAAACCACTGCCAGGTGGCCAGAAAGATCACGGGGCGATGGCAGCGCCAGCAATGCGGATAGGAATGCTCGACCGTGTCGCTCTGCCAGAGCCGGCCGGCGGCGGCCAACGCCGCTTCCACTTTGGGGTTCGCGTCGAAGACCTTCTCGCCCCCCACCACCTCGACATCGTCGTTGAAGCGGCCGGATGGACCGATGGGGGCATACACCTCCAGCCCGTATCGCATCCCCGTCGCGTAGTCGTCCGTGCCGTGCCCGGGCGCCGTGTGTACCGCTCCGGTGCCTTGTTCGAGGGTGACGTAGTCGGCCAGGACCGCGACCGAGTCGCGCTCGTACAAGGGGTGCTTGAAGCGCAGGCCCTCCAGGTCGCGACCTTTGAGGCTCACCAACTTTCGGCTGAAGTCTCGGCCGACCGCGTTGGCCACCGTGCTCGCCAGTTGCTCGGCCACGATCACCGCTGTTCCATCGACGTCATAGACGCCGTAGTCGAAGCCCGGTTGAAATGCCACCGCCAGGTTCGAGGGAATCGTCCAGGGCGTGGTTGTCCAGATCAACACCGACACGGGCAGTCCCGCCAGCGCCGGCACCCGTTCACCGAGTTGCAGAGCGCTCTGGGCCCGAAGCTGGAATTCCACGTAGATCGACGGCGAGGTGTGGTCCTCGTACTCGACCTCCGCTTCTGCCAACGCCGTGCGGCAGCGTAGGCACCAGTGCACCGGCTTCTTGCCTTTGTAGACGGTGCCTTGTTCGACGAACCGGCCCAGGGCGCGCACGATCGCGGCCTGATAATCGCGCGTCATCGTGCGATACGGGCGGTCCCAGTCACCCAGGACGCCCAATCGTTGGAAGTCCGCCGTCTGCAGCGCCACGAACTTCTCAGCATACCGACCGCAGGCACGCCGAAAATCCGCCACGCTCAGGTCACGCTTCTTCTTGCCTAGTTCCTTGTCGACGTTCAACTCAATCGGTAGGCCGTGACAGTCGAACCCCGGCACGTACGGCGCGTCGAACCCAGACATCGTCTTTGACTTGACGATGATGTCTTTCAGTATCTTGTTGAGGGAGTGTCCGATGTGAATTTTCCCATTCGCGTACGGTGGTCCGTCGTGGAGCACGAATTGGGGTGCACCGGTTCGCCACTCCCGGATCCGCTGGTACAACCCCATTTCCGTCCAGCGCGCGATGGCGGCCGGCTCCGCGGTCTGGAGGTTGGCCTTCATCGGAAAGCTGGTATGCGGGAGGTTGAGGGTGGTCTTCCAGTCAGACATGATGGTGTGCGCCACGCGGCGCCAAAACTCCATTGTACCGCCTATCGAGTGCCTGCTTCAGTGAGTTCGATCTGGTGTGGCGCACCATCATCCAGCCACGGTGAGGCGGCGTTTTGCGTAATTTGGGTCACTCGTCCGGTGACAAATGACAATTCTGACGGTCGAGTCCGACATTTGGACACAACAGTGGCCGCCTCGTGACCTCCTTTCCACAACGTCTCGTGTGGCCAATCGATGCAAGTGGCAGGTAGTGCACTGTTTACGCGAGTTGTCGGTTCGCCAACGTCGACGTGGCGAATCTGGACCGACTCTTGCTCCTCCTGGGCACTAGCGGGCCGGAGGCTCGAGAAACTACTAGGAGGAGGGCCTCGTGCCTGAAGTGGACAGACAGGAGCGTAGAACCCATCGGCGGGCGGGGCCGTTCGAGGGGGCGTGGAGTGGAGCGTCCGGAAGCAGCGGCGTCCGGATTGCGGATCTCAGCGAGGGCGGGCGTTTTGTGGAATCCCTGATCGTCCCGGCGCAGCAGGACCGCGTGATGGTGACGCTCGCGCTTAGCCCCTCAAGTGAGATCTCCGCAGAAGGGTATGTGACCAAGGTCGATCCCGGGATTGGCTTCGGCGTGCAATTCACGGATCTCCAGAGGGAGCAGCGGACCGCAATTCGCGGCGCAGTTCGGGACATGCTCAGCGGTGATGGCGGCGTGGGGGGCACGATTAGCGAGTTCGTCGAGAGCAGCGCCGGACCAGGTAATGCACCAGGTGCCGGGACGGTCATTGAGTTCGGGTTCGCCGTATGACCCACGGCCGCTGAACAAGGCTCGCGACGGTGCGACGGCCCCGCCACGGGGTGCGTTCGATGAGTTGCGTTGGGGCACCTAATCCCAGCGGACCGCACAGGTCCGTACTCCACTGCAACAACCGATTCGACGCCCATCCTCGCGCTCATTCGGCGTGCATGCACCACACCTGTCACACAGCCAGGCGGTCGGTAGCCCAGGCTCCGGACTCCCCGCCGTGGGGATTCGGGTGTATCGTCGGTCGAGCGCCGGCGGTTGGCAACGAGCCGACGGGGGGCCTCATCTGATCATGCGGAGGGTGGTTGTCATCGGCGGCGGGCTGGCGGGGCTGACGGCGGCGGTGCGCCTGGCCCCTGACACGGATGTCGTCGTCCTCGACGGTCAGCCGCGTCTGGGCGGACAGATTCTGACAGAGAGGCAGGAGCCGCTCACGGTCGAGCGCGGTGCCGAAGGATTCGTGTTTCGGAGTGAAGCGGTGCCGCGCCTGGCCGCCGAGGTCGGGCTTCATGCCGACCTTATTGGACAGTCGGTCGTGCAGTCCTACGGCTTCGACGGAGACCGTCTCCGTGTCTTGGGTCCGGGAGAGGCTGCGGCATTCCTAGGCTTTCAGGTGCCTCGGGGCGATTTGGGGAAGGGCATTCGGTCGTTTCGTCAGGGTATGGGGAGCCTGGTCAGCGCCCTCGAGACGCATCTGCACGGACGGGCCGACGTTCGAACGGACACGGCGGCCACGAGCGTCGAGATACAGGAGCGAGGTGTTAGCATCATCGCCGGCGACGACGCGTTCGAGGCGCATGGCGTCGTGGTGGCCACCCAGGCTCGCGACGCCGCGCGCTTGCTGGCCCCTGTCACCCCGCGCGCTGCGATCCTGGCGACGGCACCGACCGTGTCAAGTGTTGCGGTCGAGCTGGCGTTCCCGCGGGACGCCGTCGATCATCCTTTGGATGGCACCGGCTTTGTGGTGGCCGAGTCCGCTCAGCGCGAGGGGCTCCGCGCCTGCACCTTCACGAGCGCGAAGTTCATTGCGCGCTGCCCCCCGTCCCTGGCGTTGCTCAGGCTGTTCTTCCGCCCCGAGCCGTGCGAGCTCTCCGGTCCACACGCCCTCGATGATGCAACCTGGTGTCGTCGAGCCGTCGACGGTCTTGGCCGGGTGCTTCGCCTCACCGGCGCGCCGAGTGGATGCTGGGTCTCTCGCTGGCCGGCGGCTCTTCCGCAGTTCAGCGACGCATATCGCTCCGCCGTGGCCGACGTCGAGGCTGCACTCGAGGACAAGCCCATCGCACTTGCTGGCGCCGCGTTCCACGGATCTGGGATCGACGCTGCGGTGCGGTCCGGCGAGCGTGCGGCTCGACGTCTTGCCCAGCCGCCCGCTGCGTCGGCCGCCGCGCCGTAAGTGGTGCGGCGGAGGCCAGCGAACCCCACTTGTATAATCGACCTGTGTCTGGCCAGTCCTCTAGACCCGACGGCGTCCTGCCGCCGCCCGGGTGGCAGTGCTCGACAACGGTCTCCAGGTCCGCATCATCGAGTCACATACGGCCCCGCTGGTGTTTGTATGGTGTTGGTACGGGGTGGGGTCGAAAGACGAAGGCCAGAGCATCCGAGAGCGCCAGGGGATGGCGTATTACGCCGGTAGTATGTTCGAGGCGGGCCACATTGCCGGGCCATTGCTCGTCCGCGCCGGAGTCAACGCGGAGAACGTCGACCGAGCGTTAGAGTCGATCGACATCGAAGTGGCTGGACTGGCTCGGGACGGTGCCACCGGCCAGGAAGTCATGAGCGCGAAACGCTATCCCTGTGGCGCCATGCCGCGGTCCCTCGAGACGAATGCGGGTATCGCGAGATTCCTGCAGACGGCGCAGCAGTTCGACCTGGGCCTCGACCACGACAGCAGGTTGCCGGCGCTTGTCGACGCTGTCACCGTCGAGGCGGTGGCGGAGGCGGCCCGGCGAACCCTCATGCCCGAACAGGCCGCAGTCGTGATTGCCGGCCCTTACGAGGGATCGTGACGATCGAGGCCGTATTCTTCGACGTTGATTTCACGCTGATTTTCCCCGGACCCACCTTCGAGGCCAGTGGCTACCGGGCGTTCTGTGAGCGGCACGGGCTAGCGGTCGACGTCGCCCGGTTCGACGACGCCGTCCGGGCCGCGTCTCGCGAACTCGAAGTCGGCGACGATGCCACCTATCGACCGGAGATGTTCGTACGTTTCGGCCGCCGCGTCATCGAAGAGATGGGTGGACGAGGCGAGGGCATCGACGCCTGCGCGCAGGAGATCTATGACGAGTGGGCTGTGTGTCGTCATTTCTCACTCTACGCGGATGTCAAACCGGCGCTACGGCAACTCCACTCGAGCGGCCTGCGTCTCGGTTTGATCTCGAACACGCACCGATGTCTCGATACTTTCCAGGCGCACTTTGATCTCGACGCGCTGATCGTCGGTGCCGTATCCTCTGCGGATCACGGGTACATGAAGCCGCACCCCAGCATCTTCGAGTCCGCGCTGCACGCGATGGGCGTGGATGCTGCCGACGCGCTGATGGTGGGCGACAGCCTGAGCCACGACGTGGCGGGGGCGCGCGGTCTGGGGATGCAAGCGGTGTGGTTAGACCGCTCCGGTCGGGGTCAGGATCAGGGGCAACAGGGGCAGACAGGGGCCGAGGAGCTCGACGTGAGCGTGATCACAAGTCTCGATGAGCTTCCGCTGATCGTGGCCGCGAGCTAGCCCGGAGGCCAGGCCATGTTCCGACCGGCGAGCAGGTGCAGATGAATGTGGAACACCGTTTGTCCGGCCCCGCGATTGCAATTGAAGACGGTGCGATAGCCGTCCTCGGCGTGTCCGTGCTCTTTCGCGATCCGCGCGGCGGCGGCGATGATCGTCCCCACTAGGGTCTCATCGCCGTCTTGCAGGTCGTTCAACGTTGAGATGTGGCGGCGGGGAATGATCAGTAGATGAAACGGCGCCTGCGCAGCGAGGTCCTCGAACGCGAGCACATCGTCGTCCTGGTACACGATCGTGGCTGGAATATCGCCGTTGGCAATTTTGCAAAACACGCACTCGTCGGCCATGGTCGCGCTTCTCCTCGATTCGTGGACCGCCGAGTCTATCACTCAGGTGGTAGGGCACCGCGGTGACCCGCGTCGGCCGTCGCGCCGCGCATGATCACGGCTCGTGGGATCCCCTGCAAGTCAGGGCAAATCTCAACGACGACGAGTTCTGCCTGGCTGGCGATGCGGTGCACCCCGTCGCTTTGGCCCGCGCCGATTTCCATCACAATCCACCCGCCGTCGCGCAGGTTGGCCAAGGCGGCCGGCAGCAACGCACGCGCCGGGTCCAGGCCATCGGGACCGCCGCTGAGCGCCGCCCGAGGCTCGTAGTGCGCCACCTCCGGGGCCAGCGTCGTCAGCTCGCGGTCGGGGATGTATGGCGGGTTCGACACGATGAGGTCGTACGGTCCAGGTACGCCATCAAGGAAACGCGTTTCGTGGAATGTGATCCGGTCAGCCACCCCGTGTCGGGTCGCGTTGCCCTCGGCCACCGTCAGCGCCGCCCGCGAGATGTCGGTGGCGACGACGCGGGCACTCGACAGCGCTCTGGTCAGCGCGATCGCGAGACAACCGGATCCCGTGCCCACGTCGGCGATGGCCCACGATGCAGCGTGCGGGACCATTTTGGCCAGCGCGATCTCGACGATGAGCTCGGTCTCTGGTCTGGGACTGAGTACGTCCGACGTAACAGCCATATCGAGGCCCCAGAATTCTCGGACCCCGGTGATCTGTGCCACCGGTTCTCGACCGCGTCGGCGCGCAAGAAGTGGCTCCACCCGAGCCGCGAAACTGCCGGGCGGGCCTGGTAGCGGGTCTCGGAGGCGCGATAACCAATGCGCCCTGGTCCACCCCAACGCGTGGCGCGCGAGCACTTCGACATCGAAGGCGGCGTCCCGCGGGTCGATGCCGTTGGCGGTCAGCGTGCCAGCGGCGGCCGACACCCAGTCTCGGAGTGTCGCCATCAAAATGGTGTCGTCCAGAGGTCGGGTCGTGGTGTCAGGCGCCCGCGACCGGCTCGGCGTCCTTGAGCATCTCGGCCCGGAAGTAGGTGCTGAGCGTGTCGCCCATCTCGGCCAGGTCGCCATTGAGCATTTCAGTCAGGCGATGGGTGGTGAACCCGATTCGATGATCGGTGATCCGGTTCTGCGGAAAGTTGTATGTTCGAATTTTCTCGGAGCGCTCGCCCGTGCCGACCTGGCTCTTCCGGTCTTCGGCGATCTCGTCATGCTGGCGTTGCATCTCGATCTCATAGAGCCGTGAGCGCAACACCTTCATGGCCTTCGCTTTGTTCTTGATTTGCGACTTCTCGTCTTGCTGCGAGACGACCAGGCCGGTTGGCTCGTGCGTGATGCGTACCGCCGAGTATGTGGTGTTGACACTCTGCCCGCCGGGGCCGCTCGAGCAGAACGTGTCGATCCGCAGGTCCTTGTCTTCGATCGAGACGTCCACTTCTTCCGCTTCGGGGAGTACCGCCACCGTTGCGGTCGATGTATGGATACGACCGCTGGCCTCGGTGGCCGGCACCCGCTGGACACGATGGACGCCGCTCTCGTATTTCAACTGGCTGTAGGCTTGGTGGCCTTCGATCAATGCGATGACCTCCTTGATCGACCCGACGCCGGTTTCACTGGTGGACATGACCTCCACCTTCCACCCTTGCCGCTCAGCGAACCGCGTGTACATCCGAAACAGATCGCCCGCGAAGAGCCCTGCCTCATCACCCCCGGTGCCGGCCCGGATCTCCAGCATGACGTTTTTCTCGTCATTGGGATCCTTCGGTATCAGGAGCGTCTTGAGCTCGGTCAGCAGCGCGTCGCGAGTCTCGGTCAGCGAGGCCAGTTCCTGTTCCGCGAGTTCCCGCATGTCGGCGTCGCTGCCGTCGGCAAGCTCCTGCGCTTGCTCGATCTCGGTGACGACGCCCGTGTACTCGCGGAATTTTTCCACGACCGGCTGGATGTCGGACAGCGCCTTGGCGTGCGTCCGATATTGGTTCTGATCGGCCTGTACCGAGGCGTCGCTGACCAATGCCATCAGTTCGTCGTACCGCGCGTCGAGGCTGTTCAGCTTGTCGAGCATATGCGTGTCTACCCGCCGGAGACCGGCGGGAGAAAGGCGACTTCATCGCCGTCAGCGACCGGGGTATCCATCCGTGCGTACTCTTCATTGACCGCGACAGAGATAGAGGTCTCATAGTCGCGCAACTCGGCGAACTCGTTCATCAGCGTGCGCCAGACGGTCCCCGCAGTCGCGTCTGACGAGGCGTCCCGCGACAGCTCTCCCGTCCCGACAATATCCTTCAGCCGGGCGAACAGACGGATCGTGACCCGATTGCCGTGCACCGGATTACTCAAGACCAGCCACTCGTATCGCGTCTTGTCTTGCCACGTCGTCCTCGGGGTCGGCCGTCGCGCCTTCGATCCACACGTCGCCGCCCTCAAAAAACTCGTGCTTCCAGATGGGCACGATCTGCTTCACCCGCTCGATGATGTAGCGGCAGGCCGCGAATGCATCGGCCCGGTGTGGCGAGGCGGCGGCGATCATGACGCTGGCCTCGCCAATCTGGAGCGTGCCCAGTCGGTGATGCAACGCGACGCGGACATCCCAGCGGTCAGCCGTTTCGGCACCGATCCGCTCGAAGGCGCGAAGCGCGAGTGGATCGTAGCCCTCATACTCCAACCGCAGCACGCGTCGACCCGAGTTCTCGTTTCGTACGACCCCGACGAACGAGGTGATCCCCCCTGGCCCGATCGTGGCGTCTGGTGACCCGCTCGTGACCGCGGTGATGAGCACATCGAGATTCAAAGGGGCGGTCGTGATCGCATACGGCGCCGTGTCCATCGTGGCTCTATTGTCGCTCATTTGTTCCAGAAATGATTGAGCGGCCCGTAGCCGCGGCCCAAGGGATGCGCGTGGTCGATGGCCGCTTCGACATAGCGTTTTGCCGCTACCACCGCGTCGCCAAGAGCCGCGCCCCGCGCCAGGTGGGCGGCGATCGCGGCTGAAAACGTGCAGCCCGTTCCATGGGTCGCCCGACTATCTAGCTTCCTCCCGCGAAGCTCGGAGACGCCGTGGCCGTCATCGAGGAGATCGACCGCGTCTGGGCCGTCCTGATCCCCCCCGGTGACCACGACCGCGGCAGCACCCATCTCCCGCAGCCTGGCGGCGGCGTCGGCGGCGTGCTGGCGCGTGGTGATCGGCTGCCCGGCGAGGACCTCCGCTTCGCGACGATTTGGGGTGAGCAGTGCGGCGCGCGGGAGCAAACGGGTGCGGACGAGCGCAAGGGCCTGGTCGTCGAGCAAACGGTGCCCACTGGTGGAGACGAGCACCGGGTCGACCACCACGGGGACACCCGGGTACGCCTCGAGCCGATCGCAGACGGCGGCGACGATGGCACTCGTCGCGAGCATGCCGGTCTTGATCGCGAGCACGTCGAAGTCGGCGAGAACCGCGTCTATTTGCGCCGCGACGACCGTCGTTCTGACCGGAGCGGTCGTCGTCACGCCGAGCGTGTTCTGGGCGGTCACTGCGGTCACCGCGCAGACGCCGTACACCTCATGTGCGGCGAATGTCTTCAGGTCGGCTTGGATGCCGGCACCACCGCCGGAGTCGCTGCCCGCGATGGTGAGCGCGGTCCGCATGGGGGAGGCCGATTCAGTCTGCCGCACTGTCAGCGTGCGGTCTGGACAGGTTCAGGGTCGCCTGCTTCGAGGCCGAACACCAGCAGGAACTGGTAGGTCAGGAACGTCTCGTGAGAGAGGAGGCTGAGCCCGGCCGCCTGGGCGTCTCGAATGACGTCGGCGGCGTCCACGCGACTTTCCATCTCTGGGCCAGGACCGCCGCCGTCTCGCGTGAAGTCGACGATACCCAGGCGCCCCTGTGGCTTGAGCGCGGCCGCCGCATCGCTGAGGAGGGCCACGGGGTCTTCCACTTCTGCGTACACGTCGACAATGAGCACGGCATCGAGTTCGGCTGGGAGGGTCGGATCCTCCGCAGTACCCAGGACCCGCTCTACGTTGTCCAGACCCTCGCGGTTGACGCGATACGCGATGGCGTCCAGCATCGGCTGCTGAATATCCTGGGCGAACACGAGTCCGTTCGGACCGACCCGTCGGGCGAGTCGGACGGTGAACCAGCCCGCGCCCGCGCCGACGTCGGCGACCACCGAGCCGTCAGCCACATTGAGCACGTCCATGATTTCGTCGGGCTTCTGCCACATCTCCCGGTCGGGCGCTTCAAGAATGCCGATGTCGTCGGGTGGAAACAGCCGGGCGTGCGGCTGGTCTTGTGCGCCGATGGTGGCGGTCATGGCAAGCGTCGCGAGAAGGGTCAGCCGTGTCATCACGTCTCGAGGCCTTCGCACGGAAGCCGCTCCGGACCGCCCAGGTCGGGCAATGACGGCCGACCGAATCCCTGCTCGGACGCCAACACGTCAAGTGCCATCGACGCCAGGTCTTCGATGGGCAAGAGTTCAAACGGCGTGGCCGCCGTCGGGGTCAACCACTTCAAATAGGCCCCGCAGTTGCCACAGAGTTCGGCCCGCTGCGACACACTGGGGTCGGTCTTCACCGCCGTGAGTTGGTCGGCGTCGCAGTATGTGCACGCCGGCGTGTCGCGCCGCCAGCCAAGGCCGCAGAATGAGCACCGTAGCTGCTCCACACCGTCTCGGGATTCGCCGAACGCCGGCCAGGACCCGCAGGCGGGGCAGTATCCATGGGGCCAGGTGCCGAGCGCACCGGTGACTGAGGCGTGTGGCTCGCCACCCTGCGGCGCAAACACCGCTCTCTGCGCAATGTAGGCCGCGGGCCCGACCGCGAGTTCCGCCGCCAGCCACAGCACGTCCGGCGCGATGCTCTCGTGCATCGCCTTTATTCGAATCGCGTCTTGATTCCGATCGAAGGACGCGGCCAGCAGCGAACTCATGTCGATGCGCCCGGCGTCGATGCAGGCACGGACGTGGCGCGCCACGTCTCCGGCTCCACCTTCCGCGAGGTCGTCGCACGCGTGCAGGACCAGGGGACCCAGCAGGTCTATGGGTAGCGCCAGTACTTCGCCCCGTAGCACCGGGGTCGCGGCGCGGAGCTTGGTCGCCGCGAGCGCCGGCTCGAGGGTAATGTCGGTAATCTCCGCCGCCGCCAGACGCTCTACTGCATCGATGGTTCGGCCGACGAGCGCGCGTTGCATGGCGATGGCGGGACGCAGGTCCGGCCGCGTGCTGGCCAAGTCGGTCCAGCGCACGTCAGCCAGGTCGAGCAGCGTGGAAGCAGCAGTACTCATGAGGTGTGGCCAGGTGAACGCCGCGTTCGTGCGGTGACTAGCACTCCTATTGTAGAACAGCTGTCAGCTGTCGGGTTGAAGGGGGGAGGCGCCCTCGGTATACTTCAGACAGGGGTCCGTTCCGGCCTAGGGGAGAGTACAACGAGATGTCTGAAGTCATCACCGTCACCGAAATCGCCGCAACCAAGATCACTGACCTGATGTTGGAAGAGAAGAAGGACGAAGCCGGTCTCCGGGTGTTCGTGCAGGGGGGCGGTTGCTCCGGTTTTCAGTATGGCCTGATGATCGAGGAGGGCACCGGTGACCCGGCCGCCGACCAGGTCTTCGAGTCGAACGGCGTCCGCCTGTATGTCGATCCGATCAGTTTGCGCTACCTGTCCGGTGCTCAGGTCGACTTTGTCGACAACTTGACCGGCGGCGGATTCACCATCAAGAACCCGAACGCCAAGTCCACCTGTGGCTGCGGCTCTTCGTTCGACGTCTAACGTCTCTCCCGTCGTCTCGTGGCATGGACGCGCAATCTACCTACCTTGAACGTTTGCGCCCAGCGGGCGGCAAGCGGTCCAGCAAGCGCGACCTGATCGTCAGCGTCTTCTTGCGCCAGGACGGACACCTCAGCGCGGACGATCTGGTGGACCTGATGCGTCAGGAAGACCAGAAGATCAGCCGCGCGACCGTCTATCGCACGCTGCAGTGGATGGTCGATGCCGGCATTGCCCGGAAGGTCGACTTCGGCGAGGGGCGGTTTCGATTCGAGCACTCCTATCGGCATCCGCGCCACTTTCATCTCATTTGTAAGTCGTGTAATCGGTCCTCGGAATTTCTGAGTTCCGATATCGAGCTGCTGCTTGAGGAGATTACCGCTGCCCGGGGGTTCCAGGCGCGGCAGAGTGTTCTGCAGGTGCACGGTACGTGCGAGGACTGCCGCGAGGGACGGGGAGAGACTCCGACGGGCGCGACCACCGAGCTGTTGTTCGCGCGCGATGCTCTGAGCATGGCGATTGCCACCGAGCGCAGTGGCCTCGACTTTTATTCGCGGGGCGCGAAATTGGTCCAGGACACCCGGGCGCGCAGCGTATTCAAACGGCTTTCAAGCGAAGAGACCGAGCACCTGGATACGCTCGAAGCCCGCTACCAGGAACTGCTGGCCGAGGACCCCAAGCTCGAGTCTTATCCGACGTTTCTTTTTTTTAAGGGCGCCGCCGACGGGTTGTTTGCGTCCGGCGCTGATGAGTTGAGCGGCGTCGTCGATGACCGCGAGGCGCTGATGATTGGTATCCGCTGCGAGCGGGCCTCTCACCAGTTCTTCAGGAAGTACGGTCAACGCTTTGAAGACTCTGAGGGAAAGCGGATCTTCCTGGAGTTCGCCGACGAGGAGCGCGAGCACCTCGAACTGCTCATCCGGGAGTACCGGGCCCTGGTCGCCCGTCAGGAAAAATCGAAACCCTCCGCGACTTAGCCCGTTCACAACAGCCGAGCATCCGGGCACGGGGTCACTCCGGCTTGCGGGCGACCAACTGCGCGACCGCGGCGGGTTCACGCGGCTCCTTGTCGTGCCACACGTCCCAGCCGTCGAACACCTCGCGCAGTTCGCCAGGATGGAGGAGAAAGTCCGCCGAGCGTGGCCCGATACCGTGCTCGCGCTGCGCCACCGTGAATGTTTCGTAGATGACGAACCCGCCCGGTCGTATGGCATCGCGCAATGTGGCCCAGATCGTCCGCTGCAGGTAATTTGTGCAGACGAGCAGGTCAAATCGCTCTGTCGGCAAAGGCGTCGCCTCCATGTCAGCGACCCACAGGGCCGCGCTGCGCAGTGCGCCGGTGTGCGCCGCGCGGACGCGGGAGAGGTCGCGGTCAACCCCGAAGACGCGAAACCCCAGTTCGGCGGCCAGTCGGGCGTGACGACCGCCGCCCATCGCCATGTCCAGCATGTCCAGCCGACTGCCCAACCGTGTGCGCACGAGCGGGAGCCATCTGGCGACCATGGGCGATGGGGGCTGACGCCTGTCCGGTTCGGCCGCTGATATGATCAGTGGCTGATGTCCGCTGCCCTGATCACCGCGTCGATTCTCTCGCTTGTTGGCCTCCTGGTGAGCTTCGCGCTCGGCTACATGGTGGCCGTGCCCGATGACGTGCTGGCCCACGCCTCGCTCGCCATCTTCGCCACCCTCATCACCTTGCTTGGCCATTCGATGACCATGTTCTATCTCATTGGCAAGGTCAAAGCCATCAAGGACGCGGTCATCGAGGGTGAGCTCGAGACCGACGCCGTCGCCCGCGTCTCCGCGCTCCGCGGGCCGGTATTCAAACTGGCGTCTGCGGCGATGGGCCTGACGATGCTGACCGCCATCATCGGCGGCGGCGTTGACACCGGGGTGATTCCGTACGGGTTTCACTCCCTGCTCGCCATCCTGGCTATCGTGGCCAATTTCCTCGCGTTGCGGGCCATCATCGAGGCCCTCGCCGCGTCGTCGAAGATTGTCGACGAGGTCAACCGCGACCTCGGCGTCTGATCGGTTCGGTCATCCGTGTTCTCCAAGATTCTTCTGTTTGATATCGACGGGACGTTGCTGCTGTCCGGCCGGGCCGGATACCGGGCGTTGACCAGCGCATTCGAGGAGTTGTTCGGCGTGGCCGGTGGCTTCGACCATGTGCCGGTCGCCGGTATGACCGACAGGCTTATTTTGACCGATGCCCTCAAGCAGGCCGAGGTGACCGCCGATGCGACGCAGCGGGCGCGGTTTCATCGCCGCTACTGTGAGCTGTTCGCGAACGAGATCCACTTTCCCGGACCGAGAAAGGGGTTGATGCCCGGCGTACTCGCGCTGTTGGAGCGACTGAGCCACTGTGATCAGGTCCGGTGCGGGCTCGTGACCGGCAATTTCGCGGAGCCGGCCGAGATCAAACTGGAGCACTTCAACCTGTGGCGGTTCTTCACTTTCGGCGCCTATGGGGATGACGCGCCGGTCCGGGACGACCTGGTCCCTATCGCGGTTGAGCGCGCCGGGCGCAACGGCGTGACGGTCGCGGCCGCCACCGATGTGGTCGTCATCGGCGACACGCCGCTCGATGTCCAGTGCGCGACCGTCGCCGGGGCACGTTCGATCGCGGTCGCGACGGGAAGCTACGACGAAGCCGCGCTGCGTCAGACGGACGCCGACACAGTGCTCGCGGATCTCAGCGAGACGGACGCCGTCATGGAACTACTGCTCGCCGGGTCGTGAGCACGCCCGCTGTTTATTCCTTCTGACTCTCCAGATCGACAATCTGGAGTCCCCCTTCGGCCAGGCGGTCAAACAACGGCTGCGTGTCCATGGCCGGGTCGGGATGCACGGTTGCGGTCTCGACCGCCGGAATGTCCGGTCCGACGTCGTTCCGTAGAAAGTAGGCGTTGACCTCTCGCGGTTCGACCAGGACCAGCCGATATCCCTTTTCACGGCCAAGACGTGCCAGTGCCGCCAGAGACGCCCCGTAGTACTGCGCGTGACCGAGGCGAACGAGGCTCGGTCGAACGCGGGGTCGTAGGGGACCGTCACCGCGCGGTCTGGACCGAACGCGGCGTTGAATTCCAGAATGACGATACGAGGCGAACAGGCATCGAGCCGTTGCCACACCCAGTAGTCGTTGCCGTCAATGTCGAGACTCAACAGGTCGATGTCACCGGTGAGTCCGTTGTCGGACACAAGCTGGTTGATGTTCGCGGTGGTGATCCATGTTCCCGCCGTGCGGACGCCGTATTTCGAAAACCGGGCGTGGAGGCGGTCGGCTCGCGCCGGACTCCCGTCGACCATCAGGCCGGTCCAGCCGCAGGTCTCGGCGAGAAATCCGGTGTTGCCACCATTGATTCCGGCCCCAATCTCAACGAACCGGCGGTTCGTGTCGCCCACCAGGCTGACGAGTGCCAGCGTGATGCCGTCTTCCTCGTTCTGGGACAACTCGTGAAACCGCTGCGACAAGACGTTGTGTGGGAAGGGCAGCGCCGACTGGTCCACATACTCCCGGCGGACCAATGAGTGGACATTGCGTTCGACGTGCCGGAGCCGACCATCGATGCCGCGGGTGTGATTGCCGAACTGCACATCGACGCGGTCAAGCCCCTGCGTCATCGCACGCTCTGCCGACTTCCGTTTGCGCCCCGCGCGTTCGGACAGGTCCGCGGCCCGAACGAGTTGCTGGCTCAGGTCGCGCAACTCGGCTCGCATGTCGGCGATATCGTGTCGCGACGCCACCCCGAGCAGCCGCAGCATTCAGTCACGCAGCCGGCGGCAGAGATTAGTCATTGAGCGCCCACTCCCGGTACGTTGGCAGTTTCATACGTGCATTCTCGTCCCGGAGCCGCGACGGGCGTAAAGGTCAGACCATGGGCACAGGAAGTGGCGGAAGCGCCTGGGAGTCGAACCCAGCCCCCCCGCGTTAGCGGGGGGCGACCGGTTTTGAAGACCGGGAGGGCCACCGGGCCCCGTTCGCTTCCGTGCGGACCCATCATCGCACGGGACACCTGATTTCGCCGGAGGTGTCCCGCCCCGCGTTGGCGGTGACGAGCCGGTTCAGTTGGGCAGCGGAGGGCGTAACAAGACCGAACGAACGACACGAAACCGGCGTTCGTGTAGGAACGACACGCTGGTCTTTGGATCTCGTTGGAGATCAGACGACGATGCTGCGGCGCCGCCCCCGGGGTGGGGACGGCGCCGCAGGCGCTAGTCCTCGATCAGGCGGACTTCTCCAGCGCGTGGACCCTTACCAGAGTCCTCGGTGGTGAACTCCACTCGCTGACCTTCCCGCAACAACTCGAACACCGCTCCGCGCACGGAACTCCGGTGGAAGAAGTGCTCGACTCCACCTTCATCACGGATGAAGCCGAAACCCTTGTCGATCAACAGACGCGCGATAGTGCCGCTCATACCCTACTCCTCCGATACCCGAACCCCGGTTCCGCTCGAACGGCGCACAGACGCGCCGCGCAACGGTCCGGGCCTAACGGCCCTTGTCCCCCAGTGGTGCCGGTGGGCAAGGACAACCGCCAGAACCTCCCGCGACTCCCTGACGAGCGCAGGCTACCGAGTGGCCGCTATCGACGTGGCGTCGCGAAACGGCCTGCCCAGCCTCAAACAGTGTACAAAGGCACACGACAAATTGCCGTATGGGACTGGTCCACCATGTTGAGTAAGCTCATATTAGTGAGCTTGTTTGGTAGAGTCAAGCGTGCGGTGTCGGCTGATCGTCCGACGCGTACGGTGTAGGGCTATTCGGCGGCGTCTGGCTTCTCGGCGGCGGCGCCGGCCGGGGCTGCCGTGGTGCTGCTCTTGTCGGGCACGGCCGGTGTCGCTGCCGCAGCGGCCGGAGCTGCCGTGGTGCTGCTCTTGTCGGGCACGGCCGGTGTCGCTGCCGCAGCGGCCG
>CAWWAF010000022.1:0-41776 GCA_963934795.1 uncultured bacterium
ACCTGACCGACTATGCCTCGCTGCCGATACGGTCGGACCCTTGGGGGAACCGATACATGGTGAACATTGGTGTCATGCGGGCACGTGAAACGGCTGGGGCATCCACCGAGCCACAGGCGCTCTGGGTCCTTTCCGCCGGGCCGAATGGGCTTGTGGAGACACCATATACGACGCCGGCAGTGTCTGCCGTCGTGGGCGGTGACGATGTCGGTGCGCGAATCGAGTAGTGCCGAACACCGTGAAGCTCGTCGGCGACCCGTAGCCGCCGCTCACATACCCCTGCCGCTTCACCTTTACATCGACCGGGCGCTCCCCGCCGTTCACCTGCTGCTCGCGACAGTCCTCCGTTCGTGTGTAGACGACAGACAGCCTATTTCGCCTGAAGCGCCGGTCACGGAGCCCGGCGGACGTAGAATGAGCTTGTCCGTTTCAGCAGACCATGGGACTTGCTTCAGACGCCTCGCTCTGGCACGACAACGTGACCGCTCTCTTTGGCGGAGGGCAGGGTCAGGTCTGGCAGACCACCGATGAATAGCACGAGGACGTGTTGTCCCGGCGTCACGACGTCAGTCGTGCTGGCGCTGAGCGTCCTGTGCTCTCCGACGCTTCACGGCCAGGATGCGGCGCCGGACAACCGCGTCATCGCCCGACTGCAGCAGGGCAGTCCTGCCATCGGCACGTTCAGTCGTAACCCCGACGACAATCTCGACTTCACCGTCATCGACGCGCAGTACGGCGAGTTCGACATCGAGGCCATCCGGCAGGTGCTCGTGCGGATGCGATCGGGCGACGGACCACCGGCCGTCGCGCCTATCGTGCGCATACCGGTGGCCGTACGACATGCGCCAGCGGATGTCGTCACGCAACTCCTCGACATTGGGGCGTTCGGGGTCATGTTTCCGGACGTCGACACCCCTGAGCAGGCGAGGAACGCCATCCGTGCAATGCGATACGCGTCGGCGCCAGTGAGCGGGAACGGACGCCCGGCAACCGGCGGCCACAGAGGTACTGGTTCCGGAACGGCCTCGGCTTACTGGGGGGTTGCCGAAGACGAGTACCGCGCCCACGCCGATGTGTGGCCACTGAACCCGTCCGGCCAACTAGTGGCCGTGCTGCAGATCGAATCACTGGTCGCGGTCGAGCGGCTCGACGACATCCTCGACGTTCCAGGCATCGGCGCGATCTTCCTCGGTCCCACCGATCTGGCCTCTTCGATAGGCGCGGACGGTCCAGACGCTCCTGAAGTCGAGGTGCTCGTGCAGCAAGTACTCAGCCAGTGTCTCGCGCGCAAGGTCCCATGCGGATATCCGATCGTAGCCCGCACTGAGGAGGACGCCGACCGTGAGACGGCGAGACGCGTAAGAGAAGGCTTCACCGTACTGGCGGTGATGACGACCGCACGATAGCCGACCCGAGAGGACCCGCGACCAAATGCTGAAGAAGGGGTGGGGTTGGCTGCTGGCGGCTGTCACGGTATCTGGTATCGCATTACTCCTGTTGCTGCCTACCGCACCGGACCCGACGCCCACCGACTCGAGCGCTCTGGCAACCGAAACGTCGAGCACCGCCTCCCGTGCTTCCGTGAATCCACCACCCTTAACGGCGCAGACCCCTTCTCGGGACGACCGGGTGCACATCAGCGGCTGCGATTTCGGGGTCCTCAGGGTCCCGGTCGTTGACCTGTGGGACAGCGCGGAGCGCACGCGGGTGGTTGGAGAGGTCTCGGGCGACGGCCCGGCCGACCGGGGTCTGCGTTGCCTTGGCGCGGTGGTCATCATTCGATCGATTGATTCCGACCAACCAACACCCATGTATGAGATCGAGACGGTCGTTGGCAATCGACGCGGCTGGCTGTCAGAACTCTTCATCGGACCAACATTCGACATCAGTCTGTGCGGGTCGTTCTTTTCATACTCCTCGGCGGCCGCCGGAAAGTGCCGAGGCTAACGGAGAGTCGACAGTCGACGACCGTTCCGCATCGACGGAATCGCTCAGGAAGTAGATTCCTAGTGATTCCGTCAATTTTGGGGTGATCGTAAACATCCGGCGGGGGTAACCGATTCAATAGCAGCTCTGGTGAGCCGCGAAATTCACCCAATCGGCGGTTGAAAGTATCCGCGTGACGTTGCGGCCCGCCAGCCGTGTCGCGGCCTGAGACATCAAGTGGCCATAGACCTGTCCGCCTCGAAATTCACGCAGGACGAATCCTTTGTAAGGGAAGCACATTGACGCGGGAAAGGACATGCCAACACCGGTCAACAATGATTCAGCCCGATTACATTCCGGCGCGACGCGATTGAAAAGCGAACCACGTATACCCTGCGAGTCGATTCTTGCCGAAAGCCGCGAAGTAGAAGTCTCCGTGACCTGACATCCGGTCTGCCAAAGATGTGTCGAGGCCGTTGGTGCCGTCCTTGCACAGCGAATAGACTTCGGCCGGTGTCAAGGAATCGAACGTCAGGCCATCCCTGACCGCCGGAGCCACGACATCGTTGGCGGCCAGAATCATGAGGTGCGTGATGTCGATGACCATGAGCCGTTGCGCCAACCTGTAGGCAACGATCTGTGCCGTTTTGACAAAGCCGTGTCGCCGCAGCGTGCGTAGCATCGACATCTGATAGATCCGTCGTGTCAAGCCGGTCCGGGTGGCACGCTTCGTTCTAAGTGCGGACGATACTGTTGGCAGCCGGAGGAACCGATGGCACTACGAATGGCAACATCTCCGCCGTGGTGATTCAGCGCGTTTTCAACAACTTACGGCCACAACGCCTCCGTGAGCGAGACATTAGGCTGCCCTGCGCCTCGCTCAATGTCGCGGCTGGTCCACCGCTCCACGGACCCACCGAGGGCACGATTTACATCGTGACAATCCAGTGTTAATATCAGGTATCACTTCATAATAATTACAATCTATTCAACTCTCAAGTGTCTGCCTCAGAACACGCTGAACGACTCCGGGCTGCCGGTCTGAAAGCCACCAGCCCGCGCGTCGCCATCCTCGACGCGGTCCAGCGGAACTGTAACCATCCGAGCGCCGAGAACATTTATCAGGAACTGGCTGAGAGTCACCCCTCACTCTCGCTCTCGACCGTGTATGGCACGTTGAGCTCGTTCGTCAAGGCTGGCCTGGTTCGGAAACTGTCCGAGGTCGATGGCCGGTTACGGGTCGACGGCGCGAAACCACCGCACGACCACGCGATCTGTCGCATGTGCGGGGCGATCTTCGACGTTGAACCCAATCTCAACGCTGGCCCGCCGCCGCTGTCGGAGTTACCTGGCGGCCTGTCAGTACTAGAGGTGCGGGTCGAATACGACGTCCTCTGCGCAGCATGTAAACCCACATCAACCTGACCCCTTTTGCGTCTCGTGCCGCATGGGGCTATGTGCAGGCGCTACGGGACACACCACTGCCGATACCAGTCCTGAAACGAAGTGTGCACGAGACTGACCCGGTCAAGAAGAACAGCACACGATTGGAGAGAACATGACAACCGAAAACAAATGCCCGGTGTTGGGCGGAGCGCACGGCCACGCGGCGGCAGGCACCACGGCGAATCAACACTGGTGGCCGAATCAGCTAAACCTGAAAGTGCTTCACCAGAACTCGTCCTTGTCCGATCCGATGGGCGACGGGTTCAACTACGCCGAGGAGTTCAAGACTCTCGATCTGGATGCTCTCCAGCAGGACGTCGATGCGTTGATGACGACATCGCAGGACTGGTGGCCAGCTGACTACGGGCACTATGGCCCGCTCTTCATTCGGATGGCGTGGCATAGCGCGGGCACGTACCGCATCTCTGACGGCCGCGGCGGCGGCGCCTCCGGCACACAACGCTTTGCGCCTCTCAATAGTTGGCCAGACAACGGAAACCTCGACAAGGCGCGCAGATTGCTCTGGCCGATCAAGCAGAAGTACGGGCGGAAGATCTCGTGGGCCGACCTGATGATCTTGGCCGGCAACCGCGCCCTGGAGTCGATGGGGTTCAAGACGCTCGGGTTTGCAGGCGGACGCGCGGACGTCTGGGAGCCCGAAGAGGACATCTACTGGGGACCGGAAACCACGTGGCTGGGGGACGAGCGCTACAGCGGTGACAGAGAACTCGAGAATCCTCTCGGCGCCGTCCAGATGGGTCTGATCTACGTGAACCCGGAGGGACCAAACGGCAACCCGGATCCGCTCGCCGCCGGCAGGGACATTCGCGAGACGTTCGCACGCATGGCGATGAACGACGAGGAGACCGTGGCGCTGATTGCCGGCGGACACACATTCGGCAAGGCCCACGGTGCGGCCGATGCGGACAAGTATGTCGGCCCCGAACCCGAGGGTGCCAGTCTTGAAGAGCAAGGCTTCG
Source organism: uncultured bacterium (assembly GCA_963934795.1). Taxonomy (GTDB): domain Bacteria; phylum Acidobacteriota; class Vicinamibacteria; order Vicinamibacterales; family UBA8438; genus UBA8438. The sequence goes on from CAWWAF010000022.1 coordinate 4,353, forward strand.
GCTGGAAGAACAGCTACGGCAGCGGCAAGGCCGGCGATTCAATTACCAGTGGGTTGGACGGCGCCTGGACCACCGAACCGGCGAAGTGGGACAACAACTTCTTCGACAATCTGTTCGGCTATGAATGGGAGCAGATGAAGAGCCCTGCTGGGGCTACGCAGTGGACGCCGACGGATGCGTCGGCACAGGGCACCGTACCGGATGCGCACGACCCGTCGAAGTCCCACGCCCCCATCATGCTGACGACGGATCTCGCCCTGAAGGAGGACCCGATCTACGCGCCGATTGCAAAGCGTTTCCACGAGCACCCGGAGCAGTTCGCAGAGGCGTTCGCCCGAGCCTGGTACAAGCTGACGCACCGAGACATGGGCCCCCGCACGCGGTGTCTCGGCCCGTTGGTTCCTGCGGAGCCGCAGTTGTGGCAAGACCCCGTCCCCGAGTCCACGCATGCGGTGATTGGCAACCAGGACATCGCCGCTCTGAAGACCACGATCCTGGCGTCGGGACTCTCCGTGTCACAACTGGTCTCGACCGCGTGGGCGTCGGCGGCGACCTTCCGCGGCACCGACAAGCGCGGTGGAGCGAACGGGGCGCGTCTTCGCCTTGCTCCTCAGAAGGACTGGGAGATCAACCAGCCGGCCGCATTGGGAAAAGTGTTGCAGACCCTGGAGGCGATTCAGCAGGCGTTCAACGGCTCCCAATCTGACGGGAAGCAGGTCTCGCTCGCGGACCTGATCGTGCTGGGCGGATGCGCAGCGGTCGAGCAAGCGGCGAAGGACGCCGGGCACGACGTTGAGGTGCCCTTCTCGCCCGGGCGGGCAGACGCACTGCAGGAGCAGACGGACGTCGACTCGTTTGCCGTACTCGAACCTACCGCCGACGGGTTTCGGAACTACCTCAGGCCAGGCCACCGGAGGTCAGCCGAAGCGCTTCTCGTGGATCGGGCGCACCTGTTGACGCTGACCGCCCCTGAGATGACGGTGCTCGTCGGCGGCTTGCGCGTTCTGCATGCACAGGCTGGGCAGTCCGCACCCGGCGCCCTTACCACGCGGCCTGAGACCTTGACTCATGACTTCTTCGTGAACCTGCTCGATATGGACACCGAGTGGAAGGCTTCCTCCACATCCGACCAACTGTTTGAGGGACACGACCGCAGAACGGGGGAACTCAAGTGGACCGGCAGCGCCGTCGACCTCGTATTCGGATCGAACTCCCAACTCAGAGCCATCGCGGAAGTCTATGCCTGCGACGACTCGCAGCAGGCGTTTGTCCGTGACTTTGTGGCGGCGTGGGATAAGGTGATGAACCTTGATCGCTTCGACCTTCTCTAGCCCCATTGGCATACACCTGTTTTGACAAAAAGGAGGAGTTTATGACTCCCGGAGAGGCGAAAAGCATCGCGGCATTCCTGATTGCTGATTTCGAGAACGAGATGCAGACGACGCAGCGTGTTCTCGCGGCGGTGCCCGCCGACAGGCTCGAGTACCAACCGGACGCGAAGGCGAAGACCGGGCTTGGGCTGGCGCGCCACATTGCGCTCGAAGACGAGTGGTTGCTCAATTGCGTGGCGAATGGTGAGTTCACGCCACCGCCAGATGACTCCGACGAGTGCGGCATCATGAATCCGACCGACGCGCATCGCCGAGACATACGCGCTCGAGTCGCGGCGCGTCCTGGCGACCCTCGTCCCTCTGCTCGGCGATATCGATCAGGCCGAGGAAGCGCTCCAAGAGGCGTTCAGTGCGGCCCTGACGGTGTGGCCTCACAAGGGCATCCCCAGCAACCCGCGCGCCTGGCTCATCTCAACCGGCAAGTTCAAGGGGATCGACGCGATTCGGCGGCGAGGCCGAGGGGCCGAGCTGTCGGGTCATTACACTCGCCAGGAACGGACCTACACGGTACCCGAGGCATGGGACGGCGACGTCCTCCACGATGACCAACTCCGGCTCATCTTCACCTGCTGCCACCCGGCGCTGACCATCGACGCGCGGGTCGCCCTCTCCTTGCGCGTGGTGTGCGGGCTGACCACAGCAGAGATCGCCCGGTCCTTCCTCGTGGCCGAGGAAACGATGAAGAAACGCCTGTCGCGGGCCAAGGCGACCATCAGGGAGCATCGGATACCCTACGAGGTTCCATCCCACTCGGCACTCCCGGAACGCCTTGACGCGGTGCTCCATGTCGTCTACCTCGTCTACAACGAGGGGTACTCGGCCACGTCCGGACAGGAGCACCTCCGGCGTGACCTCGCGGCAACGGCCGTATCCCTGAGCCGACTGATCGCAGACTTGCTTCCCGAACCCGAAGCGACTGGCCTCCTCGCCCTCTTGCTCCTGCACGAGTCCAGAACCGCCGCGCGGACCGACCTCCACGGCGACCTCGTCCCATTGGAGGAACAGGACCTTACGCGGTGGGACCGAGCATTAATCGTGGAGGGCGTTGACCTGGTACGCACCTCCATGATGTCCGGCCGCATGGGGTCCTACCTCATTCAGGCGGCCATCGCCTCGGTGCACGCGACGGCCGACGCCGTTGACACCACCAACTGGCACGTGATCGTTGGGTACTACGACATGCTCGGGAGGTTACAGGACTCGCCGGTCGTCGCGCTCAACCGGGCCATTGCCGTCGGCATGCGGGATGGAGCGCACGCCGGCCTCGTTCTCGTCAACGACCTCGTGAGGACCGCGGCACTGTCACACAACCATCTGGCGCATGCCGCGCGAGCGGATCTGGCCCGTCGCGCGGGCGCAGTGGATCAGGCGCGCCACGCCTACATACGCGCCATCGAGCTAGTCCGGCAGGAATCCGGAGCGGCGGTATCTGGAGCGGCGACTCGCGCGACTGTGACAATAATTTCGGATGGCATGTCCCTGCTGACCCTCACCGTTCGACTACCGTGTGAACGACGCGTACGGGAGCGGAGGACGCTGCCACGAAATCAGGAGGTATCAGGATGCAATTTTTCGTATATTTCACGATGGCCGCAGGACAGCAACCCCGCCAATCCGCCCCCCCCCTCTCCGGAGGCCATGGCCGAGATCGGGAAATTCCACGAGGAGGCCATCAAGTCGGGCGTCATTGTGTCCACCGGACGATTGAGCCAGACCACCACGAGAGTGCGCAAGGACGGAGACCAGGTATCGGTAACCGACGGCCCATTCATCGAGGGGAAAGAACTCATTCCAGGCTTCACGGTCATCCGAGTGGACACCAAGCAAGAGGCGATCGCGTGGGTCACCCGCTATCGGGACATGATGGGCATGCCGGAGTTACGGATCGCCGAGATCTTCGGCTAGCCCCTGGCCGCAATGGCCCGCGGCTCATCGCACCATTGGCACGTGACTCAGATTCAGCTCGTGGCAAGGTTGAACATGCACGCCGGGAAACGCGCGGATCGTCGAAGGCGGGACGATAGCTCGCCGGTCGCCGCTCTAGCGGCAGGGGCCAGCGATGCCCTGTCCGAGACACGACTCGCCTGTAGTGGTGTTGGTCTGGAGCCCGGTGCGCGGATTGTAGCGGAACGGGTTCAGATTACTGTCAGTCCCTGACAACGTGCCGCTCGCCGAAATGGACCCGCTCCACGCCGACCCGCCAGAGGCCGGGATAATGCCGCGGAGACGTGTCCCGCCGCTCGGGGTCTTTGTCCAGCGGTATGAGCGTCCCGCCAATCGATCGTAGCCAAGTCCTGACGTCGGCGCGGTGAGATCCAGCCCCGTCCAGCCGAGAGGCGTGAGCACGCCCGGAATGCGGAGCGGAGCCAGTGGGATCGCCGTGTCGAGAATGAGGCCAGACAGACCTGGATCTGAGGGCGAAATGCCGAGCGTCGGAGCGGCCAGATCGGCCAACTGTTGGCCCTCAGCGGGGAGGATGCAGACAAGCAAGAACGCCGCAGCGAGTCCCAGTCTACTCATCGATTGCTCGTCCTTGCTCTCTGCTCTCTGCCGGGGCCCCACCCATGCGGGGTCCCGTTGCGGCTCAGTCAGGTATGGGGGCAAACGGCACCGCCGGCTCACGCACGCCCGGGTGCCCCGCGTCCTTGCGTTGCTGCGACACGATCGCGGCGGCGGCGACCGCCAACTCCTCATCAGCTCGCCCGGCGTGCAGCAGATTCACCATCGCGTGGTTCCCTTCGTGGCACGCGTATTCGAAGAGCGTCACATCGCCAGCTGACCGCTGCATCGGGATGGCCGCCGTGTACGGCACGGCAAACGTCTCCGGGTCTTCCACCGTGACCTGATAGTCAATCGTGTTGACGGCGGTCAGCGTAAAACGCTCGACCACCGTCAGGGTCTCGCCGGAGCCCCGCGGGCCGGTCGGGGTGACATGCGACGGCTGATAGTCGCCGCCGTCGAGTTTCGCATTGAAGTGCGTGGTTTCGACCACCAGCGTGTCGTCCTCCCAGTAGCCGCGCGCGTCACCCAACCACTGTCTGATCTCGTCCGTGGTGCGCGGTCGCCCATCAAGTGGCACGATACGCGCCTCGTGAATCATCTCCATCATGATCACGAAGTGGTCAGGCGTCTGGAAGATCTGATAATTCGCATTGTAGAGCGTCGGAATCATAGCGGTGGGCAGCGTGCGCGAAATGCACCGCTCCCATGAGTTGCGATCAAACCAGGAGTCCGCCTCACCGCGACCGGCCCGGGCATTCTCGCGGTCAATCAGCCGCCGTACGCCCTGCTGCGTCATCCGAATGCGACCGTCCGGCGGATCGATGACCAACGACTCCCGGTCGATCTCTCCTGCCTGCTCCAACCAGCCCGCACCAGTGCCTCCCGTTGTCTCAATGACAGCCTGCTGCGCGCGGCGGCTCTGGGCCCGCTCCTCCGGGGTCAACCGCTCCACCGGTGTCGTCGTCGAATTGTTCCAGTGCCCCTGCAAGTCTGGATGCCCCCACGGTGTCCGGGGAATATCCGCACCATCCGACGCCACGCGTTTCGGGGTCCACTGGGCGGACACCGGCGCCGCCGATACCGCTGCGAGCGCCAGCGCGGCGCACCACACAACGAGCGTGCGTCTGGTCACCATCATGGCTGCCCCTCAGCCGGCACGAACGGCACCGCGGGCTCCCGTACCCCCGGGTGTCCGGCCGCCTTCCGCTGCTGTGAGACCAGCGCGCCAAGGGTAAGCGCCTGTTCCTCGTCACTTCGCCCGGCGTGCAGCAGATTCACCATGCCGTAGTTCCCCTCGTGACAGGCGTACTCGAACAGGGTGACGTCACTGTCTGAGCGATCCATCGGGATGGACGCCGTGTAGGGCCGCGTATAGGTCTGTGGGTCTTCCACCGTGAACCGGTAATCGATTGTGTCCCGGTCTGTGAGGGTAAATCGCTCAATCAACTTCAGCGTCTCGCCAGTGCCGCGATGCCCGGTTTGTAGGATGTGCGACGGCTGATAGTCGCCGCCGTCGAGCTTGTCATTGAAATGTAGCGTCTCGACGACCAGGGTCTCCCCCTCCCAGTGCCCGCGAGAGTCGCCGAGCCATTGGCGGATGCCGTCCGCCGCATGCGGCCGGCCATCGAGCGGAATAATGCGCGCCTCGTGAATCATCTCCATCACGAGCACCAGATAGTCTGGCGTTTGAAAAATCTGGTAGTTCGCGTTGTAGAGGTTCGGGATCATGCCGACCGGCAGCGTGCGTGTCAGGCACCGCTCCCACGAGTTGCGATCAAGCCAGGAATCGGACTCGCCACGCCCCGCGCGGGCGTTCTCGCGATCGATCAGACGTTGCACCGCGTGATCCGTCATCGATATCCGCCCATCCGGAGGGTCGACGATCAGGGATGGCTGCTCGAGCGGCCCGCGCTGTTCTGGAAACGCAGCGCCAGTGCCCCGTGTGGCCTCGAACACGGGACGCTGGGCGGCGCGCCCCTGCGCGATCTCCTCGGCCGTCATCTGCTCGAGCGGCGTGGTGGTCGAGTTGTTCCAGATACCTTGCAGGTCCGGCGCGCCCCACGGGGTCCGCGGGCGCTCCTGTCCAGCGTTGGCTAGTACGGACATCGACAGGACCGCGCCAACGGCGAGAGCCATCGCGGCATATCGTGATTGCATATCGGTAGAACTCCTACGTGCGACCTGTCATCGACGAGACGGCCGCCACGAGCCGTGGTGTGACGCTACTGGCCGCCGTCTGCGTCGCGCTCCTCGGCGCGTGCGCCACCCAGAATACCGGCCATGGCGTAGTTGCCTTCATGGCAGGCGTACTCGAAGAGTAAATCCTGACTCTCATCCAACAGCAGTTCCACGGTCCAGGGACTCTCCCAGGTGTCCGTGTCGGTCAGTGTGAGCTCCTGCCGGAGCACCGTCGGTGCCACGCGTGAAAAGCGCTCGACCAACACCAGATTCGACGAACCGCCGCTGTAGCTGCTCTGCGGGTCATAGTTGCGGGTCTCGACGACGAGGGTGTCACCCTCCCAACGACCGCGGGCGTTCCCAATCCATTGCGGAATCTTCTCGTCCAGGTGCGGCCGTCCGTCCAGTGGGATGGTGCGGACGAGATGACCCATCTCCTGGATGATGGTGACCTGGTCTGGTGTCTGCAGGAGCTGGAAATAACTGTTGTAGCCAGATCCCATACTGGGCACGGCAAAGTGCAGGCACCGGTCGCCCAACCCACGGCTCTCGGGGCCGTCCGACGGACCGCCACGAGAGGCGGCGCGGTCTCTGGCGCGCCCCTGCGCGGCGTCGGTTCGCGACGGGCGACGTCCATCCGCGGGCGCAATGATCAGCGATGTCCGGTTGTCGAGTGCTCGATCGACCAGCCAAAACGCGTTGTAGTTGCCAGTCTCGGCGTCGAAGTCCTGGAACTCCGAGTTTCCGAGCGCCTGCTGGATAAGTCGATCGCCAAGCAGATCGCCCGCCTGCTCAGAGTTTCGGAACGCCGCGATCTGGCTCGTCAGCTCGGCGAGTTCCTCGTCGGTGAGCGTCGCCTTGTCGCCAAACTGCTCCGGTCGCTCCATCGGCGTGGCACGGTTATTCTCCCAGGTCCCCTGCAAGTCCGGCTGTCCGAAGGCCGTTCGAGGTGCCGTCCAGTTCTCCGGCGCAGCGGTCTGTCCGACTGCCGCTCCAGGTGCAAACGACATCAGTGCCACCGCGACCGCTCCGTACCATCGACCCGTCATCCACGCCCCCTTTAAAGTAGTGCTGCACGCTTATGATCGCGCAGGGCGGCCCGCCCGCGCAAGTGAGCGGCCGAGGCCGAGGCGAGAACGGCGTCGCGCGCCCGGGCCCTGTGTCACAATCTGGTTCGCGACTTCTTCCATCCTGGAGGCCCCTCACATCATGCGCCCAACCGGCCGGTGGACGTTACGGCTCGCCGCGGCAACGCTGCTGGCGGTCGCTGTCGCGTCGGCGGTCTCCGCCCAGGTCGGCTGGGGCGGTTCTCGACGCAGCCGCATGGCCCCACGTCTCAAACCGGCGGAACACCGGGACAACGGCTTTACCTTTTGCCGCCTGATGTACACGAGCGTGCGGAGCGAGCGCGAAGGCTACGGATGGAGCACGGACTATCCGGCGGCGGACGTGAACTTCATGATCCGGTTCTCGGAGCTGACAGCGACGACGGTCGACCTGAGCGACCGGGGTCACCCGAACCACTGGGTGGTCGAGATGACGAGTCCTGAGCTGTTCACCTGTCCGTTCGTGATGACCTCCGATGTCGGCACCATGGGATTGAGCGCGGAAGAAGTGCTCCGCCTGCGCGAATATCTACTCAAGGGCGGGTTTCTGTGGGTCGACGACTTCTGGGGGAGCAATGCGTGGGCCCAATGGGCAGCCGAAATCGGCCGCGTGTTGCCGCCTGGTGAGTACCCCATTCTCGATCTGCCGCTGACCCACCCGCTCTTCAGGTCGATGTATACCATCGGGGAGGTGCCACAGATTGCGAACATCCGCTTCTGGCGACGTACCGGTGGCTCGTCGACATCGGAGCGTGGACCAGACAGCGCCGAACCGCATTTCCGGGTGATCACTGACGAGGACGGGCGCATCCTGGTGGCGATGACCCACAACACCGACATCCAGGACTCGTGGGAGCGCGAAGGTGAGGACACGCGATACTTCGAACAGTTCGCGCCTGACGGCTATGCCCTCGGCGTCAACGTGCTGCTGCACGCGATGAGTCACTGACCGCGGCCCGGGCCTTCTGGTCCTTGTATTTGGGCCACGGAATCCAACCGGAGGGTGTCTTGAATCCCCACGCCCGAGTCCGACGACCGCGGAGCACGATGGTCACAGGCTTGCGGTCCGGTTCGATCTCAACGCGATGCAACCAGCGCGCGGGGCGCGCGCGAATCGACAGCGGCGGGTGCCACCGCTTCACCATGGTCTCGTCCGCTCCTGGCGTGTACTCCCAATAGCCTCCTCGGACGATGGCGGTCAGGAACGGCCATGGGTGGTCGTGCAGCGAATCGTCGTCGCTGGCGTGGAACCAGTGGATATACAGGCCAAACCAGGGACACGACACCACGCGCAGCCGCTCGAGATACAACTCCCCCTCGTGCCTATAGATCGGCTCCCAGCGCCAAAGTTGGAATCGCGGCTTTGTCATGCGTGGCTGGATCCCGGTTCGCGCCACCAGGCGCCGGGCGTGAGGCCCCGCCGCAGCATGGCACGTCGGTGCGCGGACGCCATCAGTGCGGGGTCGTGGCCGACGTGGCATCAATGAATCGTCTGAGCACCTCTCTGACAACCTCATTATTGGCGCCAGTCAGGTTGATCAGGCCGGCGACGACAACGCGGGTCTCCGGCTCCATAATCATCAGCGACGTGCCCCCGACCGACCCGCCAGCATGCGACAGCAGTCGCCGCCCCGCGTCGTCCTGCTGGATGAACCAACCGAACCCGTAGCCCACACCCTCGCCAGCGTCTGTCCGTTGTTCGGTAAACAGCATCTTCCGCGACGCCTTCGACAAGTAGTCGTCTCTCAGATGCGCGTTGGCCAACCGCAATACGTCTTCGGTCGTCGACAGGAACCCGCCCCCGGCCCACTTGTAGCTGTTGTTGACGAACGGCGCATTCACGACCTGACCAGCGTCGTTGCGGACGTAGTAGCTCGCCCGCCCTGGCACGATGGGGGTGACCCAGTCGGCGACCGTCTCCCGCATCCCGAGCGGTCTGAACACCGCGTCGGCCATGTAGTCCAGGAACGGCTGGCCCGACGCGCCCTCGACCACCGCGCTGATCAAATTGAAGCCGTAACTCGTATAGGAAAATGCGGTGCCTGACGGGTGAAGGAGCGGGTCATCTCGGAAGATGTCCAGTGCGTCCACGACGCTCGTGTACGGGTCGCGAATGAAGTTCTCGTCCCCCTCGTACGTCCTGATGCCGGCCAGGTGTCCCCCGAGTTGCCGTGTCGTGATCGGGTGCGGCTTCTCCGGGAACGACGGCACATACCGCTGGATCGGGACATCAAGGTCCAGTCGTCCTGCTTCAACAAGCGTTGCGACGGCAGCCGCCGTCATCGACTTCGACACGCTGCCGACTCGAAACTTGACCGACGGCCACATGGGCACCCGATGTTCCAGATCCGCATAGCCAAACCCCTCGGACCACACGGTCTCTCCATCCACGGAGACGGCAATCGCGATACCCGGGTACCCTCGCTCCCGCAGGTCCATCCGCACCAGGAGACGCGCGTCTTCGATAACGGCCGCGTAGCGCAGCGGCGCCGGTGCCACCGCGGGGTCGACTCCGGTGGACGGGGACGCCGATTGCCCCCATGACACGCCGGGCACTATGGCCAGGAGCCCGACCAAGGCCACCGCGTGATGGAACATCCGTTTCATGTTTCTTCTTCTCACCGTCGCGTCCCTACAACATCCGTTCGGAAACTGAACAGCGTCTTCCCGGCGGTCACGTACAACGTTCGCAGGTCGGGCCCGCCGAACGCGGCGTTCGTGATCGTATCTTCGGGAATCGGGATGTGTTCGAGCAGCACCCCGTCGGGCGAGAAGATATGCACGCCGGCCACGGTGTCCAGCGTCTCGCTTGTCCCGCGCCGCCGATTGAGACCGGCGGCTACATAGAGGTTGCCAGCGCTGTCGATCGTCATGCCATCCCCACTCCGCCCCGGATGGAAGTCGTGGAAGACCCGCATGTTGCTCACGGTCCCGTCGGCAGCCAGATCATAGGCGCGAATCAGCCGCGGACCGTCAGCGCTCTGCTCTGTTTCCAGCAGATAGAGCGTCGTATCGTCGGGCGAAATCACGATGCCGTTCGGGCGTATCACCTCTGGTTCGGTGAGAATGCGGGTGACTGAGCCGTCCAGGTCCACCCGATAGACTCCGTGCACGCCGGTCTGCTCCGGGCGCCAGTTCGGTTCCGGCCGGTCTGTGAAGTAGATGCGCCCCTGCCCGTCGAACGTCAGGTCGTTCGGCCGATGGAGTTCCTTGCCCTCGTAGTGGTCGACCAGGACCTCGACCTCGCCAGTCTCCATGTTGGTGCGAGTCACGCGGGGTAACGCCGTTTCACCGTCGCCACCTTCGCAGGCCAGCAGACGCCACTCACGGTCGAAGATCAACCCGTTGGCCGCATTGCTGGGCTGCCGAAAGGTGGACACCACACCGTCGGTGGACATACGCACGATGCGGTTGGTGTCGAGGTCGGTAAAAAAGACCGTCCCGTCCTCCGCCACGGTCGGTCCTTCGGTGAACGCGACGGTGGCGGCGACCGACACCTCACGGACGTCCACCTTCGGTTCGGCCACCGGCTCAGCCGCCGTCGGGGAGGCCGGCGCCTCCGGCGCAGGCGTACAGGCGGCCGCCAGCACACTACCTGCGACCACGAGACACAACGTCTGAGCGATGCCAGCACGCCTATGAAGAAAATACAGCACGAACCCTCCTTGGTGTGGACCACCGGCCCTACGAGGACCCTCGACGAACCTGCCCAGCCGCGGCTACGGCAGCTTGAATGCGATCATCTGCGGGGGACGTCCGCCGATCGCCACGGCGATGTACTGCTGGTCATCCACCATGTATGTCATCGGCGTGCCGATGGCGCCGGTCGGCAGGTCCACCGAACCGAGTTCCTCTCCCGTGTCTTTCGAGCGCGCGACCAGACGCGGTCCGCCATTGCTGCTCCCGGCCGTCAAGGCACTGATGACCAGGGTCTTCGTCAGCACGGGCCCGCCCACGCCATCGCCCCCGACAGGTGGCAGGTTCAGGTCACGGAGAAGCGGGTGGTTGCGCACGCGATCACCGTCGCCCAGCGGCACCATCCACTCATGCTCTCCGGTGTTCATGTTGATCGCCGTCATACGCGTATAGGGCGGCTTCAGGAGCGGAAGCCCTTGGGGCATCAGCGCACCCGTCCGTGAGGGCCCCAGGCCGCGGCCCTGCAACATGTCGTCCTCGGAGGCCCCGTGCGTGTACTCCACCGTGGCCCCAAGCGCGGGGTCCGGCTGGTACATGCTGATGACCACCGCCTGGTTTCGCGACGGCACATACAACCACCCAGAGTCGGGGTCGATGGCAGCGCCGCCCCAGGTTGCGGCCCCGCCATCTGGCGGGCGCATCAGGGTGCCCTGCCAGCCCCCGTCAACGGGACGCGAGATCGGCGTGAACAGCGGGCCCAATCTGAACGGACTTACCGCCTCGATGGCCATCTGGCGAATCTCCGGGGTGAAATCCACCAGATCATCGATCGTGACCCCTTGGTACTCGAACGGCGCTGGCTTCGTGGGAAACGGCTGGGTCGGCGAGACGTACTCGCCGGGCATGTTGGTCTCCGTCGGCACCGGACGCTCTTCGATCGGCCAGACCGGGTCGCCGGTCACGCGGTCAAACGTGTAGACAAACCCCTGCTTGCTGACCTGCACCAGCGCCTTGATGTCGCGGCCGTCGACGGTGATATCCACCAGGTTGGGCGACGTGGGAAAATCGTAGTCCCACAGCCCATGATGGACCGCCTGGAAGTGCCAGACACGCTCCCCGGTCTCGACGTCGACCGCGATGATCGACTCCGCGAAGAGGTTGTCGCCGGGTCGGTTGGCCCCGTAGTAGTCGTTGGTCGCCGTGCCGGTCGGCAGATACACGTGACCCAGCTCGTTGTCACCGGCCAAAAATGACCAGACGTTGGCATTGCCGGAGTATCGCCACGACTCGTTCAGCCAACTGTCGGCCCCGAACTCGTCCGCACTGTTCGGCACCGTATGGAAATCCCAGGCGTGCTCGCCCGTCCGCACGTCCCACGAGCGTACCCACCCGGGCACGGCTTCCTTCGTGATGCGCCGGTCGGCGACCTGCGAGCCGTGGATGACGCGGTCGCGGACCACAATCGGCGGTGAGTGGATGCCGTAGAGCAGCGCGTTCAGATAGTCGCGGTCTTCTCGCACCGCCCGTGGCACACCGACCATGGCGTCCACCATCCCGCTGCCCTCTGGGCCAAAGTCGGGGCATGGTTGACCGGTCTTCGCCTTCACGCAGACGAGATACCCGTTGCCCGTGCCCCAGAAAATTCGCTCGTCCTCTTCGCCGTCCGTCCAGTACGCAACGCCGCGCTGCCGGAACGTCCCGCTCATCGGGGTCGTGCCCTCTTCATAGCTCTTGGGGTTGAACACCCAGAGCGTCTCCCCGGTGGTCGCGTCGACTGCCACGCCCTGTGACAGCGCGGTGTTAAAGTACATGACGCTACCAACCATCAACGGCGTGGCGGCCATCCCCCCGGCGCGTGGCAGGTTGTTCGCGCGATAAAGGTTCGGCGTGTCTTCAACCAGTGATTCGACGATCGTCTCGAGCGGCGCCCACCACTCGCTGCCATCGGGCATGGTCCGACTGACCATGGTGTCCACGGAACTCCAACTCCAGGCGATCTCCAGCTCCTCGAAGTTACTGGCGTCGATTTGGTCGAGCGGTGAGTACTTCTGACCGGCAATGTTCCCACTGTAGCTCCGCCACTCGCCGTTCTCGGTGCCGTATGTCTGCCACTGGCCGCTCTGCTGGGCCACGGCGGGAGCTGGCGACCAGGCCATGCCGACGACAATCGCGAGCATGAGGCCGATCTGAAGACGAATCGGGGTACACGACATACGCAGAATCCTCCGTGAGAAATGGTGCAAGACAAACATGGGTCGCGGCCCACCTGAATCTGCGGCCAATCGAACACGGGGCCGCACGCCGGGGGTCACGCGTCCCACTCAAGACATGCAGAGTGTACGCTAGCGGTCGCCTCTGTTTCCGCCGTTCACGCGAGGCAGGTGCCCGTGCACATTCGTGCGCAGCGCAGGGTTGGCAGCGGCGGTACCCGCCTGAGGTCCACCGCTCATGATTTTGAGCGAACCGTCGGCCACCAGTGCCTTGATTGACTCGCGCTCGGCGTCAGGCGTCGCGATCTGGCCTTCTTTGTGGGGGCCCAATCGAAGCACCTTGCCCCTGGCGAGTGAAATTCGAAGAAATTGCGACGTCTGATTGAGGATGGTCGTCATCGTTGGGTCTCCGTTTCAGCCTCCGATGATACTTGGTAGTGCCCATTGGGCACGAACGGAGCCGGAAACGAGCTGATGTGCACTCGGTGTTCGTTATGACCGCAATCCTGGGCATCTCGGCGTTCTATCACGACTCGGCGGCAGCGCTTCTGGTCGACGGCCGGATTGTGGCGGCGGCACAGGAAGAGCGGTTCACGCGCACCAAACACGACGCCACATTTCCCACCCACGCCGTCGCCTACTGCTTGGCGGAAGCGGGAATTGACGCCGGCGACCTCGACTACGTCGGGTTTTATGACAAACCGTTCCTGAAGTTCGAGCGACTACTCGAGACCTACCTCGCCTACGCGCCCCGTGGGTACCGCTCCTTTATTCACGCCATGCCACAGTGGCTCAAGCAGAAGCTGCACCTGCCACGCGAGATCAGGCAGGGACTGGGCGGTGGGTATCACAAGGCGATTACCTTCACCGAACATCACGAATCACACGCAGCAAGTGCCTTCTTTCCGGCCCCCTTCGAGGACGCAGCGTTTCTCACGCTCGACGGCGTCGGCGAATGGGCCACCGCCAGTTACGGCGTCGGCCACGGCAACCGTATCGAACTGACGCATGAACTGCGGTTTCCACATTCGCTAGGCCTGCTGTACTCCGCGTTCACGTACTACACAGGCTTCAAGGTCAATTCCGGCGAGTACAAGTTGATGGGTCTGGCTCCGTACGGAGAACCGACCTACGCTGACCTGATTCGAGACCACCTGATCGACCTCAAGCCTGACGGGTCATTCAGGATGGACATGACGTACTTCCGATACTGCGAGGGTCTCCAAATGACGTCGCCAGCCTTCGACGCCCTATTCGGCGGGCCCCGTCGTGATCCGGAGTCGCCGATCACTACACGAGAAATGAACCTCGCCGCCTCCATTCAAGTGGTCACCGAGGAGATCATGTTGGCGGCCGCGCGTCACGTGCATAGAGAAACCGGACAGCGCAACCTGTGCCTGGCGGGGGGGGTCGCGCTCAACTGCGTCGGCAACGGCCGGCTGCTCCGCGAGTCTCCGTTCGACGACATCTGGATTCAGCCGGCGGCCGGCGACGCGGGGGGCGCGCTCGGGGTGGCGCTCTTTATCTGGCATCAGTTGCTCGACCAGCCGAGACCGCCCGTGACTCAGGACCGCCAACAAGGCTCATTGCTCGGTCCACGTTTCACGGACGATGAGTTGTCGACCTTCCTGGACGCCCAGGGGGCCGTGTATCACCGTTTCGATGATGAGCTGGCTCTCTGCGACCGAGTTGCGGAATTGCTGGCGGGCGAACAGGTTGTCGGATGGTTTCAAGGACGCATGGAGTTCGGGCCACGCGCACTGGGCTCGCGCAGCATCATTGGCGACCCGCGCAGCCGGGACATGCAGTCGGTGATGAACCGAAAGATCAAATTCCGTGAATCCTTCCGTCCGTTCGCGCCGTCGGTCTTGCACGACCGTGTCAGCGAATACTTCGACATGGCCACAGGCCAGGACAGCCCGTACATGCTGCTCGTCGCGCCGGTCCACGACTCACTGCGAGTCTCTGACGCCGACGACGGTGGCCTCGAAGGGCTCGCACAGCTGCAGGTGCCGCGTTCCACGATGCCGGCGATCACGCATGTCGACTACTCGGCGCGTGTGCAAACGGTCGATGCCGGCCGGCACGGACGCTATCACTCGTTACTGCGTGCGTTCGAGCGCCTGACCGGATGTCCGATGCTCATCAACACCAGCTTCAACGTGCGGGGTGAACCGATCGTCTGCCAACCGGATCAGGCATACCGCTGCTTCATGGCGACGAACATGGACGTGCTTGTCATGGAAGGGCTCGTCCTGCTGAAACAGGAACAACCGAATGCCGCGCCAGCCACCGAGGAGTATCTGGCGCAGTTCTCGCTAGACTGATCGAGATCGACAACCATGGCCGTTCTGGACATCAACACGAACCCCACCACGCGGGACCTGCGGTGGTTCGGCCTGCTCTTGCCTGTCTTTGTCGCGATTGTCGGTCTTGTCGCCTGGCGGCGAACGGACTCGTGGACACTGGCGGCGGCCCTGTGGGGCGGCGGTGGCCTGCTCGCCGCCGTGTTTGCGGCCTGGCCCGCCAGCCGCCGACGTATCTACGTTGGCTGGATGTACGCGGTCTTTCCGATCGGATGGGTACTGTCGCACCTACTCCTCGGCGCGATCTATTTTCTGGTGATCACCCCCATCGGGCTCGGCGTGCGAGTCCTGCGCGGCGACCCGCTGGACCGAGCCTTCCGGCGGAAGGCACCGACGTACTGGACCAAGCACGTGCCACCCAACAGGCTCGACAGATATCTACGGCAGTTTTAGGGTTACGCGGTACGCAGACGAGGCGTGCGCGGCGCTCGGCTGCCATTGGTTCATGGCCACGGGGCACACGCAGCCGGTGCCGAACGTCTGGCTCGCGGCGGACGCGCCTACCGAGCAGCCGTCCTCTTGCCCGCCAACGGGCCATTGGGATTCGTCGTCGGCTCGACTAGAGTGGTGGGTCAGAGAGGACATCGATCGTGACGAACAACGATACCCACGACGGCCCTGGGAGCGACTTCGCGCACCAGGCCAGCGCGCCGAGGCCCGGTCTGCTCCTGGAGCTGTGGGAGTTCCTGCGGCACAACAAGAAGTGGTGGCTGACGCCGATCATTCTGGTCCTCCTTCTCATCGGCGCCCTGATCCTCCTTGCCGGTACCGCAGCCGCGCCCTTCATCTATCCGTTGTTCTGATGGCGGCGGTCGGAGAACCTGCGCCAGCGTGCCCACTCTGCGACGGGACCGGCGCCACGCGATACCACGAAGATCGGACCCGAGCATACTGGCGATGCCGTCGGTGCGCCCTGGTGTTCGTCCCCCCGGAGTCTCGAGTCGATGCGACAGCGGAGAAGGCGCGCTACGATCAGCACCAGAACGACCCCAGCGATGCTCGTTATCGCGCATTCCTGGCGCGGCTCGCCGATCCGCTGCTGAAACTCGTCCCGCCGGGCGCGGTCGGCCTCGACTTCGGTTCCGGTCCTGGTCCGACACTGGGCCCCATGCTCAGAGAAGCCGGGCTGCGGGTCTTTCTGTACGATGTGTTCTACGCGCCAGACCCCGACGTCTGGAGCCGCCGGTATGACTTCATCACCGCCACCGAGGTCGCGGAACACCTCCACCATCCCAGAACGGACTTGGACCGTTGCTACGCGGCCCTCACGCCGGGCGGCGTACTTGGCGTCATGACGAAATGGGTCACGAACCAACCCGCGTTCGCGGCATCGCGATACATCCGTGACCCGACGCATGTCTGCTTTTTCTCGCGCGACACCTGCCAGTGGATCGCACACCGCTGGGGCAGCACCGTCGAGTTCCCGGCCGTCGACATAGCCTTCTTTCGCCGGGGCGCGGCGGCTCAGGCGGCAACCCCCACGTAGCTTTGCGTTTCCCAGACCGTCAGAGTATGCTGACCGAGTCGCGTGCCGTGCGCGATCCTCATAGACCTACCGGCGTGCGTTTCCCACCCAGCGACGACACGGTGATGAAACGGTACGGACGGCGTGGTCGCGCTGTCTAGACGTTGGGCGTCTGGCCGGCTACTGGGGGACGCGGACCGGCTGATGACAAGGGAGGCTCACCATTTCTTCGCGAATATTCGTCGGGAACCTTAGCTACGAAACGTCCCAGGCTGACCTCGAGACCCTCTTCGCGGAAGCGGGGCCAGTCAAAGAGGTCTTTCTTCCGATCGACCGGGCCACCGACAGGCCTCGCGGCTTCGCGTTCATCGAGTTCGATGATGGATCCGCCGTGGCGTTGGCCATCGAAAAGTTGGATGGGAAAGAACTGAACGGACGTAACCTGCGTGTCAGTGAGGCGCGGGATCGCGCGCCGCGGGCGCCCCAGCCGTTCATGGACGATGGCCCGTCCGCCGGGGGTGGAGGGATGGACTTCGGCCGCCGACCGGCGAAACCCAAGGGAAGCCGTCGCGGCCTCAGAGGCCGTAAACGCGGATTCTAGTACGCCGACCCCGAGGTCGGGGCCGGACCACCAGAGGCGACTGCCCGTGACCAGGGTCTGGATGTCCCTCTCGGATGCACCCGCGCACGCTGCTCAAAGCGGTCCAAGGGGCTATTGACAGCCCGGCGCCCGCACGACGGCCGCCGTCCAACACCGAGAATCGCGAGACGTAGTCCCCTGTAACCCCGGCTACGGCAAGGCGAACGCTAGAATTTCAGCCGGCGCGTTCACGTCGCCGGGCGCCACCAACACATACTGCTTCCCACCGGCCATGTAGGTCACTGGCGGCGCGAGCGCGCCGGCTGGCATTTCCGTTTCCCACACCACATCGCCGGTCGCCTTGTCGTACGCGCGGAACAAACGGCCTCCGTAGTTGGTGACGATTTCTGGCGGCATCCCGTCTGGCACCCGTGCGCCCCCGGGCAAATTGGTGGCCCCCTGTCCGATAAACAGGAGTGTCTTGGTCAGGAGCGGCGCCGGCCGCCCTGGCACACCGAGTGGGCCCAGATTGAGGTGCCGTATCGCCGGGTGGTTCCGAGGCCCGTCGCCGTTGGGCGTCATCCACACGATTTCACCGCGGTTCATGTCAATGGCGGTGATCCGCCCATAGGGCGGTTTGAACAACGGGAGGCCCCGGGGCCCGCCAATCCACTGGCGCCCGCCCTTCACGAACGCCAGGTTCGTGCGATCGGGATTGCCTTCAATGACGTCGGCGACGAACGGTGACGTGATCGACGGGATGTAGAGGTAACCGGTTTCCGGATCGAACGCCGCGCCTTGCACATCGGCGCCCCCCTGGGAGCCTGGCAACTGGATGGTGCCTTTCGTGCTGTCTGCACCATCACCAGCCACCGACGGTGGCGTGAAGAGCGGACCCGTCACATAGCCCTCGGCGATGGCCACCGCTTCCGCGCGTAGCTCGGGGGTGAAGTCGATCAAGTTGTCGACGGTCGCACCCTGGCGGTCGAACGCCGGCGGCTTGGTTGGGAACGGTTGAGTCGCCGACGTGACTTCACCGGGCGTCAGGGATTGTGGCACCGCCCGCTCCTCGATGGGCCAGACCGGTTCCCCCGTCGCCCGATCAAATACGAAGAGAAATGCCTGTTTCGTCAACTGACCCACCGCCTTGATGGGCCGGCCATCGACGGTGATGTCCATCAGGATGGGCGCGGCCGGCGGGTCGTAGTCCCACAACCCATGGTGGACCGTCTGGAAATGCCAGACGCGTTCCCCGGTGGTCGCGTCGACACAGACGAGGCTCTGGCCAAACAGATTGTCGCCACCGCGGTGGCCACCGTACATGTCGCTGGTCGGCGACGTCACCGGCATGTAGATGTAGCCCAACTCCTCATCGGCACTGAAGAGGGACCACACCGGCGCATGGCCGGAGAACTGCCATGCGTCGTCTTCCCAGGAGTCGGTGCCGAACTCGCCCGCCTGGGGGACCGTGTGAAAGACCCACTTCAGCGCGCCGGTGCGCACATCGAACGCGCGCACGTCTCCGCGGATCGCCTCTTTGGTCTCGAATGTGTCGGACATCGATTGACCGACCACGATCACGTCTCGGATCACGGTGGGCGCGCCGCCCCAGCGATACCGCGCTCCCTCCTCCAGGCCGATCGTCAGATGTACGCGACCGTCCTCACCGAAGCCCGGCATCGCCTCGCCGGTGCCCGGATGGAGCGCGTAGAGATACTCCCCGCGCTGCGAGATGATGCGTGCCTCCGTGCCGTCGGTCCAATACGCCACGCCCCGCGTGCCAGTGCCACGCAGATCGTCGCTGCCGCCAAACGGCCGTTGCAGCCAGCGCGTCGCCCCGGTCGCAGCGTCGAACGCCTCGACCAGACCGATGCCATTGGGCACATACCCGACACCACCGATGATCAGCGGGGCCGCCGTGGACTGGCTGGAGAAACGGAGGTTCGGATCCATCTCGAGATACGACGGGTCCACAGACGGCCGTCGCCAGGCGATGCGCAACGAGTCAACGTTGTCGGCGTCGATCTGGTCAAGCCCGGAGTATTTGGTGCTGCCGATATCCCCGGCAAAGCTCCGCCACTCGCCGTCGGACGCGCCGTACTGCGCGAACGCTGCGGGGGCCGCAAGCATCAACACCGCCAGGGTTGTCGCCAGTATCTGACGAGGACGCATGTTCAGATCCTCCTTGGATAGCCTTGTTCATAGGAACGAGGGTGTGAGTATAGCCGGAGAATCAGGTGGGGGCCTGGGTCCGTGGAGTTCCCTCGGACCGTGGCAAGCGTTTCACAATACCGCTGTAGTTCAGCAGCGTCCGGTCCCCGGCGGTGACCATCCCCCGCACGAACGTCAACGAGCGCGCGCGCCGAACGACCTCCGCAGTCGACTCGATGAAGTCGCCCACCTGGCCAGGCGCCGTGAACTCGCTGCTCAGCGACACCGTGACGCATCGCTCACCGGGCAACCCATGAATGGCGGCCAGGCACAGGGCAAAATCGGCGAACGTCATCAGCATGCCGCCGTGAATCTGGCCGGCCGTGTTGGCATGTTTGGGTGTCGCCTCGAACGCGAACCGGACACGACCGTCGAGCTCCTCTTTGAAGCACAACGGGCCGACCAGTTCTTCGAACGGGTCCACCCACTCGAACAGTTTGTAGCCTTCAGGAATATGCATAGCTAGGATCCATCCTCGACGCCAGAGACGGACCGGCCCGGTGGCGTCTCGGAGTCCGTCAGGTCCAGAATATCGGCCGGGCGCTCCAGCCAATGATCGGGCTCGTGCCGCTCCAGTTCGGCGCGCGCGAACGGCCCCCAGCGCACCGCCGCCGTCGACACCTCGGCCGCGTGCCCGGCCATACAATCGAACGGCGAGTCGCCGATGAACAGGGTGCCGTGCGCTGGACGATCCAGCCGCGCCAGCGCCTCGATCACGGGCGCCGGTTCGGGCTTGTGCCGTGTCACGTCATCCGACGAGACCACCACATCGAAGTACGCCTCCAGCCCGCAGTGCCGCAGCCCGTGCAGGGTCGCCTCGCGGTTCTTGCTGGTTACGATGGCAAGGGGAATCTGGCTCGCCGCCAGCCGTGCGACTACCCGAACGATGTCTGGAAAGGCGCTCACGAGACGGTCGTGGTGCAACCGCTGGTAGGACCGATAGGTCTCGACCATCACCTCGACCTCCGCTGCATCACGCGCGAATCGAGCCAGCTGCAGGCGCAAAGGCGTGCCAAACCCCGACCGCCACTCCTCCTCCGACGGCACCGCATCGAGATGCGTGCGCATCGTGTGGCGGAACGACGTCATGATCAACTCAGTGGAGTCAATCAGGGTGCCGTCAAGATCGAAGAGAACCGTGGAATAGCGGGGCATCGGGGCGTGCGGATTATACTCCCCGCTATCCACTCGACCCGGCCGGGGCCGTGTCGTCCCCTCTGCTCTCTCCCTCGACGGCCGAGGGCATTCGACGAAAATTCGATCCGGCTTACTGTCCCCTCGCCGTTAGAAGCTGACATTGGTGCGGATATGGACGCGTGCGCTGCCATGCAGATCGTGTCCAATATCGAGTAAGAGGTTGATGAATGCGGCGCTCGTAAACACGCCCACGCCAACGCCCTGCAGAAACTGGGCCTTCCGCAACCGTTCGTCCACATCGAACACGGCGCCGCTGTCGACGAACAGACGGACGCCCGTCTTGCCGAAGCTCATCGGCGAGTTGAGCGGAAGCCGCAGCTCCCCGTCCCGTACCCACTAGAATGGTCCGGCAATGACTCAAGCCCGCCCCGCCCGGATCTATCTGGACTACAACGCCAGTACTCCCACTGCACCGGAGGCGGCGGCTGCAATGCAGCCCTTCCTGTCGCACCACTTCGGAAACCCCTCAAGTGGCCATTGGGCAGGCCGGCCGGCGCGTGAGGCGGTGGAAACGGCTCGCGGCCAGGTCGCTGCCCTCCTGGGATGCCGAGCGGACGAGGTGATCCTCACGAGTGGGGGCAGCGAAGCGAATAACCACGTCATCAAGGGCCTCGTGAGCGCCACGGTTGCGTCCGGTGTCCGAACGCCTCACGTCATCACCACCGCGGTGGAGCACCCCGCAGTACTGGAGCCGTGCCGCGCCATCGAGCACCTGGGCGCACGCGTCACACGGTTGCCAGTCGATGGACAGGGCCTCGTGGATCCCGACGATATTCGTCACGCCATCACGCCGCACACGGTGCTCATCAGCGTGATGCACGCCAACAACGAAGTCGGGACAGTGCAACCGGTGGCTGACATCGGCCGCATCGCCCGCGAGCACCAGGTCCGGTTTCACACAGATGCGGCGCAGTCGGTCGGAAAAATATCGGCCTGCGTCGACGACCTCCAGGTCGATCTGCTGAGTCTGGCCGGGCACAAGCTCTATGCGCCGAAAGGCATCGGCGCGCTCTATGTCCGCACCGGCGTCGAACTAGATCCGCTGATTCTGGGCGGCGGGCACGAGCGCGGGCAGCGAGCCGGTACCGAAAGCGCGCTGCTGGCCAGCGGCCTCGGGGCGGCCTGCGCGTTGGCGGTATCCGACCCGTGCGCCGATCGATTGTTGGCACTACGAGAACATTTCTGGGACGGCCTCCGGGCGACGTTCGGCACACGCATCGTGCTCAACGGTCATCCCGCGGCACGGCTCCCCAATACCCTGAGCGTCGCGTTCCCCGGCCGGTTTGGCGACGACATCCTGGCGAAGCTGGACGGAGTGGCAGCCTCCACGGGATCGGCGTGTCATACCGGCGTTCGAAACACGTCGCCGGTCCTGGCTGCCATGGGCGTGCCGAATGAGGTGGCATTCGGTACCATCCGATTCAGTGTGGGACGGGCGACCACGGCGGCCGAACTCGACGAGGTAGTACAGTGTTTGGAACACTGCGTATGACTCCGACCAAACCCGCCCCCCGGTGGGCGCGCGTCGCCGGCCTCCTCACGCTCTCCTGTCTCGTGAGTTGCGGCCCGGCCGGGCCACCGGACCATCGGCTGATGTTGGCCACACGGGCCGAACGAACTGGCTTCCAGCAGTCGACCGGCTATGGCGAGATCATGCGGCAGTTGGAGTACGCCGCCGCCACGTCTGACCTGGTACACCTCACCACGTTCGGGTCGACGGTCGACGGCCGCCCGCTGCCGCTCGCAATTGTGGGCGACCTCCCGGACGCACGACCAGCCACGGTGGCGGGGGCGCCGCGGCTCCGGGTCTGGCTCCAAGGCACCATTCACGGGGGCGAAGTCTGCGGCAAGGAAGCGCTGCTGATGCTGCTCCGGGATCTCGTCGTTGGCGACCACCCGGAGTGGGCGTCGTCCCTGGTCTTGCTCGTGGCGCCGATCTACAACGCGGACGGCAACGAGCGGATCGGCCCAGAGACCCGGCCATACCAACTCGGGCCATACGAAGGCGTGGGGGAGCGTGCCAACACCCAGGGGCTTGACCTCAACCGCGACCATATGAAATTGGAGTCGCCGGAGGGGCGCGCATTGGCCCAGGCCTACCAGAACTACGACCCACACGTGGTCGTCGACCTACACACCACCAATGGCACCGAGCACGCGTACCACCTGACCTACGCACCGCCGCTACACCCCAACACGCACCCGGCCATCGACGCCCTCCTGCGCGATGAGTGGCTGCCCACTGTCACCGCCCAGATCAAGGCGCGTGACGACGAGGACATCTACTACTACGGCAACACCTCACGCGACACCGACATCGAACCACGGTGGACCACGTTCGACCATCGGCCACGATTCAACAACAACTACGTCGGGCTGCGGAATCGGGTCGGCATCCTGAGCGAGGCCTATGCCTACGCATCGTTCGAGGAGCGGGTGCGCTCGACGCTCCACTTCGTGGAGGAGACCCTTGACTTCGCTCACGACCGGGCGGGCACGATTGCGTCACTGGTCGACCAGATCGACGCGGAGTCCATCGTCGGCACGCGACTGGCCACGCGCGCTGTGGCACAACGCTCGGAGCAGCCAGTTCAGATTCTCCTCGGCGCCACTGAGGAGGTGCAGAACCCGTTCACGCGTGTCCCGATGAAACGGCGACTGGATGTGACCGAACCAACCACGATGTATGAGTACGGCAGGTTTTCACCGACAGACACGGAAACCGCTCCGGGCGCGTACTACGTGCCGGCCGACCTCGCGGCGGTGATTGACCTGCTGGCGGCGCATGGAGTCGAGGGGGACACGACCGACGTGTCTACCGTCATCGCCGCAGAACAGTTCACGGTCACCACATCGTCGCTGGACGAGCGCGAATTCGAGGGACACCAACAACGCTCGGTCGACGGGACCTGGGAACCGGTCGACCGAGAGGTCCCCGCGGGCACGTTGGTCGTGCCCATCGATCAACCGCTGGGACGCCTCCTCTTTGCCCTGCTCGAACCCCGCTCAGACGACGGAATCGTGAACTGGAATGTGCTCGACGGCCAGGCGGGAGTAGGGTCCGTCTATCCGATTCTCCGTGTCATGGAACGCGCGGCCTCCGGACGCTGACCGGGTGTCATCGCCCCGGACGGCCCGCGCGCGTGTGGCTCTGGCGGGCGCCCCGGAGCACCGCCGGCCGATCTTGGGTCTTGGGTCTTGGCTGAGAGACTACAGCCCGACTCCTGCCATCGGGAGGACGACGAGACCGGCGAGATAGATGACGTAGAGGGCCAACAGAATCAGGCCACCTGTGCGATGG
The DNA here is from genome assembly GCA_963934795.1 of uncultured bacterium. GTDB lineage: Bacteria > Acidobacteriota > Vicinamibacteria > Vicinamibacterales > UBA8438 > UBA8438. Next base: position 28,496 of record CAWWAF010000022.1, read on the forward strand.
AAGCGTCCGGTGCGGGCGGCCAGGGCGATGACGGCCGTAAAGAACACGGCGAGCCAGCCGAACGAGTAGAACTGGGTAAAGGCGTCGAGGGTCAATGGGTGGATGGTCCCGGACAGGCCGACGATGAGGTAAAGATTCAGTACATTGGCGCCGATGATGTTCCCGAGCGAGAGGTCGGGAACGCCTTTGCGGGCGGCCGACACGCCGGTGACCAGTTCCGGCAGGGAGGTCCCAATGGCCACCACCGAGAGACCAATGATGATGGAGGGCACGCCCAGCGCAGCCGCAAGGGCCTGCCCCGACGTCACGAGGAAGTTGCTACCGATCAAAATGAGTCCAGCGCCCAGGGCGAACATGCCGATAGACCGGCTTAGCTGGCTGGTGTCTGGCGGTTCCGACTCCTCTCCTGCGGCCTCGGCCCGGTGTCGACGGATGTTCAGATAGTCCCACCCTAGATACAGGAAGGCGAGTGCCATCAGCACCGCCGCGAGCGGCCGGCTGAGCGTGCGATCGAAGGTGAAGACGACGACCAGTACCGCAGCCGACACCATCCAGGCGACTCTCTTGCTAAAGTCACGCCGCTCCACCTCTACCGGCGTCAGCAAGGCCAGGGTCCCGACGATCAAGCCGACATTGCAGATGCAGGAGCCCACCGCGTTACCGAGTGCGATCCCAGAGTCGCCGGCGCGGCTCGCCAGAGCCGACACCACAAGCTCTGGCGTCGTGGTCGCCAGGCTGACCAGGGTGCCGCCGATGATGACGCGCGGAATCCTGAGCGCCTTCCCGATGTAGACGCTCGAATCGACAAACAGGTCGCCGCCCTTGGCAACCAGGACCAGACCGATCAGAATCAGGACGCTGTCATACAGCACGTTGGGCAACTCTCTTGAGCGCGGCGCAAGGCGGTCGACTGGGCGCTACGTCGGCGGGGCAGTCTAACCCACATCAGGCCACTCCGGGGCACCCATGCGAGTCCGAGACACTGTCGCGAGTGGTGGCGCGTTAGAACGGCCCGGGGAGCGAGGACGCCCCTAGCACCGTGAGTGACCGGATGGGAGACGTGACAACCCAGCCACCGTCGTAGTGGAACTCCATGTGAAGGCCCACCCCGAACCAGTCGAGCTTGAGACAACTGCCGCCAAAGCTCGACCCGCCAAATCGGGCCTCGGTCGCCCTGGGGAAAAAGCGGCCCCCACGCACGAGCACCGTCGTGCAGGATGGCCGCGGAACGGTGATGTCGTAGAGGGTGTTCGCGGTCTGCACCCGCAACGCCGTGATCGGAGGTAAGTCGCTCAGGGCAATTCCGTCGGTGCGAGCCACCACCTCGGCGAACCGGTCCAGTGTGCAGCCTCGCACGCGCGGGCCACGCTCGCCGGCACTGGAGGGTGCGGCCGTCAGGTGAGCGCCGGAGCGACGATCCGCACTGCGCGTCATATCAGGTATCGAACGGGCCCATTATAAACCGGGTGACCCGACGCCGTGCTGCCACTACGAACCGGTTCCCCACGGCCGCCTGACGATTCCGTCGAGGGTGGTCCGACCCTACCGGAATCTCGGGGCTAGACCCCGAGCCACAGGACGGCCGCACCGCTGGCGGCGACGGCCAGACCAGCCAGCACATCAACCTTGCGCTCAAACACGCCGAGCCGCGCGCGAGCCAGCCCAACGTATCCCAAGGCGACGGCGGCCAGCATCGCCCCCACCGTAAAGAAGCCGAACACGCCCACAACAGCCGCGAGCAGCCACCAGGCATTCTCGGCCGCGGGCACCATCATCAGTGGGATCAGCGCCTCGCAGGGCCCAAACGCAAACACGAGAAAGAGCGCCCACGGAGTCGCGCCACGTCCGATGTGGCTGTGGACATGTTCCCGCGAGCGGGCGCTCTTCCACAGAGCCCACGCGGCATAGGCCAGGCCAAGTCCGATAAGCAGCCAGACCGTCACATCACCCCGTGCCGACTCGAGCCAGGACAGACGGTCAAGGGCGACACCTAAGCCGACACCTACCAGGCCGATGAGCACCGATGACGCCACGTGCGCCAACCCGCACACCCCAGTCACGCCCAGCGTGCGGCGAAGCGACCAGCCGCGAGCCCGTCCGAGAACCACAAACGGAATGGAGTGATCTACCCCGATCAGCGTGTGGACCGCAGCCAGTGAGGCGGCGGTGCCGAGTAGCAACGAGGCGGTCGCGTCAGGGAGAGGTGGCATCGATCAAGTGGTTTGGCGACCGATATACTGTTGCAGCAGCCCGCCGCAAACGCCTCAGGGCATTCGACGGATTGCGCATCTCGATCTCCGCTCCTGTGATTCTATGCTGACTCTCGATGACCGGATCGCAGGACTGCGGCGCCTCCTGGCGGAGCTTGATCGGGTTGTCGTCTGTTTCTCGGGCGGCGTTGACTCTGGATATCTCCTGGCCGAGGCCGTTGACTGTCTGGGCGAGCGGGCCGTGGCGCTGACCGCCGTCTCCCCAAGTCTGGCTCCCGAAGAGCGGGCCGAGGCGCAGGCGTTGGCACACCGACTGGGCGCCCGACACGTGCTGGTCGACACCGATGAACTAGACGATGCCCGGTATACCTCGAACCCGGTCAACCGCTGCTATTTCTGCAAGACTGAAGTCTACGGACGCGCGGTCGACGAAGCACGCCGACTGGGTGTCTCGCAGGTACTGGATGGGTTCAATGTCGATGACCGTGGCGACCACCGACCGGGGCGCCTGGCCGCTCGTGAGCAGGGCGTCCGTTCACCGCTCGACGAACTGGGGTTCACCAAGGCGAACGTCCGTGAGGCCGCCCAGCGTCTCGGGTTACCCGTCTGGGACAAACCGGCCCTCGCCTGCCTATCGAGTCGGTTCCCCTACGGCGTCACGATCACACCGGAACGCTTGACCCGCGTCGCCACCTGCGAGCGCACACTTCGCGACCTGGGGTTCCGCGTGTGCCGAGTACGGTTCCACGATACGAAGGCGCGCATCGAGGTCGAAACGCAGGAAATTGAGAGGCTGCGGACCCCCGCAATTCGGCGTCAGATACTCGGACGGTTTCTCGATGCCGGATTCGACACGGTGACCATCGACCCGCGTGGCTACCGCTCCGGGGCCTTGAACGAAGGCCTCCTGACGATCGACGGGACGCACCGTGCACCGCAGGTCGACGAGCTCACGCTGTAGGCCCTCGACTAACCGGGCCCTCCGTCGCGCCGCTCCTGCCGCGGTTAGTGGGTGTCCGGTCGCTGGTCCTTCCGGACGATATTGAAGAAGGCGAACACCTTCTCGATGGTGTCCACGCTGGAGTTGATGAACCGAGAATGGTCGCCGCCTTTCACCTCCACGTAGACGTGCTCCATCCCGATCTCCTTCATCTTCGTGACCCAGCGTCGCGTCGTGTCCACGAGTGGATCCTCGTCACCCTGCAACACAATGATCGGGACGTGCTTGAACGCCTCGAGCTGTTCGGGATCCGCTGACGGCGCCGGAGCCGCGACGCCCAGCCCGGCCCAGAGGTTGGGATGTTGCGCGGCTAGGTGGTATGTGCCGGCTCCCCCCATCGAATGTCCCCACAGATACATTCGGTCTTCATCGATGTTGAACTCCTCGCGCACCAGCTCGAAGACGTTCATCACGTCCTGCTCGCTCAGTTCGCCGAGGTTCTCGGGCAGTGTCTCGGTGTCATCCTCGGCACGACGCATGTTGGGAATGCCTGGGCCGCGGCTGCCGTACCACGCCCGTGCGTGATAGCCGAGCGGAGACACCATGATGTAGCCATCCCGCTCGGCCGCATCGATGTTTCCGTCGTACCCCATCATCCAGTCGTACGGGCGACCCAGCCCATGCAACGTCACGATCAACGGCCACTCGCGCTCGGCGTCATAGGTGGACGGCACGAAGAGCGCGTACGGCACCTCTTTACCGGTGCCGGGGAATTCGTAGGTACGCCCCTGCACCCGGTTGTCCCGTGCGACCACCGACCCTGGTTCCTGAGCCCACGCGGACCCGACCGCCAATGTTCCGCCCAGGACTCCGGCCACCAGCCACGCAACGGCGCCACGTCCGCCTCTGATCCGATTCGCCATAGTGCACTCCATCCTTGCTTCATTCGTGCCACGCATCCGCGGACATCCTGCGGACCTGAGGCCTTCGCTATTGCACGTCGACGAACATCTGGTCAACGGGCACGATGCGGACCCGATCCAAGTTGATGGCGAGCGGGTACGACTTGATCGCCTCGTCCTCGGCGAGGATATCCGCGCCCACCTCCGTGTTGTAGGTCACGCTGGACGGTTCGTCGGACAACAGGGCATCGCGAAACACCTCCGCCTCGCGCGTTACGACCGCGATTGCCAGATTGTCCGCCTGGAGGTGTCGTGTAATGGCCGCATTCACCTCCTCCACCGCCATCGCGGACAGCCGGTCTCGAATTTCGTCGACGAAGAAGCCGGTGCCGTAGAAGGTGGAGTCCAGCGCATACCCGAGCCGCCGGCTGCCGGTCTGCACGTAGAGCGTGGAGTAGTTCATCAGATACTCGCGGGTCGCCTCGAAGTCCGACTCTGACAACCCATGCTCGACCAGCAGCGCCAGCTCACGAACCGCCTGCCGCAACGCGAACGCGGCATTGTGGTGCGGCACCGGCCGGATCCAGATACTGAAGAACTGTTGCTGACGGGGCGTGTTGGGCGCCGGGAAGGTGGACCCGCCGTCCTGAATGAAATTTTCGATATACGAGTAGTCGCCATAGTTGAGCCCGCGCAGGCCGCGCATCTGATTCATGAGCCGCCCGTTGAACGTGCGATGCTCCCCAAAATACGAGTTGGCCACCATCAGCGGATAGAAGTCGCTGTCGGCCCGAGTGACGTCAAGCGGAAACCCGATCGACACCGCCGTGGCAATCGCGTCCTTCTCGACGATCAACAGCTCGCGCCCGTCCAGTGCCCGTGGGGCGGGCAGCGCGCCCCTGGGCGTCTCGCTCATCGGCAGACCGACCGCCAGATCGATCTCGATGCGATCCAGAAATCCGTCCGGGTATCCTCCAGACACGCCGACCACCAGGTTGTCGCGCGTATACCGCGCCGCATGAAACGCCCGCACGTCGTCGAGGGTGATGGCCGAGAGGCCGCGCTCCGTCCCCATCTCTGTCGCCTCGTATGGGTGCCCGGCATAGAGCAACGCGTTGAGTGTTTGCTTGCCCAGTTCCTCGTCATCGTTGCCGCGCAGTGTCGACACGATGGCGTTGGTCAGATAGTCCCGGTTCCGCTCGAAGTCGGCAGCGTCGAGGCGAGGCGCAATGATGAGGTCGCGGAACATCTCATAGAAGGGTTCGAGATGGTCACGATGCACCTCACCGACGATGGTCGTGACCTCCTTGTCATACTGCGCACTGATGGACGCCGCCCACGGATAGAGCGCTGTCGTCAGCTGTTCGTAACTCAGCTCACTGGTGCCACCCTGTCCAATCATCATCGCGGTCAGCGCATTCAAGCCGTTCAGCCCAGCGGGGTCATCAACGGAGCCGGCGTCGACCATCACGCGCAACGTGACGAGCGGCGAGTTGGGCGCCTGTAACCCAACACCGGCGGTGCTTGGCGGCGGGGCGTCGACACCTCCACAGGACATCACGAGGGCGCACGCCGACATGGCGAGAACACTGGTCGCTAATCGCCTCATTGCCCCTCCTCGGTCAGCAGCACCAGCGTGCGGTTGGCCTCACTGAAATACTCGCTAGCAACCCGCCGCACGTCGTCCGAGGTCACCGCGTCGTAGAGGGCATACACGCGATTGACCGTGTCCGGGTCGCCAGTCAATTGCAGATAGTGCGCCAGCGTCTCGGCAACCGGTCCGGGACTGTCCAGACCGCGCGCGAACGAATACCGCATGGCTGACTTGGTGTCCGCGAGGACGCCGGGATCGACCGGCTCGCGGCTCATCCGCTCGATCTCCGCGAAAATCGCGTCCCGCACCTCCGCCACACGGTCAGGCTTCGTCACCCGCACGAAGATCTCGAACAACGGCGGATCTCTGTGGTCGACCGCACCGCCGGAGAGCACGTCCACGAGCTGGTCCCGCAGATACAACCGCTGAAACAGCGGCGCGTTCTGTGAGAACAACAGCTGCGAGAGCACGTCCAGCGCCGGCATGTCGATAGCCTCGTCCGAAAACGCCGGCGCGTGATAGCCAATCATCATCAGCGGCAAGGTGGCATTCGGCCAGGTCACCTCGACCGTTCGTACCGAGCCCTGCACCGGCTCGGCTGGAATCGTCGGCTCGAACGTACCCGGGTTCCAGTCCCCGTAGTACTGCTCGACGAGTCGCTCCAATGCAGCCTGATCGAAGTCGCCCACCACGACGATGATGCTGTTGTTCGGGCGGTAGTACCGGTCGTAGAACTCGACGCTGTAGTCGTAGTTCTCCGGCATCGCCTTGATGTCGTCAAGCAGGCCTATCGTCGTATGACGATACGGATGTTCCGTAAAGGCAAGGTCGTGCAGACGCTCGCGAAGGAGCAAGATCGGATTCGAGAAATTGAGGTTGTACTCACCGAGAATCGCCCCGGCCTCGGTTCGATAGTCGTCCTCGGAGTAGCTCAGATTCAAAAACCGGTCGGACTCGAGCTCGATGATGGTCTCCAGGGCGTCGGCGCTGGCTACCGTGTGGTACGCGGTCCAATCGTCGGTGGTAAACGCATTCGAGTCCGCACCCAACCGCTTAATGGCCTCGTTGTAGGCGTCCGTCGGATAGGTATCCGTCCCGCGGAACATCATGTGCTCGAAGAAATGCGCGTACCCCGAGAAGCCCGGTTCCACTTCATTGCGCGAACCGGTGCGCACGACTGTGTAGTAGGCCACGATCCCGGGGCTGTCGTAGTCGACACCGACGACCTTCAGCCCATTCGGTAACTCGAACACGCTCACCGGAAACGGGAACACCGGTTCTGCGGTCTGCGCGTGGGCGAACGTCGGCGACAACGCCACCAGGGCCGCTAGGGCCGCGGCCCGGCCGAGCCGAAATGGATTCATCAGACTTGCTCCTCGTTACACAACAGGATCCGTGGTGGGTCTGGGCCAGGCTCCGTCGCAGAACCAGCTCAGTATAGCGACCGGGGCTCTCCCACCGACCGCGCCGGCCAGAGGTTTCCCGGTGCCTGTCACCCTCAGTCTCGATCGAACACGTCGATCAGCGCACGTTCTCCGAACACGACCAGGACCTCACCCGTCACGGTCGCCATCCCGCGGTCGGCGAGTCCCCTAATGCGCTCCGCGCGGCTGTCGACCACTACCACCTAGCGTTCGCCACGCTGCAACTCGGGCGACGACCGCCCTCCCCCTTCGCCCGTAGCCGCACACGATGTCGTGGCCGGTCATCCGTTCCATCATGCGTGACGTCGTTCAAGCGGCGGCCTCCAGACCGGGGCCGCCAGGCTACCTTACCCCGGGCTGTCATTTCGCCAGCGGACAAGAGACTATGAGGCGTGCCACTCGTCGCCGACCACTGGTGGCTCTTTCCCACCGCCGTCCTTATCGCGACGCTCGCCATGAGCAGTGGTGTGGGCGGGGCGATTCTGTTCTCGCCGCTGTTCATGCTGGTACTGGAGTTGCCGCCACCGATCGCCATCGGTACGGCCTTGCTCACGCAGATCTTCGGAGTCGGTTCGGGTGCCTACGCCTACTGGCGGCGACGGTCCATCGACTACCGGATCGCCGGACGGATCCTTCTCACCGCCGTCCCTGGAGCGGTGATCGGTGTGTTGGCCGCTGGCGTGATCGCCGGCGAGACCCTGCGACGCCTGTTCGCCGTCGGTCTCATCTTCATCGGCGTGCAGTTCTTCCGGTCGTACCGCCGGGAGAAACACGCACCGAGCCCGGCTCTTGCAGTGAACCGCGGAACCCCGACGCATGGCGATACGAGGGGCGTGCCCCCTCAGTACACGCTGTGTCGCCCGAAGCTGGCAAGTCTGCTCGGGGCCGGCGGCGGCGCACTACTGGGCTCCATTTCCGTCGGACTGGCTGAACTGCTGGAGTACCATTTCATTGTGCTCAGCCGGCTGCCGAGCGCGGTCGCAGTCGGCACATCGGTCGCCGTGCTCTTTGTGACAACCCTGGCCGCCGCCACGGGCCACATCTACGGGTTCGTGGTACATGCGCCGCCGGGCACGTTAACGGAGGTCTGGCAGGTGGTGGTGTTCACCGTTCCCGGCGTAATTCTAGGCGGTCAGATCGGCCCCTGGCTGCAAACGCGGCTGCGCCCGATGACGGTCAGGCTTGGCATGGCCACCATCTTCTGCTCGCTCGGCCTCTTCATGCTGGAATTGACGTAGGCGAGGCGCAACCACGCTCTGCATGCACGCACCATGGATGACTCATCGCCCGACGCGCGACCGCTGGAGATCAAGACGGTCCTCTCGCGCGGCATCCGTCGACGATGCCCGCACTGTGGCCGCGGCCCCGTCTTCGTACGGTGGATGACCATGCACGACGTCTGCCGAGTCTGCGGGCTGCGGTATTTGCGAAACCAGGGCGACACCTGGCTCTACTGGATCGTGATGGACAGGATTCCGCTCGCAATCGGACTGATCCTGATCGTGTTCTTCGGGGTTCACACGTTGAGCTGGCAAGCGGGTCTGCTCTTTTTCGGTGCCCTCGCCATCCCCCTCGTCGTCACGATGCCCCAGCGACAAGGATTCGCCGTCGCCCTCAACTACCTGTCACGCGTGTACTTCCGCGATCCATCGGACGAGATACCTCCCCGCGTGACGGAAGACCCATCGTAAGTCGGTCGGACTCCTGGGCCCGGAGTCCGACCGACGTCGGCTGGGCGCTAGGGATCGCGCGTCACGGAGTCTGGGTCGTCGTCTTGCAGGTGGGCGTAGAACCGAAGGTCGTCCCCCGTCAGGCCTTTCGTCGCCCAGATGATCTGCCCGGTGTGCTCGGCTAGATGCTCGACGACATGGTAGATGGCCTGCTGGACAGTGACGTCGTATCCCTGGATACGTCGCGGCTGGATGAGATCCTGTGACGCTAGGCCCCTCAGCACCACATCGGCCTCACGTATCGCCGACCGCAAGCGCGCGACCAGGTCCGACACCGGCAGCGGCTCGCGGCGGGCGAACTCCGCGTCCCGGTCGCGGGACACGGCCGCCCCCCCGACGCCGCCGACAATCCACTGGGTGATGTTGCCGCACAGATGCAGCACCAGGTTACCCACCGCATTCTCGGTGTCATGTCGACGGGTCCAGATCTGTTCATGGCTCAACCGGCCGAGGCAATACTCGATGCGTGCGAGCCGTACCGTGAGGCGCCGTCGTGAGACGCCCAGAAAATCGTCCGCGAGTTGTGAGGCGAGAGGGGCGTCAGGTGACATAGGCGCTGTGGGGTTTGGATCGGGGGCCGCGCCACGCGGCGTCGAACTATTGTGGACCAACTGCCGCCATCCGTGGCCACGAGAGCGCGTTGTGAGGCAAGGGGGTTACATGGTCTGCGATCAACGTCACAATACGGACTCCATGCCAACCGCCGCCCAGCAGCTCGTCGGCACGCTTCGCCGTCTCGGTGTCGACCGGGTCTTCTGTGTCCCCGGCGAAAGTTATCTCCCGGCGCTGGACGCCCTCGCGAACGAGCCAGGCCTCGATCTGGTGACCTGTCGCCACGAAAGCGGCGCGGGCCTGATGGCCGTCACCGACGCCAAGCTGACCGGTCGTCCTGGAGTCGCGTTTGTGAGCCGAGGTCCAGGCGCCACCAATGCGGCACTCGCCGTGCACACCGCTGAACAGGACGCGGCGCCGCTGGTCCTGTTTGTCGGCCAGCTGCCGCGTCGCAACCTCACACGCGGAGTGTTCCAGAAGCTCGACTACGTACGCACCTTTGGAGACATGGCGAAGCACGTCGTCGAGGTACACGACGCGCCGCGCCTGGCGGCCGAAGTGGTCGAGGCGTTCCACATCGCGATGGACGGCACCCAAGGGCCGGTCATCGTATCTATCCCGGAGGACGTCTTCAACGAACACGTCGGGGACGCGCTGCCTGAACTGAAACCTCGGGAGGCCACCTGCCCCACGGTGGCCGAGGTCACTGACGTCGCGTACCGTCTCCGCGCCGCCGAGCGTCCCTTGCTTCTGGTCGGAGGTGCGGCACGGAGCGCGACCGGACGCACGGCTCTGGCGGCCTGTGCGTCCAGATGGCAGGTGCCTGTCGCCACCAGCTGCAAGCACCAGGACCTCTTCGACAATGACAACGCCGGCTACGCCGGACACCTGGGGTTCGGCTTGCCGCCCGCGGCATGGCAGCATCTGACGGAGGCCGATCTCATCGTGGCGGTCGGCACCCGACTCGACGAAATCACCACCCAGGGGTTTCGTTTGCCGACCGCGCCCACACCCGTTCAACCGTTGGTGCACGTCTACCCCGATCCCGCGCACATTGGCCGCGTCTTCGACACTGCGCTCGGCATCCGGGCCGACGCCGTTCGTTTTCTTGACGCGCTGGCGAAACACGCACCCAGTCGACCCGACACGACGCCGGCTCGAACCGCCTGGCGGGCGCGTGTGCACGCGGTGGCCGACGAGCTGGCCCGCTGGACGCCCGACCCCACAGCCCCGACGGACGGCGTCGATTTCGGACATGTGGTGGCGGCGCTCGGCAGGCACCTGCCAACCGACGGAATCGTCACGATGGACGCGGGCAATTTCGGTAGCTGGCTCCATCGACACTTCCGATTCCGATCGAGCCAGCGTCTCGTCGGGGCGGTGTCCGGCGCGATGGGATTGGGCACGCCGGCCGCCGTGGCCGCGGCGCTCCGCTATCCGGCGCGACAGGTCGTCGGTCTCGTTGGTGATGGCGGGTTTCTGATGACCGGGTCGGAACTCGCCACGGCGATCCAGTATGGCGCCCGCGTTCGGTTGTTCGTCGCCAACAACGGGAGCTACGGCACCATCAGACTGCATCAGGAGAAGCAGTTCCCGGGACGCGTCGCGGGCACGACGCTGACCAACCCGGACTTCGCCGCGCTTGGCGCGGCCTATGGCGCGCTCGGCTTGACGATTGCCTCGCCGGACCAGGCTGATGACGTGGTGCAGACCGCACTGGACCACGACGGTCCCGTGGTAGTTGACGTCTGCACCAGCCTTGAGCGACTCTCGGCGTTTTCAACCCTGTCCGGTCTTGCCGCCACCACCGGGATCTAACAGCCGTGGTAAAAAGTCACACTGCATTTGACCGACGCTGGCCGCTCACGACGGAACTGCCAATCAGACGACAACGAGCCGACTACCCATGAAGACGACGCGGTCGACGTTCACCCTGCTGCTGGTCGCTACGACGTTCGGTCTGACGGCCACCCTGGATGCTCAGACTCCTGACTTCGACCAGGCGCGGGACGACACCGTTGCAGTACTCCAAGACCTGATTCGCCTCGACACGAGCAGTCCGCCCGGCAATGAGACGCTAGCGGCCGAGTATGTCAAACGCGCCCTCGACGCCGCGGAGATTCCATCGCGCATCGTGGCGCTCGACGCCAGCCGGGCGAACCTGATCGGCAGGCTGGACGGCGACGGGTCAAAACGGCCGCTGCTCTTGATGGCCCACACCGATGTCGTCGGCGTCGAGCCAGACGACTGGAGTGTCGATCCGTTCGGCGGTGAGATTCGCGACGGGTTTGTCTACGGGCGCGGCGCCTCAGACGACAAGGGTCAGCTGGCGGCCATGATCCAGGTGATGCGCATGTTGCAGCGTCTCCAAATACCACTGGCCCGTGACGTCATCCTGCTGGCCGAATCCGGTGAAGAGGGCACGACGGAGGTCGGCATCGACTTCGTGGTTGACCAACACTGGGATGAGATCGACGCCGAGTATGCGCTGAACGAGGGCGGACGTATGGGCGCGGTCGACGGCAGGGTGCAGACGGTCAGTATCGCGACCACAGAAAAGGTGCCCTGGCGCGGCATCAAACTCATCGCGCGCGGCATCGCCGGACATGGATCGGCTCCTCGACTCGACAACGCGATCGTGCATCTGGCTGCCGCGGTGGCCGCGGTCGGCGCCTATCAGCCTCCGATGCGGTTGAACGAGACCACCCGGGCGTATCTGGAACGAATGGCAGCGATCAGCCCTCCCGACGCCGCGTTCCGATACCGCAATGTCGAGAATCCCCGCTTGACTGAGGGCATCCAGGAGCAGCTCCGCCAGATGGACATCGGGGTCAATTCCATGCTCCGGACCAGTATCTCGCCCAACATCATCTCGGGCGGGTTTCGCCGCAATGTCATCCCTGCGAACGCAGAAGCGGAACTCGACATCCGAGCGCTCCCTGACGAGGATCTGGACCAGTTTCTGGCAACGCTGCGCGACCTCATCGACGACCCGGCGGTCGAAGTGACGCGCCCGACAAGCATGCGCCCGGCGGCGGCGCCGTCCTCCCTCGACAGCGAGATGTTTCGGACGCTGGAACGTGTGCAGGGCCAGATGTTCCCGGACGCCGTCACACTACCCACGATGCTTGTGGCATCGACCGACTCCGCGCAGGTGCGGGCGCAAGGGGTTCAGGCCTACGGTATCGGCATGGTTCGCGACGATCTCAGCGGCGTCCACGGCACGGACGAGCGCCTGTCCATCGACGCGCTGGGACTGTTTGTCGAGTATCTGTATCGGGTGGTGGTCGAAGTGGCCGGGGCCCGGTAGGCCGGCGCCGCCGCCCGCAGACGGTTTCCTGGGCGGTTGTCTGGCAAGACGCAATGAGGGAGCAGCCACGTGGGCTGTGACCGAAGCAGCAACGCCGCCAGGCGACCGCCTCGCCAGGAAACCCTAGTGGATGACCTGGTCGTCGGTGGTTTCTTCCATCCAGTCGTCGATCGGCTCGAGATGGGGAATCTCGAGCGCCCGCACAGACTTGATCGCCAGCTGCAGGGCCTCATCGGCCGTACAGGATGCGTCCTCCTCACGAAGCCGGGCACGCGTCTGCCTGAGTTGGCGGAGCACCTGCGCCCTGTCGAACCGCTGGCCTTCACAATGCTCGCAGAAACCCATCCTGACAATCCCTTTCGTCGTCGCCCCATCGCGACCCGTGCCGAACCTCAGGATGACAGATCCGGACGACGAGCGCCACCTGAGGCGACCCTCGACCCGCCTCGGCTACCACCGTGTGAACGCACTCCAACCTGGACACGCGTGTTCTGTATTTAGGACGCTCAAAGGCGCCCACATCCCCTAAATCGTGGTATTCATAGGGTTCTACGCCGTTTCACGACTGGCACGGGACGTGCATTATTAGTAGGTGACTGTCTGCGACGAAAGGAGCCAT
>CAWWAF010000023.1:0-41766 GCA_963934795.1 uncultured bacterium
CCCTCGACATGCTTTTCGTGCAGCATTGGTTCGAGGAACTGACGGACCTCGTGCCGGTAGACTGAGACGTGCTCTTGGGGCGTCCAGCGACGCGATTTGAGGGCTACGGTAACTCGGGAGTGGAGGAGTCATGACAGCGCGGCAATTCGTAATGGTGGCGGTCGGCGGCCTGGCGTTACTGCAGGCCAACCCAAGTTCAGCACAGTGCCGGCCAGACGGCGACGTGCCGTTTGTGTGCGGACCAGTGAGTCCAGAGGACTTGGTGCTGGTACCCGACTCGCCGTGGGTGATTGCGGCGGGCATGGAAGACGACGGCTACCTCTACGCGATTGATCGGCGCGATCATCGCTCCAGGGTGCTGTTCCCGAGCACCTCGTTCGGGTCTCGTCCGGACGCGGCGTTTAGCCGGTGCTCTGGCCCGATGGCCAGTGGGTTCCGGCCGCACGGTTTGAGTTTGCGTCCGGGGGCCAACAACCGTCACACCCTGTATGTCGTCCGACATGGTGCCCGCGAGGCGATCGAGGTCTTCGATGTCGATGCTCGCAACGGTACCCCCGTCCTTACGTGGGAGGGTTGCGCGGAAGCGCCGGAGGGCGTCACGTTCAACTCGGTGACGGCGTTGCCTGGAGAGGGCTTCGCGGCGACACACTTCAATCGCCCGGTCGGCGCGCTGTGGGAGTGGCAACCGGACACCGACTGGACGCAGGTACCCGGGTTTGAGACAAACGGACCGAATGGTCTGGTGTCATCACCTGACGGCCAGTGGTTCTACGTCGGCGGTTGGGGCACCCAATCGCTGATCCGGGTCTCGCGGGGGCAGACGCCGGTGCAGATCGATGCCGTCGAAGTCGGATTCCATATCGACAACGTCCGCTGGGCTCCAGACGGGTCCCTGCTCGCCGCCGGCCACAGTGGCGCGACACCGGAGTCCATCTTCGAATGTCTGGGACAGCAACAGTGCGGCGATGTGAGTTCTCACGTCGCCAAGGTCGATCCCGACGAGCTCACCATGGAGGAGATCGTGCGCTACCCCTCCAACGCACACATCATTCTCGGAACAGTCGGTTTACAGGTGGGGGATGAGATCTGGCTCGGGGGCATCGCCGGATCGAATCGAATTGCGCGATTCCCAGCGCCCTAGCCTGCGGATGGCGCCTCGCGGCGCCCCGCTTGTTCCGATGCCCCGATATGGGTACGCTATCGGCTGCATCGAAATCAGTTTCACTACGGAGACCCTATGGCCCAGGTCACAATCACGGTCAACGGCAAGCAGCGCACCGCCGAGGTCGAGCCGCGCATGCTGTTGGTCCACTTCCTGCGCGAACAGCTCATGCTGACCGGCACCCACGTCGGGTGCGACACAAGCCAGTGTGGCGCTTGCACGGTGCTCGTCGATGGACGCAGCGCCAAGTCCTGCACGCTGTTTGCGGTTCAGGCCGACGGCTCCGAGGTCACCACCATTGAGGGCCTGGCCGATGGCGATGCGTTGCATCCGCTGCAGGACGGTTTCTGGGAGGAGCACGGCCTGCAGTGCGGGTACTGCACCTCCGGGATGATCATGTCCGCCGTCAATCTACTGAACGACAACCCGGCCCCGTCCGAAGCCGAAATCAGGCACGGGCTTGACGGCAATTTCTGCCGCTGCACCGGGTATCAGCACATTGTGAACGCCGTGCAGCACGCGGCGGGCACCCCGAGTAAGGAGTAGGTGATGGCCGCGTCTCCCGTGCTTCCGAAGTTGGTCGGTCAGCGCGTCAAACGACGTGAAGACCCCCGTCTCATTCAGGGCCTCGGTACCTATGTCGACGACATCAAAATCGTCGGCATGCAACACGTGGCCTTCAAACGCAGTGACCTTGCGCACGCCCGTATCTTGTCGGTCGATACGAGCGAGGCCGAGGCGATGCCCGGGGTGGAGGCGGTGCTCACCGGCGCCCAGATCGCCGAATTTGTCAGCCCCATGCCGATCGGGACCCCGTTCCCCTCGCCGGATCATCGCGCGGTTGCCGTCGACATCGTTCGGTATGTCGGAGAGCCGGTGGCGGTGGTGGTGGCCAGTGACCGCTACCTGGCCCGCGATGCGGCAGACACCATCGTCGTCGACTACGAGCCACTACCAGCTGTCGTCGACCCCGAGCAGGCCATGACCGGCCAGCCGGCGCAGGTGCACGCCGATTTCGAGAACAATTTGGCTGTCGCGCTCGTGCCGGGTGGGACCGGGGTGTCCGCCGATCTCCAGACGGTCGACGATTCCGCTGTCGACCAGGCGTTTGCCGCGGCTGATGTCGTCGTGTCGCAGCGGATGCACAACCAACGCCTCGCACCGACGGCGATGGAGCCCCGTGGCGTGGTCGCGCACTACGAGCGGGGGAAGGACACGATGACGATCTGGTCGTCGACTCAGAATCCCCACATTCTGCGTACGTTCATCGCTGGGATGAACGGGATGGGGCAAGACCAGGTGCGGGCGATCGCGCCAGAGGTCGGCGGTGGGTTCGGCGCCAAGATCAATATCTACGGTGAGGAGTATGTCGTTGCGGGTCTGTCGAAGAAGCTCGGCCTTCCGCTGAAGTGGGCAGAGGACCGGTCAGAAGCGTTCCTGGCCACCACTCACGGCCGCGACATCATCGGCTACATCGACCTGGCCGCCACCCGCGACGGCAAGGTGCTGGGGATGAAGCTGCGGCTCGTCGCTGACATCGGCGCGTACAACATGCTACTCACGGCCGCCATCCCGACGTTGACGATGATGATGGCGAACGCGACCTACGATATTCCCGCCATCCGCGCCACCCTGACCGAAGTGTTCACCAACAAGACGCCGACGGATGCGTATCGTGGCGCGGGTCGGCCGGAGGCGACCTACTTTGTCGAGCGGGGTATGGACATCCTGGCGACCGAGTTGGGCATGGACCCCGCCGAGGTGCGTCGTAAGAACTTCATCCAGCCTGACCAGTTCCCATACGCCACCCAGATGGGGGCTGTCTACGACTCGGGAGACTACGAGAAGGCCCTCGACCTGGGTCTGAAGAATGCAGACTGGGAAGCGATGAAGCAGGAACGCGATGCCGCCCGCGCCGAAGGTCGATTGGTTGGGATGGGCCTCGCGATGTATGTAGAGGTCTGCGGCCTCGGACCGTCCTCGTCCCTGCCCACCGGGGGATGGGAGCACTCGCAGGTCACCATCGAACGCGACGGTCGAATCAGTGCGACGACCGGGGCCTCACCCCACGGCCAGGGGAACGAGACCACCTTCGGGCAAATGCTGGCCGACCAGTTTGGGGTGCCACTCGAGCACATCACCATCCATCACGGCGATACGGGTGTCGTGAAGCAGGGCATCGGTACCTTTGGTAGCCGGTCGCAAGCGGTTGGGGGCACCGCCCTGCACCTGGCCGGAGGCAAGGTCAAGGAGAAGATGGCGAAGTTCGCGGCTGCGCTCATCGAAGCGCACGAGGACGATCTGGTCTTCGAGGACGGCCGCATCTCCGTGAAGGGTGTGCCGGACTCCGGCAAGACATTTGCCGAGGTGGCTGGATACGCCTACGTCCCCGTACCGCTGCCCGAGGGACTGACCCCGGGGCTGAGCGAAGAGGCGTTCTTCGAGCCGGCGAACAACACCTATCCGTTTGGGTGCCACATCTCCCTGGTGGAGGTCGACCGCGACACCGGTGAGCCGACGCTGCTGCGGCTGGTGGCCGTGGACGATGCCGGCAACCTCATCAATCCGCTGATTGTCGAGGGACAGATTCACGGTGGTCTTGCGCAGGGCATCGGGCAGGCCATGATCGAAGAGGTGGCGTATAGCGAGGACGGTCAACCGTTGACAGCCTCGTTCATGGATTACGCCATTCCCCGCGCGGCAGACTTTCCCCGATTTGAGCTCGACAACACCGTGACGCCCACGCCGGTGAACCCGTTGGGCGCCAAAGGGGTCGGGGAAGCCGGGACCTTGGGGTCGACGCCGTGTATCGTGTCGGCCACGGTGGACGCGTTGAGCGAGTTTGGTGTGAAGCACATCGACATGATGCTGCGGCCCGAGAAGCTGTGGCAGATCATTCACGGAGGTCAGTCGTGATTCCGTCCGCCTTCGAGTACGAGCGTGCGACTTCGGTCGACGACGCTATTGCCAAGCTCGCCGCGACCGGTGGGACCGGCAAGTTGATTGCCGGGGGGCACAGCCTGGTGCCCTTGATGAAGCTGCGGTTGAACGAACCAACCACGCTCATCGATATCGCGCGTATTGCCGCGCTCGTCGGGATTCGGGAGCGTGACGGCCTGATCGAGATTGGTGCGGGCACGGTGCACCATGATGTCGCCACGTCCGCTCTGTTGGGCGCCCAGTGTCCGGTGGTCTCGGATACGGCGGCGACGATCGGGGATCCGCAGGTGCGCAATCGCGGCACCATTGGCGGGAGCCTGGCCCACGCGGATCCGGCCGCCGACTATCCCGCGATGTTGCTGGCCGTCGATGCGCAGATTCATCTCCAAGGAGCTGGTGGCCCGCGCGTTGTCGCGGCAGAGGACTTTTTTCAGGATCTCTTCACGGTCGACCTTGGCCCAGACGAGATCATTACCGCCGTCCGGTTTGCGCCGGTACGCGCGGCGGCTTACGCCAAGCTGTATCAGCGCGCGTCGCGATTCGCCATCGTCGGGGTGGCGGCGGCGCTCGAGGTCACCGATGGCGCCATCAGTGCCGCGCGTGTCGGTCTGACCGGTGCATTGTCGAGCGCGGTGCGACTGTCCGGCGTAGAAACGGCACTCGTCGGGCAGCCTGCCACCGCCGAAACCGTGGCGACCGCGGCTGCCGGGGCTGGGGCGGCACTCAGCGACGTGAGCGCGGATCTACATGCCAGTGAGGCATACCGTCGCGCCATGGTCTCGGTCTTCACGAAGCGGGCGCTGGAGGGCGCGTTGGCCCGCCTCAGCGCCTGACTGCCTATCTCGCACGTGGCCGGTGCGGGGGCTTCCCGTTGTGTCCCGTGTGGACGCGTGCACCGGCGGCGAGTGGCTCGGCGCCGGGTGTGAGTGGCCGACGGTTCTGCGCCAGTGTTGCGCGAGTTCCAGGTTTGGTGGGCCCTGCCTGACTGTGACAAAATTAGGGCGGTAGCGGAAGAGGGAGATTGATTCACATGAAAAAGCGGTACAGGCAGCTGCTCGCGAGTGCAGCCGCGTTATGCATTTTGTCCATTCTGGCGCCAGCCTCGGCGTCGGCGCAGGGCCAAGCCCCACGTGCGTTCGACGGCCATCCGGATCTGAACGGTGTGTGGCAGGCAATCGGCACCGCGCACTGGGACCTTCAGGACCACCCGGCCGCGGCCGGACCGGTCGACACGGGCGCCATTGGCGCCATTCCGCCGGGGCAGGGCGTGGTGGTCGGCAACACCATTCCCTACACTCCGGACGCGCTGGCGCAAAAACAGCAGAACTTCGAGAACCGGTGGACCGACGACCCGGAGGTCAAGTGCTTTATGCCGGGTGTGCCGCGCGCGACCTATATGCCGCATCCGTTTCGGATCATCCAGGGCGATCAGAAGATCATGATGGTCTACGGTTTCGCCGACGCGAACCGGACGGTCCACATGGACAAGGCGAATCCCGAGCGGGCGCCGATTGACAGCTGGATGGGACGGTCGCACGGCGAGTGGGACGGTGACACGCTGGTCGTGGATGCGGAGGGATTCAACGGCGAGTCCTGGTTCGACCGGGCTGGCAACCACGCCAGCTACGCGTTGAAGGTCCAAGAGCGGTATACGCCGATGGGCCCGAACGCCATCATGTATGAGGCCACGCTCGAAGACCCGAACACCTTCACGGAGCCCTGGACGATTCGGCTGCCGCTCTATCGGCGCCTCGACGAGAACGTCCGCGTGCTGGAGTTCAAGTGCGTCGAGTTCTCCGAAGATTTGTTGTACGGGCATCTGCGCAAAGAGCCCACTCGCTAACAGGACTGCATCATGAATCGCAAACGGATTGTTCGTACGTTCGCCGCGGCATTGGTGTCTGCTTTGGTGCTGCCTGCGGCCGCGCTCGCGGCTGAGGCCGACTACCACCATGTGCACCTGACCACGTCCAACGCGACTGAGGCGACGAAGTGGTACACGGAGTACCTGGACTGCCAGCCCCTGACGGATCGGGACGATGGCGTCGACTGTTTCGGCACCGAGGTCGTCTTCGAGTCTCGCGCCACGCTCGGGAGCAGCCAGCGCACCGGCATCGACCACATTTCGTTCTCCTACGCCGACCTGACCGCCAAGATGGACGATCTGGCGTCCGTTGGGGTCGGCGGCTCCGGTGTCCGGCTCCAGCGGTTTGAGGACGGCTCGACGCTACGCGACGCGCCGGGCCTGTTCAAATACGGGTTCATCTTCGACCCGTGGGGTACCCGCATCGAATTGGTCGAGGACAGCGACACGCTCGGCTTCCACCACATCCATCTGAGCAGCGCCGACCCGGCCGCGACCCTGGAGTGGTATCAGGAGCGGTTCGGTGGCGAGGCGGCTCAGTTGCGTGGGCAGCTCGACGGTCTGCGCATGGGCGATATCTGGCTGCTGGCCATGCAGCACGAGGGAGGGGCCCCCGCTGCGACGGCTGGACGGGCCATCGACCACATCGCGTTCGCGGTGGCTAGCCTGGACCCGGTCGCGGGTGAGTTGGAGCGGGCGAACGTCCAGTTCCTGGAGCAACCCGGGGTGCCGGACGGTGGTCGGACGTCGGCCAAACGCGCCATTGTGGATGGGCCTGACCATGTCAGCCTGGCGGTGGTAGAGGCCGGTTTTGCCGGCGTCGTCAGCAAGATGGACGAAATCACCGACATCACCACGGAACTGCGGGACTACACCGTGCCGCGTACTCCGTGGGGCACGCCGGACTTTCAAGGGGTCTGGACGGGTGATGCCTCCCACGGTATCCCGTTGCAGCGTCCCGATGATGTGGGCGATGCGGCGGTGCTGACGCCCGAGCAGGCGGCGGCACGCCGTGAGCGCGGCACCCTGGGCAGCATTTGGGGCTACGAGGCCGAGTGGCGCGACACGACGCTGGGCTACGTGAAGTCCGCACCGTCCCGTCAGGTGGCCATGGTCATCGACCCGCCCGACGGTCGCATTCCGCCCAGGACCGCGGAGGGCGAGCGTCTGATGGCTGAGGCGCGTGCCGCTCGGAGACCGCTGCCAGAGGGGCCAGAGCATCTCAGTTCCTGGGTGCGCTGCATCACGCGCAGCCTGGTGCAGACGCCGGGGGTCTACAACAACGGATTCCAGGTCGTCCAAGGACCGAATCACGTCGCCATGCAGGTGGAGATGCTGCACGAGACGCGGGTCATTCCCACCGATGAGAGCCCGTTTGTCGGGTCGGACATTGCCTCGTGGCGCGGAGACGCCAGCGGTCACTGGGACGGCGATTCGCTGGTCGTCGAGATCCGCAACTTCAACGGGCGGGCGCCCTATCAGGGGTCGAGCGATGCGCTGACCATGACCGAGCGGTACACCCGCACGGGGCCGGATACGCTGGAGTATCAGTTCACCATCGACGATCCGAAAGTTTTCACGAGACCGTGGACCGGCATGTTCACATACGTTCGGGACGAATCGCAGTACGAGTTGGTGGAGTATGCGTGCCATGAAGGCAACTACGGAATGACCAACATCCTCAGCGGTTCGCGTGCAAAAGAGGCTGACGCAGCGCGCTAGGGCCCAACGAGCGGCCGCGGCGGGTTTCGGGGTGTAGCCCCGGCTAAGTAGGGGAAAAGTGAGGTAACGGCAATGCGAAAATCAACAGGCATCATGGTGGCGAGTCTCGGCGTTGGTCTGCTGTTGGCGGGGGCCGCGGTGCAGGCGCATCACGCGTTTGCAGCAGAGTTCGACGCGAATAAACCGGTCCGACTGACCGGCAAGATCACGAAGATGGAGTGGATCAATCCCCACGCCTGGATGCACCTCGAGGTTGAGGCCGACGGCGAAGTGCAGAACTGGATGATCGAGGCTGGACCTCCTGGAGCGCTGGTGCGCCGCGGTTGGGACCGTGAGTCGGTCATCCCTGGCACCGAGGTGCTGGTCGAGGGCTATCAGGCGATTGACGGCGCGTTTCGGGCGAACGGTCGCGATGTGACCTTCCCGGATGGGCGCCGGCTGTTCGCGGGTTCCTCTGGCACCGGCGCGCCGCTTGACGGCAGCGACGTCACTGAGCCGGAATAGCTCAACGTCACCGCCGGATCCGTTCTGGTGGGGCGAATGTTGTACGCGAGGCCGCTCCCGGTGGGGCGGCCTCGTGCCGTTTCAGCGGCCGTTTGACCGCCATGCGCAGTCGAATTCCAGTGCGTCAGTGGTGGAGAACGATCTACTGTTATAGGCACTCGCAATTCAATACCCTTGGCGAATGGCCGCGCGCTGGTCGTTCGACCATGTGTGACACATAGTTCGTAATAGTCAGCACGACGTCCTACCCACGCTACAACCAGGAGGTAGCTCCTCATGAATCGCCCCCGAATCTCTTTCGCGATCATCGGCACCGCGGCTCTGACCGTGTTCGCCCCTGCGCTCGCCGGCGCCGCCGATTATCACCATGTCCACATCACTGCGTCCGCACCGTCTGAGGCGGTCGGGTGGTACGAAGAGCACCTCGACTGCCAACCGGTGGCGGACCGCCCCGATGCGGCTGACTGCGACGGTGTCGAGCTGATCTTCGTGGTGCAACCTACGATGGGCAGCACCCAAGGCACGGGTGTGAATCACATCGGGTTCTCGTATGCGGACCTCACGGCCAAGATGGCCGAACTCGAGGCGGTCGGCGTGCGCGGCTCCGGGGTCAGGATGCAGCGTTTTCCAGATGGGGCCACGCTGCGTGACGTGCCCGGCCTGTTCAAGATGGGCTTCGTCTTCGACCCGTGGGGTACCCGCATCGAGATGGTGGAAGACGCGGAAACGCTGGGATTCCACCACGTGCATCTGAGTGCCGCTAATCCGGCCGAGACCCTGGCGTTCTACCGCGACCACTTCGGCGGCGAGCCGGCCAGCCTGAAGGGCCAGATCGACGGACTGCGTTTTGGCGATGTGTGGTTGCTGGTGGCCGAGCATGGCGAGGGCATCCCCGCGACCACCGATGGGCGCGCCATTGATCACATCGGGTTCGTGGTGGCCGACCTTGACGCCGAGGCTGCCGACCTAGTCCGAGGTGGCGTCGCGTTTACCGACGAGCCCGCCGTTCCCGCGAACGCACGCACGTCGGCCAAGCGCGCGTTTCTGATTGGACCGGACAACGTGAAGCTGGCTCTCGTGGAGACCGGCTGGGCCGGTGTTGAGGCGGACCTCGTCGACGAGGTCGCAGCCGACTTCGCGCCGTTCACCGTGCCCCGCACACCGTGGGGTGAGCCCGACCTGCAAGCCGTCTGGACGAGCAACTCTGCGCACGGCATTCCGCTTGAGCGTCCGATGGATGCGAATGACATTGGTGCCCTGACCGCTGACGAAGCGGCGGCACGGCGCGAACGCGGCACCCTTGGCAGCATCTGGGGCTACGAGCGTGAGTGGCGCGACACCACGCTGGGCTATGTCAAGACCGCGCCGTCCACTCAGGTGGCGATGGTGATTGACCCGCCCGACGGCCGTATTCCTCCGATGACCGACGAGGCGCTGGCCGCGCGGGAGGCTCGCGGGCGGGTGAACACCTCCGGCGTGGGCATGCTGGCAGCGGGTCCGGAAGAGCTCAGTCTGTTTGTCCGATGCATCACGCGGGGCGCGCCGGGCATCTATATGCCGGGTATCTACAACAATGGCGTTCAGATCGTGCAGGGGCCAGGCTACGTCGCGATTCAGAATGAGATGATCCACGAGACTCGGGTCATCGCGACCGAGGGGCGTCCGGCGGTCGGTCCCAACGTGACCAGCTGGCTCGGAGACCCACTGGGTCACTGGGAGGGCGACACGCTGGTGGTCGAGACCACGCATTTCAATGGCCGTGCGCCGTATCGTGGATCGAGCGAGAACCTGACGTTGACTGAGCGATTCACCCGCACGAGCGACACGGTGCTTGAGTATCAGTTCACGATGGACGATCCCACGATCTGGACTCGACCCTGGACCGGGATGTTCCGGTTTGACAAGGACGATGAGCAGTACGAGCTGGTGGAATACGCCTGCCACGAGGGGAACTACGGGATGACCAACATCCTGAGCGGAGCCCGCGCGAACGAGCGGGCAGCGGAATCCTCTCGGTAGTGCCTCGCGCGCGACACGACACGCATTAATCATTCGGAGTGAGGCCGCGCTGCCAGAACACTGGTGGCGCGGCCGGTTCGTCAACCCGGCCGCAGACGACGCGGAGATCTTCGACGTGAAGATTTATCGCTGGCGTGCCACCTACCAGTTCACCGACCGCCTCCTGCTTCGCCACATCCTCGAGCACAACACGCTTAGCGGGACGCTCGGCAACAACGTCCTCGCCACATACCGGGTGAACTCGGGGACCGTGTTCTTTATTGGCTACGACGATCGCTATCAGCAGGGCAATCTGATCGACGACTTTAACGAGGGGTTCTTTCCGACGACGGGGCTGGAGCGGACCAATCGAGCGTTCTTTACCAAGGTGTCCTACCTGTTTCGGTATTGATACGCGTAAGTCCGAAAGGCGCGGCGACGTCGGTCAAAGGGAGGCTGGGGGCTACTGCATCGTCATGGTTGCGGCACGCCTGTTTCGTCGCCGGCCCCCTCGCCGTCGGGGTGCGCATCCATCGGTTCGGCGTAGTACCGGTCAAAAAAATCCAACTTCGCTTTGCGAAAGCCGAGGCGATGCACGCCGGTATCGCCGAAATCGAGCAGTTCGTCGCGCAGCGGCGTGTAGGCCAGCCATGGCGGGGTGTCCGGGGTATTGGGGCTCCCCGTGGTGGCGAACGCGACCCAGAACGACGCCATCAGGTCTGAGACCCACCCGTCCAGCAGGCTGTAGTCGTGCGGCGCGCCTGGCGCATACAGATTGCCGAACACATATCTGATCTCGGCCCCATGGTAGACGCCGGTCTGGCTTCCCGGCGGCACTCGACTGAAGTGATATAGGAATGCCGGCTGATCCACCTTCACCGTGAGTCGCGCCCATTCGCGCATTTCCCAGCCGAAGTTCTGGTCGCCGTAGGCTTGCAGGAACGCCTCGCGGACGGCCGCCGGGGTATCGGCCGCGTACAGTTCGAGAAACGCTGGCGCATCGTCACCGAACGTCTCACGCGCCCAGGCGCCGTAGGCTGCCACATCCTCCGGTGCGCGGCCGGCGGCGAGCGAGCCCTCGTCGGCGTTCCACCCGAGCATGACCGGCACTGCGTGTTGTTGTCCCGCGGTGAAGATGGCGCGAGCCGTATCCGGCAACACCCAGCCATCCACGACTGGCCGACTACGAATCCGGCCCTCGGCCGAGGCGGCCGTCGCCATGACGTCGACGGCCGAGGCGGCGCGCATGGCGGGCAGCGTCACGTCGCTAGCGGCACCGATCAAGGTCGTGGCAAACCGCTCGCCCTCCGCCTCTGCGGTGGCCAGCTGCGGGGTCGACCCGTACGAGCCCAGTACCCCGCCGCTCTGACCGATGGCGCGATGAAACAGCCCCTGTGCCAGCGGGGTGGCGAGCAGCGTCTGGACGCTCCACGACCCGGCCGACTCGCCAAAAATGGTGACCTGGTCAGGGTCGCCCCCGAACCTGGCGATATTGCGTTGCACCCAGTCGAGCGCGGCGATCTGGTCAAGCACCCCGTAGTTGCCAGACGCCGCCTGCGCGGCCTCGGCGGTCAGGAGTGGGTGGGCGAGGTAGCCGAATGGCCCGAGCCGGTAGTTGACCGTGACCAGCACCACGCCGCGCCGGGCCAGCGCGGTGCCGTCATAGTGCGACCTGGAACCGGCGCCCCCGGTCAGCCCGCCCCCGTGGATCCACACCATGACCGGGCGTCGCTCCTCCGGCTCGGCCGCAGTCCAGACGTTCAGATACAGGCAATCTTCGCTGAGCGGGGGGATGCCGCCGCCCAGACTGGGTCGGCCGCTCTGCAGGCACCGCGGTTCGAATTCGTCCGCCGCTCGCTCGCCACCCCATGCCGGCAGTGGCGCGGGGGGCTGCCAGCGCTTGTCGCCGACCGGGGGCGACGCAAACGGTATCCCTTTGAACGCCCAGAGGTTCCCGGCCTCGTCGACATTCGTTCCACGGACTGTTCCAGTGTCCAAGATGATGACGCCGTCGTCGCCCGCGGCGCGCGGGGTCATGCCGCCGAGTCCCAGCATGACGCAGAGCGCGACGATCAACAGGCCATACCGCACAGTGGGCTCCTCCGCTCGTTGCTCAGGGGGGTTGGGGGACGGGTGTACCGACTACGGCACTTCGACACGAAGCACCTGGCATTATAGAGCCGCCCTCGCGGAATGCGGCGTGGGCGACCACACGGCTGCGCCCGCGTCTTCGCCCACGCCCGGTCGCATACTATGATGTCGACGTGCACGCAGGGCGGGCATTTGCCGCAGCGGGGCTTTCAGGCGGGCTGCTCGCGCTCAGTTTCCCGACGTTCGGACACCCCGCGTCCGCCTGGGTGGCGTGCATTCCACTCCTGGTTGCACTCCACGATCGACCGTCAGTCCGGCGAGCGTTTGGGCTTGGGCTGACCACGGGTGCCCTGTACTTCGCAGGCACGTTGCCGTGGCTGACGCAGGTCATGGTGGGGTTCGGCGGCATCCCGCTTCCGGTGGGCGTCCTGCTCAACGGCATGCTCGTGGCGTATCTGGCACTGTTTCCCGCCGCGTTCGCGGTCATGGTGGTGGTGCTCTGCCGGCGGTTCGGATCGCTCGGCCTGTTGGGGGCGGCACCACTGTGGCTCACAACCGAACTTGGTCGATTGTGGATCCTTGGCGGATTTCCGTGGGAACTCATTGGTTACAGTCAAACCAGCGTCTTGCCGGTGGCGCAACTGGCGAGCCTGGTCGGCGTGCACGGAATCACGCTGCTGGTGATCTTTGTCAACAGCGCGCTCGCGGTGGCGTTGGTCGGTCCGTCCCGGTATCGCTGGCGCGTGCTGGTCACCGTCGGCGTGCTGTTGGCGGCGGTTGTCGGGTTCGGGCAAGCGAGACTGTCTGACAACCGGCTGGTGAGTCAGGGAGAGCCGCTCCGGGTCGCGCTCGTCCAGGGCAACATCCCACAGGACCAGAAGTGGGACGGTGACCGGGAAACGCAGATCCTGGACCGGTATCTGGACCTCAGTCGTCAGGGCGCCGCCGATGGCGCCGAACTGGTGGTGTGGCCAGAGTCGTCGACCCCATTCAGCTTCGAGGGACACCCGTCCGGTGAGAAGATTCGGCAGCTGGCGCGTGACACGGGCGTCCACCTGATCTTTGGGAGCACCCAGATGAGGGTGGACCCAGAGGTGCAGGTGCAGCTCTTCAACGCGGCGTTTGCCCTCACTCCGGACGGCGAGACGGTGGCGGTGTATCACAAGATGCACTTGGTCCCGTTCGGCGAATACGTCCCATTCAGGTCGTTGCTGTCTTTCGTCGGGCCGCTGGTAGAGGCGGTGGGGCCGTTTTCACCGGGCCTGCGAGCCAGTACGATTCCGGTCGGGTCACATCAGGTCAGCGCGGCGATCTGCTACGAAGTGATCTACCCAGGACTCATCCGTGAGTTCGTCCGTAACGGCAGTGAATTGCTGACCGCGATCACGAACGACGCGTGGTATGAGCGTTCAGCCGCGCCGCACCAGCACTTTCAGCAGGCGACCATGCGCGCTATCGAGCATGGCCGCTACTTGGTGCGGGCGGCCAATACCGGGATTAGCGGCGTCGTGGATCCCTATGGTCGTGTGGTGAGACAGAGTGCACTGTTCGAAACGACCGTCGTGACAGAGAACGTGCGGTTGCTCACAGAACTGACGTTCTACACGCAGGTCGGCGATCTGCCGGCGTATCTGTGTCTCCTATTGACCGCGGTCGCCATGCTGGTCGCCTGGCGTCCCAGGGTCGGGAGGTCGGCATCGTAGTCGGCAACCTGCTGCTCGTGGCGTTGTTCGGCTACCTGGTGGGGGCGTTCTCCACCGCCGTCGTGGTTGGCCGGCTGGTCTACCGGGCCGACATCCGCAAGCTAGGGAGTGGGAACGCGGGAGCCGCGAACATGCTCCGCACCCTCGGGTGGAAGCCGGCCCTGCTCGTGTTGGCAGTTGACGTCGCCAAGGGCTTCGTACCGACGCTGTTGGCGGCGACACTCCACCTCGTCGAGCTGACCTCGTTCGCAGAGAGCCTGCCGCTGGTAGCGGGCGCCGCGGCGGTCATCGGCCACTGCTTTCCTCTCTTTGCTCGATTTCGTGGCGGCAAAGGCGTGGCGACCGCGGCCGGTATGGGCCTGGCGCTGTATCCGGGCACCGTGTTCATCTGCGTGGCGGTGTTCACGGCCATCGTCGTGGCCACTCGGTTTGTGTCCCTGGCCTCGGTGGGGGCGTCGGTCGCGATGCCCGTCGCGCTGCTGGTGGGCCGCTTCGGCTTCGGGCATCAGACGTCTGGCGAGACCCTGGTTGCGACCACCCTGCTTGCCGGTTTCATCGTGTTCACCCACCGGGCCAATGTGTCCAGAATGTGGGAGGGGACCGAACCCACGCTGGGTCGATGAACACTCCGACGCACGTCGTGTTCAGCGCGCTGGCGCTGGACCGCGGTCGGTGGCGTGCGCACTGGCTCGCGATCACCGCCGGCGCCGTGGCACCAGACCTGTCCATGGTCTGCCTCTACGTCTACGAGCGGGTGATTTGGGAACCCCGCTACTTCGACCGAGACTGGCAGTTCGTGGTGGACCTCTTTAACTCGTTTCCACTCATTGGCGTGGCCGCCCTGATCGCCTGGCGACTGCGGTCAACGGCGTGGCTTGCCTTCTGCGCCAGTATGGCCCTGCATTGCGTGACCGATCTGCTGGTGCATCGCGAGGACGCGCACGCGCACTTTCTTCCGGTGTCGTCGTGGCGGGGAAGTCGGACGAGGTCGTTGACTTTCTCCGGTCGAAGGGCACGGTCTAGCCCACGTGCTGGGCATTGGCTCCAACCGTGGTGTCCGTTTAAGATGGGGTTCCCCGATACGACCGTAGCGACACCATGCGCACGACTGACATCCTGGGCGCGCTGAACGTGGCCATCACCGCGTCCATCGTGGTGTCCCAGGTACTACGCTGGACCGGATTCAGGCCAGGCGCCGTGATCGCCTACGCCAGTTTCGTGGGTGGGCTCGTGGCGGTGGCCTGTGGCGCCGTCATGTTCGTCGCCCGTAAGTCACCCAAGACCTAACCGCCCGCGCGTTCCCGACGCCGCGCATGGTGCTTCCCGCTATACTCTGTCGATTCCTTCTTGTCGCAGTGATGACCGCACTCGGCGCCTTCGCTGGTGTTGTGCGGTTCGCCCAATACTTTGAACAGGCGCAGGCCTAGACCCTGACCCAGCCCATGACTATTGCGACGCGCTCGACCCACCGTCGGATCCTTGGTACACGCGCGATCACTGTCGTGGGGGTGATGCTGGTCACCGGTGCCACCGCGTCCGGCGTGATGGGGCAGCGGCGCGCCGGCCTGGTCGAGTGGCCATATGTTGGTGCAGACCAGGCGAACACCCGGTCGTCGGCGTCCGACGCGGTGACGCCCGCCAACGTCGACCAGTTGCAGGTGGCCTGGACCTGGCGCCCCGAGGAGCGAGCCAGAGAGGAATTCGGGACGGTACCCGGTAGCTTCACGAGTACGCCGATCATGATCGACGACACCGTGTTCGTCAGCACCAACTACAACCGCCTGGCGGCGCTGGACCCCCGCACCGGCGACGTCCGGTGGGTCTTCGACCCACGCGCCTACGAAGATGGCATGCCGACGCTGGGCGGCGGATTTCGGCACCGCGGGGTCACCACGTGGCGCGATGGTGACGATCTGCGAATTTTTTTGGCCAGCCGCTTCCGGTTGTTCTCGCTCGACGCCACCACCGGGGCGGTGGTGGATTCATTTGGCGACGAGGGGGTCGTCGACCTGAGCCGGGATTTGATTTGGCCCATCGATCGCAGCCACTTCGAGTTCAATGCGGCACCGGTGGTCTACAAGGATCTGGTCATCGTCGGCAGCGCCGTCGGTGACCGCGTGATCTACCGTCGGACACCGCCCGGCGATGTCCGCGCCTACGACGCGCGGACCGGCGCGCTGGTCTGGAGCTTCCACACCGTTCCCCAGGAAGGCGAGTTCGGGAGCCAGACCTGGGAGAACGAGGCCTGGCGATACACCGGCGCCACGAACGTCTGGGCCGGTATGACGGTCGACGAAGCCAACGAGTTGGTGTTCCTGCCGGTGGGCAATCCGACCAACAGCTACTACGGTGGGCAGCGCCTGGGCGACAACCTGTTTGCGGAAAGTCTGGTGGCCCTCGACGCCAATACCGGGGAACGAGCCTGGCACTTTCAGATCGTGCACCACGGGCTGTGGGACTACGACCTGCCGACCCAGCCGATGCTGATGCCGATTACCGTCGATGGACGATCGATCGACGCGGTGGCGCAGCTTACCAAGCAGGGCCTGACCTTCGTCTTCGATCGGGTGACGGGTGAACCGGTCTGGCCCATCGAGGAACGAGCGGTGCCGCCAAGTGACGTGCCGGGCGAGATCGCGTCACCGACTCAGCCGTTTCCGACCCGGCCGCCGGCGGTTTTGCCGACCACCGGTATGGCGCTCGACGACGCGTTCGACTTGACTCCCGAGCTCCAGGCCGCCGCGCGCGACGCGATGGGGCAATTTCGCATCGGTCCGCTCTACACGCCCCCCAGTCTGGAGGGGTCGCTCGTGCGCCCCGGCGGCGGTGGCGCGGTCAACTGGGGTGGCGGCGCCTACGACGCGGACACCGGGTTCCTCTACGTGAAGACCTCGAACGTGGCGGCAGTCATGACGCTCGCGAAGTTCGACCCGTCGACGACCACGAACCCATTTGCCGACACCAACGATCCTGACTATGTGGCCTACGACACGGCGCGTGGCGGCCGACCGACATTCGAGGGTAGTCTGCCGTTGAACAAACCGCCCTACGCGTTTCTCGTGGCCATCGACCTCAACGCTGGGACCATCGCCTGGCGCGTGCCCTTCGGGCGCGGGAGCGAGCGGCTCCGGACGCACGCGGGCCTTGAGGCGGTCGACCTGCCTGAGCGGATCGGGACGCCAGGGGCGCCCGGCGCGATTGTGACGAAAGGTGGGCTGGTGTTCGCCGGGGGTGGCGAAGACGTCCTGTATGCCTTTGACAAGCGGACCGGACGCGAGGTCTGGTCGGGAGCGTTAACAGAGCGGTCCACCGCGACCCCGATGACCTACCAGACCAGCACCGGTCGACAGTTCGTGCTCATTGCGACCGGCTCGGGCAGCAATCAGGAACTCGTGGCCTTCGCGCCGCCGGAGTAGGGCACCGCCCCCCCCGGCTGGGAGGCTCTGGATGCAGCCGTCGAGGCCGACATCGGAGGGATAGAAGGAGCGTCCCTTCTGCTTACAGCAGCAACGCGCCCTCGGCGACCACCACCGCTGCTCCGCCCACCCGCACGGAAGTCACCGCGCCGCGGTCTGAGCCCACCGAGATGTGCACCCGGCTCGGCCGACCCATCGCGACACCCTGCAGGCTGACCATCTGGCCCGCCGCCTTCGGTGACACCGCACCGTGATGGAGCAGATACGACCCCAATGGCCCTGACGCGCCGCCAGTAGCGGGGTCTTCCGGGATCCCGAACGCCGGGGCGAACATCCGGCTGTAGGCCGTGGCGTCGTCTGGTCCACGCTCGAGTGAGAACGCGAAGACCGGCAGCAGGTCGAGCCCGTAATGGGTGAAGACACCGCGAACGGGGCCTAGCTCAAACTGGATAGCATCGACCGCCGCCCGGGTTGCGAGCGGCACGAGCAGCACCGGAAGCCCGCATGACACCACCTGCACCGGGAGGTCGGCGTGAAGCACCGCGGGGTCGAGTCGCAGCGCGGCCCCGATCTCGACCGCGGCGTCGACGACCGGACCAAACTCCGGCCGCGGTTGGCGCATCCAGGCGAACGTCAGCTCGTCGCCCGCCCACTCGAGCGAGACCGACGTAGGACCGACGCCAAGCTCGAATACGACCTCATCGCGGTCTGGACCGATCACGCCCTCACGGGCCAGAGCGAACGTGCTCCCAATGGTCGGGTGTCCGGCCAGCCGCAGTTCGCGGCGTGGGGTGAAGATACGCATCTTCACATCCGTGTCTGCGCGTTGCGGGACAAGAATGAAGGTGGTCTCAGGAAAGGCCATCTCCAGGGCAATCCGTTGCATCACCTCTGGGCTCAGGTCGTCTGCGTGGAGAAAGACCGCCAGCTGATTGCCGGCTAGCGCGCGTCGGGTAAAAACGTCGAGGTGAAGATATGGATGTCGAGACATTCGCTGGGTGCGTGACTTTTTCGTGAGATACGGACAGTATCAGGAGACATGAGCAACACAGCGACGCGTATTTTTCCCTTCCTGCGGTACGAGGACGCGCCCGCCGCGTTCGAGTGGCTCGCCACCGTGTTCGGCTTCAAGAAACAGATGATCGTGCCGGGACCGAAAGGCAGCATCGCGCACGCCCAGCTCAGTTACGGAGGTGGCGTGGTGATGATCGGTACGGCGGAGCCTGACGAGATGAAAATGAAGACACCTGCCGAGGCCGGTGGTTCGACACAGGGTATCTACGTGCACGTCGATGACGTGGTTGCGCATCACGAGCACGCCGTTGCCGGTGGGGCCGAGATCGTCACTCCGATGGAAGAAACGCCCTACGGGTCGAAAGAGTACGTGGCGCGTGACCTGGAGGGACACCTATGGAGCTTCGGGTCCTACGCCCCGGAGATCCCAGGCAGCAGCACCGACGCCACTGGCTGACCCTGTCCCACGCCCTAACGTGGCCGCGCGCTCCACGCGTCAGTCGCTACGGCCGCGCCTGCTGCAGCGCAAGCCAGGACCGAAGCATGTTGGTCACGAACGGCACGTCTCCGGTGTTTTGCGAATTGTGGCCGATACCGGGGAGGGTCATCAGGGTGAAGTCTCGGCCCATCGACTCCCAGGTGTCGTTGAGTGATTCGTTGACGTAGGCACCGTCCTCAAGCCCGTGGAATTCCAGCACCGCGACGTCGAGTGGGACGATGGCAGAGTCGTCGACCATCCAGGGCGGGGCGGGGTAATACGAGCGGTAGTAGTTCAGCATCGCTTCGTAGTCTGACCGTCGGTAGGCCTCCACATAGCGCTCATACCAGACGGTGCCTTCCCACCTCTGAGCCCGTCGTTCCGCGTCCATGCCGCCGAGATCCCCCGGGTTCGTGGTGAAGCGGGCGATGTAGGCACTGCGTCGCTTCTGCTCGTTGTTGAGGGCCATTTCACGTTTCCGCGATCGCGGATGGGGCCGATTGAAAATGACAAGTCGTTCGGTCATCTGCGGATAGCGCTCTGCGAACGACCACCCGACAATGCCGCCCCAGTCGTGACCGACGATGGTCGCCCGGTCATGCCCGAGGTCACCGATCACGGCGGCGACGTCGGCGGTCAGATGCTCGACCGCGTACTGCTCCACGCCAACCGGACGGTCGCTCCGGTTGTATCCGCGGAGCGAGATCGCCACCACCTGGTATTCGTCCGATAGGGCCGCCATCTGGTGGCGCCAGTCGTACCACTGGTTCGGAAATCCGTGGATGAACAGCAGCACGGGACCTTCGCCATGCGTCACGTAGTGGATGCCCACGCCCTCGTTGTCGACGTAGTGGTGCTCCACCGCGTCGTAGATGGTGTCAGCAGTGACCTGGGCCCAGGCCGGGGCGACGCTGAGCACCGCCCCGAGTGTTGCGGCGAAAAGAAGTCGTGTCATAGCGAGGTTCCTCTTCTGGCAGGGCGCGGTGGTCGGGTGTCCGTAGCTCGATCACTGTGACGGCCGAGCTGGTTGTTCTCGCAGGCCCTCGGGGCCACGGTGTATTGGGTCGCCGTGCAGTGGATCAAGGTGCAATCGGCCGCAACTCCCGATCCAGTGCGATCACGGCGCCGCCGAGTCCGCGCATGTCGGAGACCGACACACGGTACCCGTCGGCGTGCGAGTCCACCTGGAAACGTGGGAACCGCGTCCAGGTCGCGAAGCCAGACAGCTCGGGCGCGGCCAATGCCGCCGCCGCGGCCGGATGGCCGTCACCGATCGGGGCCTGCAGGCCCACGGGCGTAATCGGGTCCGGCGCCAGCCAGTCCAAGCGGACACGATGATAGTGGAGGTCATCAACAATAAGCACGTCGCGGCGCCACGGGTCTGCCGGTACGGGGCCCACCATGATCCGGCGGGGTTCTAATCCGCGCGCGTGGGCCCACGCCGCGACCTGGTGACGTGCGACCCGCGACCCGCCAATCATGCCGGCGACATAAAGTCCGCCTAGCAGCAGGCAGAGGGTGGCGACGCGGGGCAACGTCTGCTGAGCGCCGCCCCAGATGCGGACCCCCGCGATGCCCGCCAGGGCCAGAGACCACAGCACCCGTATCGCCAGCGGTATGCCGGGGAATCCGGTGATGAGGACGGTGGTCAGGGCGCCCAGTGCGATCCAGCCGGCGATGCGTGCTGGTGACCCGCTGTGCGCGAGCACCGTCACCGTGCCAAGTAGCAGCCAGACCCACGGATCGATGATGAACAGACTATCGCCGTAGAACCACCGGCCGTCGAACGGCATCAGGAGCCGCACCCCGTAGGTATTCAGCCAGTCCAGTGCAGGATGCGTCAGGACCGACACATACGCGAGGGCCATCAGTCGTCCCTGAGACACCGGCGTGGCGGCCGTGTCGCGTCGGCAACGAAACAGATCGACCAGGTGCATGACCCAGCCGAGCAGCGCCGGCATCAGCGCCAGCGCGAGGATCCCGTGCGTCCATCCGCGCCTGAATCCTAGTGACAATTGGCTGTCCAGGAAGTAGGTGGCGGCGTCGATGTCCGGTAGATTGGTACCAATGACCAGCGTGGCCGTGCCTTGCCGGACGCGCCCGAAACGGGTCTGGGCCAGGCTGGCCCCGACGAAGGTGTGGGTGAGTGGATCCATGCAGGGTGCCCCCACTCTGGGTGCCGTCATTCCGGCGCCGTGTCGACCACGATAGTGGCACGAAGAACGCCAGGGGACCGATGGTCGAAGGATACCGGATAGGCTCGGCAGGTAACATAGACCATTGATATGGTCGAAAGGAGCGGTTCTTGATACGGTCGACGATTTTACGTGACGTGCCGATTGCATTCATTGGCGCGGGGGCGATGGGTGAGGCGATGGTCGGCGGTCTGCTGCGGCACGAACTGGTGGAGCCCGGTGCGATTACGGCCTCAGATCTTCATGAGGGGCGTCTGAACCATTTCGCGACCTCGTTCGGCGTGCACACGACCCAGGACAACCGGGCCGCGGCGCGACGGGCTCGCATCGTCGTCTTGGCGGTCAAGCCGCAGGTGTTGTCTGCCGTGTGCGCGGACCTCACCGGTGTGCTGCGACCCTCCACGCTGGTGGTGTCGATTGTCGCGGGTGCCCGCATTACGTCGATGGCGAAAAGTCTGGGCCACAAAGCGATCGTCCGGACCATGCCCAATACGCCCGCGCAGATCGGAGAGGGGATGACGGTGTGGACTGCCACCGACACGGTGTCAGAGACGCAGCGCGAGCAGGCCCGCGTTGTCCTAGGCGCGCTCGGGAAGCAGCTGTATGTGCGCGACGAGAGTTTTCTCGACAAGGCGACCGCGGTCAGCGGAAGCGGACCCGCGTATGTCTTCATGCTGATGGAGGCGTTGATCGACGCGGCGGTGCATCTGGGGTGGTCGCGTAACGACGCGAAAGACATGGTCGTCCAGACGGTTCGCGGCGCCGCGATGTTCGCGGAACGGTCGCCGGTGCACCCGGCCGAAATGCGCAACATGGTGACCTCGCCGGGCGGGACGACGGCTGATGCGATCTACCAACTCGACAAGGGCGGGTTTCGTACTGTCTTGTCCAAGGCGGTGATGGCTGCCCAT
This sequence comes from uncultured bacterium, assembly GCA_963934795.1. Taxonomy (GTDB): domain Bacteria; phylum Acidobacteriota; class Vicinamibacteria; order Vicinamibacterales; family UBA8438; genus UBA8438. The sequence continues at coordinate 21,999 of CAWWAF010000023.1, forward strand.
CAACGCAGCGTCGCGCTGGGTGAACTGGACGACGCCAAGGCCAACGCGATACCGGCGCCTGATCCGAAGCGCACAACAAAGAAGACCGCCCGAAAACGTCGGTAGGTTCCGGCTGTGTCCCTCAACGCCCTGTTCAATCTCATCGCGCTCGTCGTCACTCTGGCGGCGGTGTTCGGCTGGGTGAACCACAAGTGGTTCCGCCTGCCACACACCATCGGCCTCGTGGTGATTGCCCTCGGCGTGTCGTTCGCGGCGCTCCTGCTTGACGCGCTCGTCCCGAGTCTGGGGTTCGACGAGGCGGTACGGGCCACCCTCACGGACATCGATTTTCACGACACCTTGATGACGGGGATGCTCGGCTTTCTGCTGTTTGCCGGAGCGCTGCATGTCGACCTTGAGGCACTGGTCAGTCGTTGGTCCGCCATCGCGACCCTGGCCACCGTCGGCATTCTCCTGTCGACCGGGTTGGTGGCGGTGGCGACCTACCTGCTCAGCGGCCTGGCCGGTCTTGAGATTCCGTTCGCGTACTGCCTCGTCTTCGGCGCCTTGATTTCCCCGACCGACCCGATTGCGGTGCTGGCGATTCTGAAGCAGACAGACGTGCCAAGCAGCTTGAAGGCCAAAATCTCGGGTGAGAGCTTGTTCAACGACGGCGTCGGTGTCGTGCTGTTCACCATTCTGGTCGCCATCGCGGCCGGCAGCGACGGGCACGGTGCCGCGCTGACACCCGGTGGTGTCGCACAGTTGTTTGTCACCGAGGCGGTGGGCGGTGTGGGGCTGGGGCTGGCGGGCGGCTACGTGGCCTACCGCGCCATGCGCGCGATCAACGAGCACAACCTCGAGGTACTGATCACACTGGCGCTGGTCATGGGCACCTATGCGCTGGCTCTGCAGGTGCACGTGTCCGGCCCCATCGCGATGGTGGTTGCAGGGTTGTTCATCGGCAACCATGGGACGCGGTTGGGAATGAGCGACACTACCCGTGACCATGTTGAGAAATTCTGGTCCTTGCTCGACGAGATCTTGAACTCTCTGTTGTTTCTGGCCATCGGTTTTGAAGTATTCACGTTGAGGTTCACCTCGGCCATCGTGTCGATGGCGCTGGTCGCCATCCCGCTCGTGCTGGTCGCGCGGTTTGTCAGTGTCAGTCTGCCGATCCGGGCGTTGGGACGATGGCACGAGTTCACGCCGGGGGCGATTCCTGTGCTGACCTGGGGTGGTCTGCGCGGCGGCATTTCCGTCGCCTTGGCGTTGTCGCTCCCGCCTTCTTCGATTCGCGACCAGATCCTGGCTGCCACCTACGGTGTGGTCGTTTTCTCTATCGTCGTCCAGGGCTTGACCATCGAGCGTGTCGTGCGTGCCACGGTGCGGGTTTCGGCGACGGGCTCAGAATGATGACCACGCCACATTGCGGCGGCCAACGAGCGACACAGGTCTGAACTCCCAGAGCGGTCGGCGCGTACGAGGTCATCCGCAAGCTGGGTGAGGGCGGGATGGGCATCGTCTACGCCGATCTCGACGAGAAGCTGAACCGCGAAGTGGCGGTCAAGACCATCCGCGATGTCGGTGCGGTCTCCCAGGAGCGGTTCTGGCGTGAGGCCCGGGCCGCGGCCGTCGTGAATCACCCGGGCGTCTGCTAGATCTACGAGATTGCGGAAGACGCCGATCAGGTGTTTCTCGTCATGGAGTTGCTCGAGGGGAGCCGCTGTCCGAGATGCTCCAACAGGACGGTGCCCAGTCTTCTATCGACGCGCTCGCGCTGTTGCTCCCAGCGCTCGAGGCGCTGCATGCGAGCGGCATCGTGCACCGAGATCTCAAGCCCTCGGATGTCTTCGTCACGACGCACGGGGTCAGACTGGTCGATTTTGGTCTGGCCCAGTCGGTGGTGGACGACGCCACGGCCAGGGTCGCCAATCTGACGATGTAAGGCCAGGTCGTGGGTGCCCCGGCCTACATGGCTTCGGAGCAGCTTGATGGGTCGGTTGTCGACCGCCGCGCGGACCTGTTCGCGGCCGGCGCCTTGCTGTTTGAGGTGGTGACCGGACGTTCGCCTTTTGCGGCGGCCTCCAATCTGTCTTCGATGCACGCCGTGCTCGAGAAGGATGTCCAGGCGCCGACCCATTTGACGCGCTCGTTGCCAGCACGCGAGACCCGGAGAACCTGTATTACATGTCGCTGATGGCGGCCTATGTGGGCGACAGTGACCGCTGTCTGTCGGCGCTTGAGCGGGCGGTCCGGGGTGGATGATTCTGCGCCCAGACCATTGCGGGCGAGGTCTGGCTTTCGCGCATGCGAGACACGCCCCGTTTCGCCGCCCTCGTCGCAGAGGCCGAGGGCGCAGCCTCCGCGACGAGGGCGGCTTTCAGGGATGCGGGTGTTCACCGGCTGCTCGGGCTCTAGCGGGCCATGGTGTCCTAGCCTGGCTGGACAACCTCGATCCAGACGTCATCCGGTCCATAGATAAACGAGATCTTCATCTCTTGCCCGAGTGGGTTCGTGTAGGGGCGTGGCTCCATGTCGAACGGGACACCCTTTGCCTTGATTTCCACCGCCGCGGCATCAAGGTCCGCAAACCCCCAGCTCAGGTGGTCTATGGCTCGCCCCTTGCTCGGAGCCGGCGCGCTGTCGGGATGTTCAGCCGCCACAAGCCAGACGCCTCCGTAACGGATACCGTCGATACGTCCCTTCAGTTTGTCGCGCTCGCCACCAAAGATGTTCTGGTACCAGGTCAGCGCCGAGGCCGGATCGGTCGAGCTGAGGTGGATGTGATGGAAGCCGGGCCACTCGGCGTCCTCGACGACCTCGAGCCGGGCCCCCCACGGATCAGTAAGGAACGCCAGCTTGAACAGGCCGGGCACATCGCGAATGGGCGCATCAGGGTTCTCGATGTTCAGACCGGCCGCCTGCCAGCCGGTCATCTTCGCTTCGAGGTCAGGAAAAGAGAACCCGATGTGGTTGACGCCAGAGCCGACACTGACGTCGGTCGGGGGGCGCTCGAACCAGATGAGCTGCACGTCACCAATTTGGCAGGCGTTCTCGCGGCCGAAGCCCTCGCAGCCCATGTGTTCCCCGTACCATGCGACCGCTTCCTTGGCATCAGGGGCGGTCATATGCATGTGGTGGTAGTCAGCGGCGGTAGCCACGCCAGGGAGCCCGACGAGGGCCGCTGAGACGGCGGCCGTCTGTGCCACTTGTGCCAGTCTTACCAATATTGACTTCATATTTCGATCCTCTAAGTGCTCGTCCAAACGGGCGTGAAAAGGCGTGCCGCGTTACTCAGGGAGGCCTAGCATCTGCATCTTCTCGTATCCAGCTGGCGGTGCGAGCGCGTTGCTGAATGCACCCTGCTCAAGAGCTTGCAGTGTGATGTTGGTCGCGCCGTTCTGGTCGTTCATGTTCATCCGCACGACCCCACCGTCTGGTACGCCGGCGGCGTTCTGTATCTCGCGATATCGCTTGAGCTGATCCTGGGGACCCGCGCCGCCCATCATCGGCATCTGCATCGCCTCAAGCGCGTCGCCCATCCGGCCGAACAATTCAAACAAACCCGTATCGAGCTCCGAGGAGGTCCAGACGGTGCTCTCACCGCCTTCGAGGCCGCTGACCCGTACCCCCTCAGCCGTCCAGGGACCGATCGTCTCCGTCTGGCCGGTCGGCTCGAAGCGCAGGTTGGCGACGTCGATCTTCGGCTCGTCGGCCCCGCCCGCTGACGCGGGCATGCGTTGCATCATTTGGCGCATCATCTGGAGCTGTTGGTCGCCCATTTCCATGTAGCTCTTGTTGGCATGCTGGATCATCCGCATAGTCGGCGACGCGCCAGACGTGAAGACGATCGATATCTGCTGTGGCTGGGACATGTCGAGGCGGATGCCGTCAGTGGCGGCCCAGAAGTCCATCGTTATCGGGGCCTGGCCATCGGTTTCGATCTGAACGGTCGCTTTGACATCCTGGGCATGGGCGAGCCCAGCCGTGAGCACGAAGAGGCTTGCGGCGGCGAGTAGTGCTGCCCGGGTAGCGGATAGACGGATGCGCATCATCAGTGTTCTCCTCAAGGAAAGGCACACCGATTATACGCGTCTGGCGGGATGCTGTGGGGGGCTACTTCTTCTTCGGTACGACGACGAAAATCATCAGTAGGTGCAAGGCAAACGCGCCGATGGCGGTGATCAGAAACAACACGATTGGGTTCATCTGTCAGAACTCCATGCTTACGGGCAGTCGATATAGCCCCACATTGTAGCCCCATCGGGCGCGCAGCGGTAGGGCCCGGCGATGTCGTCGCGTCGTCCACCAACAGGGTCGTCCGGGTGGGGGCCGCGACACCGCGGTATCGGGTGCTACGACGCGTTGGCCGGCTCCAGCCGCATCCCGCTGAGCCGCCGGTCGATCAGGGTCTCCGCCTCGGTCATGATCCGCGTGACCAGTTCCTGACAGGTCGGGATGTCCTGAATGATTCCCGCCACCATCCCCGCCGACCAGATCCCGCCGTTGGTCTCTCCCGCGTGGAGGGCCGCGCGGCCGCGTTCTCCGGCCACCAGGTGCTTGATGTCGTCGATCGTCGCGTCGCCTCCGGCCTCGATCGCACGCACCTCGTTGGCGACCTGGTTCTTGAACACCCGCGCGGTGTTCTTCAGGGTGCGGAAGATCAGGGCGGTGTCACGCTCGGTGGCGTCGACCAGTTGTTGTTTGATGTTGTCGTGAATCGGCGCTTCGCGCGTCGCCATGAACCGCGTGCCCATATTCATCCCGTCGGCGCCGAGCGCGAGCGCGGCCACCAGTCCACGCGCGTCGCCGAACCCGCCCGAGGCAATCATCGGGATGCTGATCTTGTCAGCCGCGCATGGAATAAGAATGAGCCCGGGGATGTCGTCCTCACCGGGGTGACCGGCGCATTCGAACCCGTCGATGCTGATGGCGTCACACCCGATCGACTCCGCCTTGACCGCGTGGCGAACCGACGTGCACTTGTGGATGACCTTGATGTCGGCGGCCTGGAAGGCGGGGAGAAAGGGCTGCGGGTTGTTGCCGGCGGTCTCGACAATCTTGATACCGGACTCGATGATGGCCTGCGCGTACTCCTGATAGGGCACGGGCTTCAACGTCGGCAGAATCGTCAAGTTCACGCCGAAGGGCTTGTCGGTCAGCTCCCGCGTACGGGCAATTTCCGCCGTCAGCGCTTCCGGGGAAGGCTGGGTCAAGGCGGTGAGGAAGCCGAGGGCACCTGCGTTGGCCACGGCGGACACGAGTTCCGCGATGCCAACGTGCTGCATGCCGCCTTGCACGATCGGATGTTCGATACCAAAGGTATCCGTGAAGCGAGTGTGAATCATTGGTCCTGAGTTTCCCACGCCGGTTGCCGGCTCGACGCAGTATAGCTGCTGTCTCGTCGCGGGCACACTCGCACGCCGGACCGCCCGTTGCCCTGTTGCCGGCGACGATGGTTCTCGTCAGAAGTTCCACACCCTCTCTGTGGCAAGAAGTTCGCCAGTTTAGAGTGGATGGGAGACGTGCGCGTAAACGGCGTGATCTCAATGCTTTGAAGCGACAACGCCGGGCGCTGCCGTCGGTCGGCTGTCTCTTGCTGGCACGACTATTTCGTCGCGCTGTGCACGAACGAGACATCGACAACAGAAACGACATCTTCCGTGGGTGTGAGGGGGGGACAGGGCCCTGGTCGCCGCCTACTTGCCTCGGCGGCGAGAGCCGCCGACAATAGGAGCAACAACTGACGACGACTCATTATGCAACTCGATCCTGTTTCTCCCGTGATTGGCGCCGAGGTCTCCGGCGTCGACCTGGCCGCACCACTGTCTTCGGAGGCGTTCCAGGCGATCCACGATGGCCTGATGAATCACCTCGTGCTGTTCTTTCGCGACCAGGAGCTGTCGTTCGAGCAACACAAAGCGCTGGGCCGACAGTTTGGGGATCTGCACATTCATCCCGCTGCGCCCAAAGACGGCGCCCACCCCGAGATTCTGGTCGTGCATGGGGACGCGAGCGTGAAGTTCGTGGCGGGTGAGACGTGGCACTCTGACGTGTCGTGCGACGCCACGCCGCCCCTGGGGAGCATCCTCCGCGTGGAGCAGGTGCCGACGTCAGGCGGCGACACCCTGTTCGCCAGTATGTACGCCGCCTACGAGGGTCTGTCGGATCGCATGCAGCGGTTCGTGAGCGACCTCACCGCCGTCCATGACGGCCGGCAATACTACGTGGGCCGCTACGGCGGGGACAACCTGCGAGACGGGGAATATCCGGCGGCCGAGCATCCCGCGGTGCGGACACATCCGGTCACCGGCCGATCGGCCCTCTACGTGAACGAAGGATTCACGGTTGGATTCAAGGAGCTCAATCCGTCCGAAAGCCAGGCCCTGCTCGGTTTTCTGGTGCGCCATTGCGCGCAGCCCGAGTACCAGTGCCGTTTCCGCTGGCATCGGAACTCCGTGGCGTTTTGGGACAACCGATGCACGCAGCATCACGCCATTTGGGACTACTACCCCCAGACCCGGCACGGCTATCGGGTCACGATTCAAGGCGATCGTCCGTTCTACGACCCCGAGCGTGGGCCGAGCGCCGCGGCGCGTTAGCGCGCCGGTCCCATCTAGCCGGTGAACAATCCCACGACCGTGATTGACGCCGTGACGCACACGGCGGCACCGAGCGTCATCCAGATGCCGACCTTGGCCATGTCGCGGATTGAGAAATATCCGGCCGAGTAGGGGAGGACGTTGGTCGGGCTTTCGGTGACGAGGATGAAGGCGAGGGTGGACGTAAACGCGGCCGGGGCGGCGATCGCCCACGGGTCGAGCCCTAGATCGATCGCGAGTGCCAGCAGAATTGGCATGATGAGCGAGCCGGTTACCGTGTTGCTGGAAAACAGCAGATGCAGCATGGCGACCGCGAGCACGATGACGAAGGGTCTGGCCAGGGCGGGGACCAGGATCAGGTTGCCCAACAACAGTTGGGCCAGCCACCGCGCCGCACCGGTCTCGAACACTGCGAGTCCTAGCGAGAGCCCGGCGACGATCAGCATGACCCCGCCCCAATCCATGTTCTGCTGGGCCTCCTTCCAGGTCATGACGCGAATGGTCGGGAGAAACAGTATCAGTCCGCCCAGGAGTGCGACCGCTTGGACCGGCGGGTCGACCCGTCCACCGGTCAGGCCCGCCATCCACGGGGTGACCAGCCAGGCGGTGATGGTCAACGCGAAGATCACCAGCGTCTTGCGCTCCACCGGCTTGAGCGGTCCGAGCGCGGCAAGCTTGGCGTCGATGTCCGCTTCCTCGAACGGCAGCCGCTCGAGTTCTGGGGGAAACATGCGCAGGAGCAGCCACCACCCGAACGGAATCATCAGCAACGCCGCCGGCACGCCGAGCAACATCCACTGTCCGAATGAAATGGACAGACCCGCCAGTTCCTCCAGATAGCTCAGCGCGATCAGATTCGCGGCGGTGCCGGCCGGGGTGGCGATGCCGCCGATCAGCGGACCGTACGCGCACGAGATCATCAGCGCCCGGCCGAAGTTGCTCTTGAGCGGCTTGAGCCCGGCGTCCGCGAGCACGCCGACGCCGAGTGGCAACATGACAGCGGCCACTGCCATATCGGTGATCCACATCGAGAGCAACGCACCCGCCGTGATGAATCCAAGCAGGACGCGGTCCGTTCGGGTGCCGGCAAGTTGCAGCACGTGCAGCACCATCCTGGTGCCCAACCCCGAGATGGTGAAGCCGGTCGACAAGAAGAGCACGCCGATGAAGAACACCACCAACGGATTGCCGAACCCGGCCTGCACGGCAGGGGCGAATTCCGTGATCCCGAACGCTGGAATGAGAATCAGAACGAGTAGCGATGTGGCCGGGAACGGCATCGCCTCGGTGACCCACAGCGTGACTGCGAAGAGCAGAATCGCCAGGCACGTCTTGCCCTCGACGGTCAGGGCAATCAGCTCGCCGCCTCGCTCCAATGGGGCTGGCGTCGGAAGCAGATGCACGACGGCCATCAGCGCCGCGGCGGCGGCGAAGAAGTACAGCCCGCGGTCTCGGGGGGCCGGTTCGGTCACGAGGCGACTTGGACTTTCTGCATGTGCCGCAACTTTTCCATACTTCGCCGACCCGCGCCAGTGGGCCGCGTGCCGGCGCTTTGTCGATCGCGGCGGTTCAACGGCTGACGTGAAGGGCTACATGCCGGGTGGGGTGAATCGCCCATCGGTTGCGGTCCAGCCGCCGTCGGCCATCAGCAGGGTGCCGGTCACGAAGCTCGCGGCATCAGATGCCAAAAAAACCGTGGGGCCCACCATTTCGTCGGCAGTTGCCCACCGGTTGAACACACTCTTTGCCGCGTAGGCACCGTGCCACGCTGGATCGTCCTGAATCTGCATGGTCAACGGCGTGGTCACGACACCAGGTCCGACCGCGTTGACTCGCACGCCTGACGGACCGAATTCGGCGGCGGCGGTCCGAACGAGCTGGACGATGCCAGCCTTGGTTGCCGCGTAGACCGATTGGCCTGGTTCGACGACCGTGGCTCGAATGGACGAGAACAAAATGATGCTGCCGCTGCCTTGGGCCGTCATGAGCCGGCCGGCGGCGCGTAGGACGCGAAAACTGCCCTTGAGGTTCAGTCCAACCACCCGGTCAAACTCGTCGTCGGTGTAGTCGAGCAGTCGCTTGCGGACGTTGACGCCGGGCGTGCAGACCACGACATCCAGTGACCCGTGTTGCTCGACGATGTCATCGAACGCCTGAGTGACGCCGGCCCCGTCTGAGACGTCGAGTCGAGCTGCGTCCGCCGCGCCGCCCTCAGCCGTAATCGTCTCCGCGGTCCGCGTGCCCGCCTCCAGATCGACATCGAGACACCGGACGGTCGCGCCCTGTCGGGCACATCCGAGCGCCACGGCTTCGCCAATGCCGGACCCGGCGCCGATAATGGCCGCAACCTTGCCCCCGAGTCCAAATAGTTGATTCTCTGGCATCATTCCTCCGCGAATGGCGGCTCAATGTTCCGGTCAGGCTGTGACTGTCTGGCCGCGACCAGCGCTGCCGCCAGCCCGGCTGCGCCCAGCCCCAGCATCGCCGGTGTCAGTCCGCCGATCCCTCCCGCGCCGGCGGCGACCCGCACCAACGACAGCACGGAAACCCCGGCCGCGATCGATGCCAGCGCCTCCCGTGTGCGGATCCGTCGGGTGTAGAGCCCGACGACCAGCGGAACGAAGAGGCTGACCGCGAGCAGATCATAAAAGATGAGCAGGGCGTCGACGATTGATCTGGAGAGCATCGCGATGCCGATGCTCGCTACCCCACCCGCGATCGCGGCGCGGCGGGCGGCGGTGAGCACCTCAGCGTCGGTGGCCCCCGGCCGGACGAATCGGGTATAGAGGTCCTTCGAGAGGGAGGTTGCCAGCCAGAACAACATGGCGTCGGCCGAACTGACCTCTGCCGAGAAGATGGCCGCCAGGGCGAGGGCGCCCAGCACCACCGGCAGTGTCTCCAACAACAGGATCGGCAGGGCCAGGTCCGGGTCATCGAGCTCGGGTGCTACCATCCGCGCCGTCATACCGAGCAGCGTCGGGGCGGCGGCGAAGACCAGGAGCGCCACGGCGTTCAGCCCCACCCCGATGCGGACTGCGCGGTCGTCGCGCGCGGCGTAGACCCGTTGCACGATGCCCGGCGAGACGATGAACGCTGGACCAAGGCTGGCCAGGTAGAACCAGCCTGAGTCGCCGCCCTGCCAGAAACTCCAGAAGTCCTTGATGTGCCGGGTGGCTTCCAGCACTGACGACAGCCCGCCGACCGAACCCAGGATGACTGGAAATGCCACCAGGAAACCCACCACCAACACCGCAAGCTGCACCGCGTTGACCCACACCGAGGCGAGCAACCCCCCGGCCGTGAAGTACACCGTGACGACGAGCCCGCCGATGAGCGAACCGAGCCGCGGATCGAGTCCCGTGATGGCGTTGAGCACGATGCCCATCGCCATGAGTTGCCCCGCGAGGAGCGACAAGCCGCCCGCCCAGAGAAGGACCGCGACCGAGGCCCGCACTGATGGGCCGTAGCGCAGTTCGAGATAGTCTCCGACGGTGTGCAGGTCATGACGGGCCGCGATGCGACGCAACTTCGGGCCGATCCAGAACGCGAGCACCAGGGAGCCGAGTCCGGCCGACCCGACCCACCACCAGGCGCTCAGTCCATCGCTGTAAGCACGCTCGGCGGCGCCCATGGTGGAGCCGGCCCCGATATTGGCGGCCAACAGGGTCGTGAAGATGAGGCCTGGGCCCAGTCGTCGGCCGGCCACGAAAAAATCGCTGGAGTTCTGCACCCGTCGGCCGGCCCACAGTCCGACGCCCATGAGCACGCCGGCGTAGATCAGCAGGATGACGAGGGGGAGGTTCACCGGCCTGCCTGGAGGTCTCGCGCGGCGGGGTATCCCGGAATGCCGGTGGCTGACCGTGCGGCTCGGACGATCGCGTCTGCCATCGCCTCGGCCGCTAAGGCGCCGACGGTGCCGAGGTTGATCGGTTGGTCGTAGACGCCAGTGGCCAGCGCAAAGATGGCGTCGCCGTCGTTCGGCGTGTGGGCCGGTGCGATGGCGCGCGCGAACCCGTCGTGGGCCATCTGCGCCATCACGGTCGCCTGCGCCTGCGTGAGCGTGGCATTGGTGGCCACGACCCCGATCGTGGTGTTCTCTCCGCGTCGACTCTGACCGGGTCGTCCTGCCCGTAGCAGGATCCGGGCATCCGCGAGTGTGCGGCCGTCCTCGCTGCGCACCCCCGCCACGACCTGGCCCGTGTCTGGATCGATGATGTCGCCCACCGCATTCACCGCCACCAGTGCGGACACGACCAACCCGCTGGGCAGCGAGATGGAGGCCGATCCGACCCCGCCTTTCATGGCCCGGCCCGCGCCGCCCGTCTTTCCGATCGTGGCCCCGGCGCCGGCCCCGACATTGCCTTCGCCCACCGGTCCCGACGTGGCCGCCTCGGCCGCGTGGTAGCCGCAGTCCGCGGTGGGTCTGATGGTCGGGTCGTCGCCGACCCCCAGATCAAAGAGGATGGCGGCCGGCACGATGGGCACCTTCGCCACACGGGTGTCGAATCCGATGTCCCGCTCCTCTAGGTAGCGCATGACGCCGCTGGCCGCGTCGAGCCCGAATGCGCTGCCGCCGGCCAGGACGATGGCATGCACCTCCTGCACCGATTTGGCCGGGTTCAACAGGTCGGTTTCGCGTGTCCCCGGTGCGCCACCACGCACATCGACGCCCGCGACCGCGCCGTCCTCAGTCATCACGACCGTGCAGCCGGTGGGCCGTTCCGTCAGGGTATGATGGCCGACCTTGATGCCCGGGACCGCGGTCAGACCGCGGTCCGTCTGTGAGAACGTGATCGGCTGGACCATCATGCCACCGGCGATGCAGGCCACGCCCGCGACTAGGCGTGGCCGCCACCGCTGGGCGCCCGGTTGTGGTGTCGTGCTGCGGCTGGCGTGAGTCGGCATCGATTCCTGTGAACGATTGACTCTAAGGATAATGCAGCCAACGCCAATCGCACGGGTTTTGACCGAGGTCGAGCGGGCTACCGACGAAATCATTGATTTTGCCGCGGCGCTCGTGAGGGTCCCGTCCGTCAATCCTCCCGGTGAAGCGTATGAGGCGTGTGCGCAGCTGCTCGGTGGACGGCTCCGCGACTGTGGCTTCGAGGTTGAGGACCTGGTGCCAGAGGATCGGCCCGAGCATTCCTCCCGCTACCCACGCGTCAATGTACTTGGCCGGCGGAGTGGGTCAGCCTCGGGCAGTGCGGTCGTTCATCTGAACGGGCATCTCGACGTCGTGCCTGCCGGTGAGGGGTGGACCTGCGACCCCTTCGGCGGTATCGTCCGCGACGGTCGCCTCTATGGTCGCGGCAGCAGCGACATGAAGGCGGGAATTGCGGCGGCCGTCTACGCCGCCGAGGCCCTCCGTCGGGCTGACATTCCATTGGTGGGGGGCATCGAGATCAGCGGTACGGTCGACGAGGAAAGTGGGGGCCTGGCCGGGGTGGCGTGGTTGGCCGAGCAGGGACACCTGTCCGCCGCCCGGACGGACTACGTGATCATCCCGGAGCCATTCGGGCCGGGTCGCATCTGTGTCGGGCACCGCGGCGTCTATTGGTTCGATCTGGTGACGACGGGACACACCGCCCATGGGAGCATGCCGTTCCTCGGTGTGAATGCGATCGACCAGATGACCACGGTGCTGGAGGCGATCAAGACGCGTCTCGCGCCTCGTCTGGCGTCACGAACGACCGCGCTGCCAGTGGTGCCCATCGCGGCGCGCCAGGCCACGCTCAACCTGAACAGCATCATCGGCGGACAAACCGGGCCGGCGGCGCAGACGCCCTGCGTGCCGGACCGGTGCGTGGCGACGTTCGACCGACGTTTCCTGCCTGAGGAGAGTCTTGAGGCTGTCAAGGCCGAGGTCGAGCGACTGTTGGCGGAGTTGACCGATGAGCATCCTGGGTTGCGCTGCGAGCTGCGTGACCGGATGGTCGTACAGCCCCTGCGCACCCCCGAGGATTCGCCGCTCGTGAGGGCGTTGTCCACGGCGGCCGAAACGGTGACCGGGTCCGCGACCCTGGTGGCCAGCCCAGGCACCTATGACCACAAGCATGTGGCCCGCATTGCGGGGATCGAGCAGTGCGTGGCCTATGGTCCCGGCACGCTCGAGCTGGCGCATCAGCCCGACGAGTGGTGTGGCGTCGACGACATCGTGCAGGCCACGCAAGTGCTCGCCCTGACGCTGCTGGAACTCGCTGGTGGCGGCGCGCCGCGTGACTAGTGGAACTTTCACCGCGGGCTGCTAGCGCTGTGCTGGCCCCGAGGCTCAGGCGAGGCGGTCACCAGGGGTGATGATAGCAGTCCCGTTGAGCACATCCCGCATCGCATGAAGCAGCGCGTCCCGCGTGAACGGTTTCTCAAGGAGCCGTTCCTGTGCGGGGTCCACGATGCTCGGATTGAAGCATGTCGTGCCGCTGTAGCTGGACATGTACAGCACCTTCGCGTCCGGACAGGTGCGTTCCAGGCGGGTAACCATCTGCTTGCCATTCATGCCGGGCATGATGACGTCGGTCAGGACGAGATCGCTCGGGTCCTCGAACTTGTTGACAAGTCCGAGCGCGGATTCGGGTGACGCGGCGTCCAGCATGCGATACCCAGCGCACCGTAAGGCGTGTCCATTGAACGCCCGCACGGCGTCGTCGTCTTGAACCAGCAGGACCGTCTCGCCGTGTCCCGGCGTCGCAACGACAGGGTCCGGGCGACGAGCCGCCGGCTCAGCGGGTTGATCCGTGCGCGGGAGCGAGATCGTAAAACAGGTACTGTCTCCAACCACGCTCTCGACTTCGATGTAGCCCCCCAGCTGTTTCACGGTGCCGTAGACCGCGGCGAGCCCCAGCCCAGACCCCTTGCCGGTGTCCTTGGTCGTGAAGAAGGGTTCGAAAGTCTGCACACGTGTGTGGGCGTTCATCCCTGTGCCGGTGTCGGCGACGGAGAGTATGGTCAACCGTCCCGCCGGCATGACGAATGCTCCGCCGTTCGACGCGTCGAACCGGCCCTGAGGATGGCGTGCGACAACGGTGGCGGATCTGTGCACAGGCGTCTCCCGTGTTGCCCTGGCGCCGGAGCTGACTCCGGTCGCGCGCAGGGGTAGCCGTCGGCAGACAGGTCGTCCCCGCCACACAGGTGTAGAGCAAGTTTTGCGCCCAGCTGTCACCGGATCGCGATAAACCGAAAATTGACAGGACTTAGCAGACGTCGAGGGGCAGCCGGGGTGACCGGACAGCGGTCGTGTGGCCCCCACGTGGGAGGATCTGACGCGCAAAAGTGTTGGCGCGATCTCGGTTTTGGAATCAGCGTGGTGCGGCCGACTAATCGTTGTTTTCGGTCGAGACGCCACGGAGCGGTTTGCCCGCCAAGTAGGCCTCATACTGCTCATCGGACATGAACGCGATATCCGTCCACCCGTGTCCCATCTCGTCCATCGTGCGCGAGCCCCAACCGACCCAGGCCGTGGGGTCCGGGTTGTGACGGTTGTTGGCGGTGTTGTCGTGCCAGGAGACCGTGTGCAAGACGGTGCCTTTTGGGAACAGGTGGGGCTCCTTGAAGGCGTAGACGAGCTGCCAGGCCTGCTCGTAGTCCGTGACGTCGGTCAGGACCTCGCGTCGGCCGTCGATGTGAATCGCCTCGAGCAGCATCCGGCTCCCGCGGAAATGCATATGCGGTTGAAAACTGAGCACCATCGCCGCCTGGGGAAGCGGCCAGAACCGTTCGTGTCGCACGACTGACTCCGGCGGAATGCTCATCAGCGCCACGCCATTCAGTGTGTTGTCATCGATGATGGAACCGGTCGGCATGCGATCCGCGTGCAGGTCGAGGTCGTATCCGGCTCTCAGCAAGCGGTCTTCGACCGCTTCGCGGTTGAGTTTCCAGTCATGGCCGATCCCGGTGCGGATACGGTGGGCGGTGACGATCAGTTCGGGCACTTCACCCTTGGGGTAGAACTTGATGCCGACCTTCTGCCGGTCGACGGTTTCCTCGCCCCAGGGGTGGTAGTGCGGGGCGAAACGGAACTGCCCGCCCGCTGGAAGCTTCCGTCCCGTGCCGTCCGGATAGAACTGGCCGGTGCTGCCCATCGCGTACTCGATTAGGTCGATCTCGCGCGTGTTGGATCCCATGCCAAGCCGGAATTCGTCGCGGTTCTCCACATCGTCTGGCACGCTCACGTACACGTGCGAATGATGGACGCAGCAGTACGCCTCGGGGATGATCTGCACCCACTTGACGTATCGATCTTCGGTCAATCCGGGATCGACGGTTTCCGATGGATAGAAGTCCGCACCCTCGGCCGGAATCTGAAAGCCCTCTTCCATCTGCACGATCAGGTCAGGCTCGCCGTAGGTCCATTCGTTGAGCGTGGCGAGCTGAAGTGGCGGTGGCGCGTCCTCCGGGTTGCCGCGTGGGGCGCCCGCCGAGACCCAGTTGACGATGGTAGCGATCTCGCTGTCGGTGAGAGAGGGGTCGGCGACATACTCGCCAATGCTGCGGTCGAGATGCCACGGGGGCATCTGCCGGGCGACGACACGGTCGCGGATGGCTCGGGCCCAGGGACGCGTGTCTTCGTATGTCAGCAGCGACATCGGCGCGCCTGTGCCGGGACGGTGGCACTGCTGACATGACCGTTGCAGCACTGGCAGCACGTCGCGCGTGAAGGTGGCGCCCTCGGCCGCTGGTGCGTTCTGCCAGGCCCTGGCTGGAGCCGGTGAGACAGCGCCGAGCGCGGTGACAACGAAGACAAGGGCGACGGCTGTCGAGACGGCGCGCATGGCAGTCCTCCAGAGAGATACAGATATATCGATAGGAGGGCAGTGTAGTGTTCCGCTTCAGGGCAGCGCAAGATGATTCCCTGGGTGGTCCACGCGGCTCTCACGGTTGTCGCGACGCACTGCGTCATGATAACCGTGTCGCAACGGGCTACGGCGTAGAACGCACTGGCCGCCCCGCGACGGGTGGCTGAGAGTGGTTCGCTGTTGACGAGAACCTGGAGAGCACTATGAACGTCTGCCGTTACCGCGTCCTGTGGACCCTTGCCGCCGTGGTCGTGCTGGCCGGCTCCACCAGTATTCCTGCCGTGGCCCAGCAGGAGCCGATCTACGCCGTCTACGACGGGTTCCTCGTGACCGACGAAGGGCTGCATGTGCTGGCCTTTGCCTATTTCAGCCATAACTTCGAGCCGGTCACCATATCGGTAGGCCCTGGCAACGTGTTCGACACGGACCCTGGCGACCGCATGCAGCCGACCCATTTCTTACCCGGTCACCACCGTTTCCAGTGCGTCATGGTGATGGGTCCGGACTTTGATGGCGGTCTGCGCTGGACCGTGGACCACGCCGGGGTCTCTACGACGACCAGCGCTGACATGTTGCAGTACAACTGGGAGTTCGAAGAGCGTTCGGTGCGTAATGTGCTCCGCGACGTCGAGCCCGCGGAGGCGCCTCGGGGCGTGTGCCTGAACAGGTCGCCAACCGTCAGGTTTCTCGGGTTGCGGAACGGACCCGACGGCGCCCCGGCGGAGGTGGCGGCGCACCTCGGCGTCGAGCTGAAGCTCTTTGGCAGCGTCAGCGACGAAGGGTTGCCGCGCGCAGATACCCTGGTCACCGAGTGGCGCATGTTGACCGGCCCGGGCACCGTGACCTTCAGTGCTCCGGACGAGCCGCGCACCCTGGCCTCGTTCGATGAGCCCGGTGTCTATGCGCTTGAGCTGTGGGCGAGCGACGGTGAGCGGGAAGGTCGCAACCAGGTGGCCGTGACCGTCAGTCCCGCGCCCTGAATGAATCGGGGCCGTTCTGTTCGAGGCGCAGCAACGTCATTCGAGCGCTGCACACATTCTCGCCATCATCGTCGATGGGGACGTCGGCCATGAACGGTGCGCGCTGCATCGCCTCCGACCAGCGCAGGGATGGGGACGCGTGATCCCGCACGTAGTGGATCAGTTTCAGCGTGCGAAATCCATCGAACCAGTCGTGAAGGCGTCGAAGCCGGGTCACAGGGTCCGGTGCCTGCGCGGTGATGCCCTGCCAGGCCTGGGGTGCATCCTGTGCCACCAGGAAGCGTCGCACGAGCGGCGGCATGCGAGCCACCACGTCGGCGGTCACCGTTGGGGCACCGTCGGGTCCCGCCGTGCTCGCCGCCTCGGCGAGATATCGCAGATCCGAGACGAGCTGCCTCACCGCGGCGAAACAGTCAGGGTGGTAGAGCTGCAGCTCGGCCCCGCGAGCCAGTTTGGCGCTCTCGGAACCGGTTCCGAATGGCACGCGTTCGGAGAGTCGGCTGCGCAGCCGAATGGGGTCCCCTGCCAGTGCGGTGACCGGGCCGAGTTTGCTCAGCTTGCCCAGGAGATAGAAGTCTTCGCCCGCGCGACGCTTTGGCACACCCCGTACCAGGGCGTACGAGCGCGCATCCACGACCATCGTGCTCCCCACCGTATGAAATGCGTAGGGCGATCGTGCCCACCGGAGCCCGCGCTCGAAGTACCGGAGTCGTAGTTCGTAGAGGGCCGTGGCGCGATCCATGCGGCGATCGCCGCCCGGCTCGTGCCAGAACGGGAACAGTGCTGCGGAGTACCCCGGTGCCAGCCGGGTGAGGCGCGCGAAGTAGTCCGCCGGCAGGTGCGCGTCGGCGTCGGTCATCGCAATCAGTGGGTGGCGCACGCGCCCGGCCACGATGAGCGACAGTGCCAGATCTGCTCCGACTTTGCGCGCCAGGCCCACACCCTGACGTGTCGGTAATCGATGGCCGTCGGTGAAGCGGTCGACGACGAGTAGGCTCAGATTGGGGTGCTCAGTATCGCGGCCGATCCATCCACCTGGTCCCAGCGCGACCAGCGAAAATCGAGTGGTGAGCGCTCGCATGCAGGTCGCGTTCGCCGAATCCACCGCCGCGGGCGCCCCCACCCGGCCGTTGATCACAACCACGACGAGCAGGCTCCCTGCTGCTGACGCGGCCGCACGGTAGCCGTCCATGAAGTCAGGCGATTCCCCGTAGGCTGGCACCACAAGCACGAAGTCGAACGTCTCACGGCAGTGTGCCGCCAAAGTCGCTTCAGGCTCGGCGTGACGCTGCCGATACTGGGCCGACGCCTCGGCGACGGTGCGTCCGTTTTTATGCAGGGATTTCGGCGCCATGGGGCGTCCTCATCGTGTGTTGCGCAGCGATCGACGCGGTGGACGCGGCTTGACAACAGGCGTGGCGACCTCCGCTATCTCGATTCCGGTCGGCACCGCCGCCATCGCCGACGACCGCCCCGCGGCCCGCGCAGCGTATCGCAATTCTGGCGAGGGACCCGACGGTGGTTGTGATAACCCCGTCTGACCGACTAAAATTGTGTGCTTCGGCAGTGTCCGACCCACGGGTCGCACAGGGCACGTGCAACGCGGTTTCAAGCGCGTTGCGCTCGGGTTGGGCGCGGATGACTCAGATTCCGCGAACACCGCAGCATCCGGCACCGCCGAGAGGGAGATTTCGTGCGCGTACATATCGTTAATCCGAGTCACTTTTCCTTCGGAACTGGTTTCATTACCCCGCGCTGGATGTTTGTACTCGCGGCCGCGACGCCGGCCAAGTGGGGCGATCCCATCCTGAGCGATGAATCGCTCGAACCGTTCGACACCGACCGACTTGAGCAGGGCGACGTGGTCGGGATCGGGCTGCACACTGGCAACGCGCTTGTCGGCTATGCGTTGGGCGAACGCGCTCGGGCGCGTGGGGCCTGGGTGATTTATGGCGGCAGCCATCCGACACTGTTTCCTGAGGAGGCCCTTGAGCGTGGCGGGGCCCATGCCGTGGTCAAGGGCGACGGCGACGTCGCCTGGGGCCGGGCCATCGAGGACTGCGTCAACGGGACGCCGCAAGAGATATACGACGGTGGGCAGATAGATGCGGGCAAATTCCGCAAAGCTCGCTGGGACCTGATGAAGCGCGAGAGTTATGTCTGGGCGTCGGTCCAGACGGTGCGCGGATGTCCCAAGCATTGCTCTTTCTGCTCGGTGTGGCGCACGGATGGTCAGGAGCCTCGGCAACGCGAAGTCAATCCGGTGATCGAAGAGATTGTCGAGCTGCGCCGAATGGGTTTCAAGTTCATCGCCTTGGCCGACGACAACTTCTACCCGGTCACGCTCGAAGATCTGCGGATGGCCGGTCGTCGTGAGGACAAGACCCGGTACAACGAGCTCAAGGCGCTGCGCGACGAGCGGTTCGAGTTGATGGAGCTGATGTCCCAGCTTCCCGACGATCTGAACTTCTTTACGCAGATCACGATGGAGTCGGCCGAGGACCCAGAGTTTCTGGATGCGATGCGTCGGGCGCACATCAGAGGGGCGTTGGTCGGCATCGAAGCCGTCACGCCGGAAGGCCTGAAGGATGTCTACAAGGACTTCAACCTCGCGGGTGAGGATCTTGTGGAACGGTTGCAGATGTTCCGCAAGCATGGGGTCTACATCCTTGGCTCCTTTATCTTTGGCCTGCCGAGTGACCGGCCTGACACCTTCAATGCCACGGCCGAGCTGGCCAAGCGGGGTGACATCACCTTTGCGCAGTTCGTGACCCTGACTCCATTTCCGGGCACGTTGGACTTCGAGCAGTGGGAGCGGGAGGAGGGTGACAACATGGCGAAGGTCGACGGCATCCCGGTCTCGCGCCACTGGCTGATCCCGCAAACGAAACGACCCAAGCTGCTGACGCCACACCCGGTGATGTCGGGCGAACAGATCCGCCAAGGCACCCAGAATGTGTGGAACAACTTCTACAGTCTCAAGGCGAGTTGGCAACGGTCCAACATTCTGAAATCGTTCAAAAATCGTGTCGCGTTCGTGGTGGCCTCGAAGGTGATGCTCAACGCGTTCGGCAACACCGGTCTGTCGACCGACAGCAACCGCGCGTCTCGCGCGACCAAGCTTGGCGGCATCGGGTTCTCGTTGCTCCAGAAGATGTTCGCGGCAGCGCCGATGCCTGACCTGCTGGTGCCTGTGAGCCCAGAGCCGCAGGCGCAGAAACCGGCGGCCTAGCCGCGGCCGGCGAGGTTGCCGTCTGGCTCGGCTCGCGTGCCCGTCCAGGGCGCGGTTCGCCCACCCAGGCCCCGAGGCCGTGCTGCCGGTCGGCGGCGCGGGTCACTGTGCTGGTCCCTCGTGGCGTTCGGTTCCGTACTTCAAGCGTGGAGGTCGTCGCATGATGTCGCCTACCCGACCCGT
>CAWWAF010000024.1:0-39645 GCA_963934795.1 uncultured bacterium
TCTGGCAGCCGAACGTTTCAATGAAATACTTCTTGGGCACGGTGTTGTCTATTGGGAGTCGCTAGGGCTTTTCATCTTTGAGGAGCTCGCGTGCCGTCCGCAAGACGGTATCCGAGACCCGGGTACCGGTCATCATACGCGCGATCTCTTCAGCGCGCGCCTCGGTGTCCAGCCGGACGACCGTTGCTGTGGTGCGTCCGTCACGGACGACCTTGCGGACGCGATAGTGCACGGTGCCACATGCGGCAATTTGTGGGAGATGTGTGACGCAGAGCACTTGCGTCTCCGTGGACAACCGACGGAGCTGGGTTCCGACGCGCTCCGCCGCTTCTCCGCCGATGCCGGCGTCGACTTCGTCGAATACGAGTGTCTTGCCGGCCGCCTCTGATGCGGTGACCGTGCGAAGGGCCAGCATGACCCGGGACAACTCGCCACCGGATGCGATGCGAGACAGCGGTTTCACGGTCTCGCCGGGATTGGCGGAAAAGTAGAATTCTGCGCGGTCTGTGCCTCGGTCAGTCCAGTCGCGCTCCTCTATGACTGCCGGATCGAAGGTGACTTCGAATCGTGTATGCGACATGGCGAGCTCGGCCAGGCCGGCTTCGAGGGCGGATGCGAGGGTGGCGGCGTGGCGGTGGCGCTGCTCGGACAGTGCCGTCGCTACTGACAGATACCGAGCGCGCGTGGTCGATACGCGCTCCGCGAGCGCGGTGGCGTGCTCCACTCCTCCGTCAAACTCACCGGATTCCTCGCGCAGTTCGGCGTGTCGCCGCGCGACATCCGCCAACGTTGGCCCGTAGCGCCGTTTCAGCCGTTCGAGTTTGGCGAGACGGTCCTCGACGGCTTGAAGCCGTCCCGGAGAGGCATCCACGCCGCTGGCGTGCGGCCGTAACGCGAACGCGAGTTCTTCGAGCTGCGACACGATGGCGCCTTTGGCGTCGACATGGGGTGTGAACGAGGGGTCGAGGGTTGATAACTCGGCGACGCGTCGCCAAATCCGTTCGAGGGCGCCAAGCGCGGCGTCGTCGCCTTCGTACAGTGCCGCATAGCTCTCGGCCGCCAGGCGGTGGATGTGATCCGCGTTTGCGAGAATCTGTTGCTCAGCGGACAGGCGAGTGTCTTCGCCGTCCTCGATGTCGGCGTCGTCTAGCTCGCGCAGTTGAAACGTGACGAGGTCGGCGCGCTCAGATCGACTGGCGGCTCGCGCCCTCAGGTCCTCAAGGGCCGTCGCGGCGCTGCGCCATGTGTCGTAGGCGACACGGACCGCGGCTCGATTCGCGTCCAGGCCCGCGTATCGATCCAATAGATCGAGGTGCGTACTCGGGTCGAGCAAGACCTGGTGTTCGTGCTGTCCGTGCAAGTCGATTGCCTGTGCGCCAATCGCGCGCAGGGTGGCGGTCGAGACGACGCGATCATCAACGAATGCGCGGCTGCGGCCGTGGGCGGCGATTTCTCGGCGGAGCACTTGCTCAGTGCCGTCGGCGGTTTCGATGACGGCGGCGATCTCGGCCTTCTCAGCGCCGGTCCGCACCAGATCAGCGGAGGCGCGGCCGCCACGCAGCAACGCCAGCGCGCCGACCACAATAGACTTGCCGGCGCCCGTCTCGCCAGTGAGCACATTAAAGCCGTGCCCGAGCTCCAGCTCGAGGGTGTCGATGACGGCCAGGTCGCGGATGCTAAGGAAGCGGATCATGGGCCGGCTGGGCCGAGAAGTGCCATCGTATCATACGTTTGACAGCACCAGTGGTGCGTGCTACCCTTCGTGGTCGGCGCTTTCCCAGCGGCGCGCTTTGTAGTCAACGGAGGGCCAGTGCGTACCCTTGGTTACTACGCCATCGCCATGCAAATTCAGGCGGTTGGCGCGTCGGAGACAGGTGCGGGTGAAAGCATCATTGAGTGGGTCGCGCGGTCGACTCCCCTATCCAAAGCTGTTCTCCTTATTCTATTTCTCTTCTCGATTGCCTCGTGGGGCATCGCCCTGCACAAGCTGTGGGAATACCGTCGTCTGGAGCAACAGACGTCGAGCTTTCTCGACGTGTTCAGGCGAAGTAAGAAGTTCTCTGAGGTGCAGTCCGTATGTCGATCGCTCGTCCACAGTCCGCTCGTAGGGGTGTTTCTGGCCGGGTACGCGGAGCTCAACGCACAACTCCGGCATGGCGCGGAGAGCGTGGAACCGCCACCCGGGTCCGACCGGCCAACGTTGCGCAGCTTCGAGGCGTTGGATCGGGCCCTTCTGCGGGCGTCGTCGATTGAGACGACCAAGCTTGAACACCGAGTGCATCTGTTGGCCACGACGGCCAGCATCACACCGTTCATCGGTCTGTTCGGCACCGTGATGGGTATTGTTGGCGCGTTCCAAGGGATCGCGGCCACTGGCTCGACTGACTTGTCCGTTGTGGCCGCCCCGATTGGGGAGTCGCTGATCGCGACGGCGGCGGGTCTGGCCGCCGCGATACCGGCGGTGTACTTCTACAATCATCTGACGAACAAGATAAAGGTCCATCTGTCCACAATGGAGGACTTCTCGTTGGAGTTTCTCAACATCGCTGAGCGGAACTTCACTTAGAGATACGTGAGGGACGGGGGATGCCGAAGATTCACGAACAGGGCGCGGCCGGCTCGGCAGGTGGCCGCGGGCGCCGAGGGAGACGCTCCGCGACGTCGTCGCTGGCGGAAATCAACGTGGTGCCGCTGGTGGACGTGATGCTGGTCCTGCTCATCGTCTTTATGGTGGCGGCACCGTTGATGCAGCGTGGCATGGATGTCAGTTTGCCGGTTGCCCGGCGCGGCGCTCCGGTCTCAGAGGACCGGCTGGTGGTCACCGTGCCGATGTCGTTTCGGACGGATCAGATCGTGCAGGTAGATGGTGAGCCGGTTCGTGTAGAAGTACTGGATGAACGTATGCGGCAGGAATTGGAGGGTCGCTCGGACCAGAACGTGTTCTTGCGTGGCGATCTGGAGACGACGTATCAAGAAATTGTGACCGTCATGGACGCCCTCAAAGATGCTGGTGTCGTCAACGTGCTCCTCGTCACAGACTTCGCCGCGGAACTCTGAGTGACGTCTATGGAGTCGACGACGGATGTACTGTTGGCGCGGGCTCAGACACATGGAGCCGTGTCGCGCACCTACGCCATCTCGCTGGCGGGGCATGTCTTTCTGGTCGGAGTCCTGCTGTTCTTCCCCGCCGGGTTCTTTGCGGCGGACACGGAGGTCATGGCGGACGTGATGAGCATCAGCCTCGGTGGGCCGGTGGGCCCCAGTCAGGGCGGAGAGACGGCCTTGGCGGCTCAACCGGTGCAGGAGGTGCTTCCGATCGAAGAAGCCGATCAGGACCAGTGGATCCAACCGCCGGCGCCGGCGCCACCTGAGGAGACCATCGCGGTTCCTGACGCCCCTCGAATGCCTCAGCGGGACATTCCGGTTGAAGCTGCCCCGGAGGAGGCCCGTGGCCGGACGCCGACTAGAGGGCCCGAGCTTCGCGCGGGTAACGCGCTGGCTGACACGGGGGCTCGCGGGCTGGGTACCGGGTTGTCCGCTGGCGGTCTCGGCTTTGGCGGTGATCTGGATATGGGCGATTTCTGCTGTCCGGAGTATCTGGGCTTGCTGGCAAATTTGATCAAGCGGAGTTGGAACGATCAACAGGATCAGGTCGGTGCAGTCGTCATGAAGTTCACGATTCAGCGTGACGGTGCTTTGACCGACATTGTCCAACAGACGCGCAGCGGATACCTGGCTCTGGACCAGAGCGCCGAACGCGCACTCCGACTGACGGCCCAGGTACCACCGCTTCCGAACAAGTTCTCCGGTGATCGCCTGACCGTGAACCTCACGTTTGATTACCACTGATGATGACGACTCGCATCCAACGTTCGATGTCGTGGTTCTCTGCTGTCGTCGGGCTGGCCCTCGTGCTCGTCGTGAGCGGTCAGGCTGAGCAGCGGGACGAAATCAATCTGGTCATCGGAGGCGACGTTGGGAGACCGCCTCGCTTCGCTGTGCCCGACTGCCTGCCTCTGACCCCCGATGAGGCGACAGCGACGGCGGCGCGGACGATCGCCGAGGTGCTCTGGAACGATTTGGACTTTGAGCGCGAGTTCAACATGATTCCCCGCGACGTGTATGAGACGATTCCGGCCGCGCGCTCTGTCGGCGATCTGGCATTCGATCGGTGGGCTGAGCTGGGGGCAGACGGGGTTGTGAGTTGCAGCGTGCGGGCGTTGAGTGCGACGCAGTTCGAGATTACGGCTCGGTTATTTTCGGTGCGCTCGCAGGACAACGCGTTCAGTGTCCAGTACACCGGGTCCAATCAAAATGTCCGGCGCTACGCGCATCAGCTGTCGGACGAAATTCACCGTCAGCAACGAGGCGTGGAGGGGGTCGCGCGGACCCAGGTCGCCTTTGTGAGCGACCGAGACGGTGACTCAGTGCTCGGCCTGGTCGAGGACCGCCCGGTGAAGGAGGTGTACTTTGCCGACTACGACGGGGCCAACAGGCGCCGGGTGACGGTGACGCGGACTCTCAACCTTTTTCCATCGTGGGCGCCAGACGGTCGCGCCATCGGCTACACGTCGTTCCTCTCAGGGGTTCCTGATGTGGTGATGTCCCATCTGTTCGAGGGACGCATGACGACACCGGCAAGCGGCACGATGAGCATTCACAATTCGCTCTCGGCGTTTTCGCCGGATGGCCTTCAGGTCGCATTCAACTCGAACCGCGACAACGCCAGCGACATCTACGTGGCCAACGTGGATGGCACCAACGTGCGACGGCTGACGAGCAATCCGGCGATTGACACGAGTCCTACATGGTCGCCGAACAGCCAGCAGATTGCCTTTACCTCTGACCGCGCGGGACAACCCCAAATCTATGTCATGGGCGCCGATGGCACCGGCTTGCGCCGTCTCACGTATGAGTCGTACTGTGATCGGCCAACCTGGTCCCCCGCGCCGTTTAATGAGATCGCGTACTCGTCGAAGACCGGTCCGGGGCATGACATCAAGGTGCTGGACCTGGCGACGAATGAGGTGCGCCAGATTACATTTGGCCTGGGGTCGAACGAGAGTCCGAGTTATTCGCCGAACGGCAGACACATCGCATTCACGTCGAGCCGCGGAAGCGGCTTGAAACAGATTCATACAATTGACCGCGACGGAAAGAACCTCCGTCGTTTGACGTCCACCGGGAACAACGAGATGCCAAGCTGGTCGCGGTAAGGCCGCAGAGCCTTTGCTCGTGTGACCGGTTAGCTGGAAAGGGATTGGCAATGCGCGTTCGAGGAACTTCGTCATGGATTGCTGTTGTGACATTTGCCGTGGCCACGCTGGCGCTGCAGGCGTGCGCCGGCCAGCCGCCGCCGGTCGCCCCGGAGGAATCTCCCCCGCCGCCGTCCGCCTCCAATCCGCGCCCGCCGGCTCAGCCGGTCGCGCCGCCACCGCCGGCGCCGCCGCCGGTCGTGTCGCCAGAGCTATTGGCACCGGAGGACGAGTTTTCCAGACGTACCCTGGAGGAACTCAATCGCGAGTCGCCGCTTGAGCCGGTGTTCTTCGGGCTGGACGCCGCCGAACTCAGCGATACGGCGAGGCAGGTGGCTGAGGCGAATGCGGACGTGATGATGCGATTTCCGACCTGGGTCGTGACTATCGAGGGGCACTGCGACGAGCGCGGCACGCCCGAATACAACCTCGGGTTGGGCGAGCGCCGCGCTTTGGCAGTGCAGCAGTACATGGTGGGGCTCGGGCTGGACGTCAGCCGGGTCCGCACGGTGAGCTACGGCAAGGAGTTTCCGTTCGAGCCTGGACACGACGACGTGGCATGGGCGGCGAATCGACGGGCGCATTTCGTGATTACGTCGAAATAGCCGGAGGACCTCCGGCACGGTAGAATTGGTTGCGTACACGGACTGGAAGAGGTTTTGTCATGAGACGGCTGCTCCCCTCGCTCGTGCTTGGCTGGGTCTGCACCCTAGTGGTCGCTGCCCCGGTCGCTGGCGCCGATCGCGAACATCAGCAAATGATGGCTGATATTCGGATGCTCCAAGAACAGGGGATGCGCCTCAACCTGATGCTTGGCGCCTTGGACACGACGATTCAGACGTTGCTGACGCGCCTCGACGCGCAGGACGACGCGGCGCGTCGGGCCTTTGCGGATCAGAAATTGTTGGTGGACAACGTGGCGGGTGGCGTGAGAATCGTCCGCGAGAAAGTCGACGAGACGAACGTCCGGGTGTCGTCGCTCTCTCAGGAGGTCGAAGCGGTTCGGCAAGGAATGTCAAAGTTACGCGCGCCACGCCTGACTCGGCTGGCGGTGGATCCGGAAACCGGGTTGCCGACATCGGCGCCGGGGTCGGTCATTCAAACGCCCCTTGCGGCCGCTCCGGTTGACCCTGGGATTTCACCGCAGCGTATGTATGACCAGGCGTGGGGCGACTACGCCACCGGACAGTGGGCCTTGTCGATTCAGGGCTTCGAGGCTTATCTCAGCGCGTTTCCGCGTTCTGAGTTGTCTGACGACGCGCAGTTTTTCATCGGTGACAACCACTACGCGAACGGACAGTTCCGAGAGGCGCTTACGTCGTATGAGCAGGTGATTACCGGCTACCCAGACGGCGACAAAGTCGCCGAAGCGCTCTACAAGCGCGGTCTCACACTGGGGCGGCTCAATGAGCCTGAGTTGGCTAGACAGGCGTTTGAGCAGGTCGTCCGGAACCACCCGGACAACAACATGGCGAATCTGGCTCAACAGTCCCTCGACCGGATCGATCAGGGACAGCCGTAACGTAGAGTGTTTTGATTGTCTGACTCGCAGCGCTAGGGAGACGTATGGGAACGGTCAACAAGGTCATTATTGTCGGTAACATGGGTCGGGACGCTGAAGTCCGATATACGCCAGGCGGCGCCGCGGTGGCCACGCTGAGTCTCGCGACGACCGACGTCTGGAACGACAAAGCGGGTCAGCGCCAAGAGAAGACGGAATGGCACCGCGTTGTGGTGTGGGGTAAACAGGCCGAGACCCTGGCTGAATACTTGACGAAGGGGCGCCAGATCTACGTCGAGGGACGCCTGCAGACCCGACAGTGGGACGACAAGGACGGCAATAAGCGCTACACGACCGAGATCAGGTCTGACCGCATCGTGTTGCTTGGTGGACGCGGTGGCGCAGGAGAGGGCGGCGGTGGCGGTGGCGACTATGGGAGTCCCCGGCCAACAAGTTCAGGCGGCGGTGGCGCCGCTCCCGGACCGCCCGAGCTAACCGAGGACGACATCCCGTTCTAGCGGACGTCTGGCTGGTCGAGCGGCGCCCTAGTCTGATTTTGCGCGGCCGTACCGGTCTTCGAGTCGGACGACGTCCTCAAGTTCTGGTGTCGAGACTTCGAAAATATCGCTGTCCTCGATCGCCGTCATCCGGTGTACGGTTCCCGGGGTGATGTGCACATGGTCGCCTGGCGACATTTCACGCGACACTCGTTCGCCGTTCTCCTCTACCTCGAACGTGATTCGCCCACTCCACAGCAGAATCGTCTCGTCCTTGACGTTGTGATACTGGAGGCTCAGGGCATGCCCAGCCTCTACGTGGATCACTTTTCCGACATAGCGGTCTGTCGTGGCCCAGCGCAGCTCGTATCCCCAGGGTTTATCTACCCGCATGTGGTTCCCGTCCTCTCGCCATCATGGCGCGCTTCTGCCTTAGCATTCCACCACTGAATCCTCGCGACCAACGGTGGCCATCGGTCGAACACTGCCGCATGCCCCTGCTTCTCGCCTTGTTCAGGCCGAGCCGGACAACTGTCAGCCCAAGTCTCGGTGCCACGCGGGAATGTCTCTAGGGGCTGCTAGACGACGGCGACGTCGCGATGCCGAGTGCGCCATCGCGCACCCTCGATACTGCTCAACATCGGTTTGAGCCGCTCGACAACCGTGACCGAGCGGTGCCGTCCACCCGTACAACCGACCCCGATTGTCAGATAGCTCTTCCCTTCCGTCATGTAGTGCGGCATCAAAAACATGAGGAGATCGGCCGTCTTGTCCAGAAACGGCTGCGTGGTGTCGGCGGCGGACACATAGTCCTGCACCGCTCGGTCTTTTCCCGTGAGGTCACGGAGTCCCGCGACGAAGTAGGGATTGGGCAGGAAGCGAACATCGAACAGCAGGTCCGCTTCCATCGGTACGCCGTACTTGTAGCCAAAGCTCACGAGTGTCACGGTCAATCGGGTTTGCTTGCCCCCGCCCTCCGACAATTCGCGAAACGCGCGGCGTAACTCATGCACCGTCAAGTCCGATGTGTCGAGGACCCGGTCTGACTTCTTCTTGATCGGGCCCAGGCGCACACGTTCAGCCAAAATGCCCTCGATAACGGATCCGGTCGGGGCGAGCGGATGCGGGCGCCGTGTTTCGCTGAAACGGCGCAGGAGCGCCTCATCGGATGCCTCCAGAAAAATCAATCGTAATGAGAGGTCACGCCGGGTCCGAAGCGCATCGAAGACAGCGGGAAAGCGGTCGAGGAACGAGCGATCTCGCGCATCGACGACCACCGCCACCGATTCGTGCGTGGTCCCCTCACCGAGCATCAGGTCGGCCAGCGTTGGTATCAGCACGGTGGGAAGATTGTCGACACAGAGATAGCCGAGATCTTCCAGCGCGTGAATGGCGGCAGATTTTCCGGCCCCGGACAAACCGGTGACCACCACAAACTTGCCCGAGTGCTCGGAGGGCGGCGGCGCATCGCGGCTGATGGTCATCGGTGCTGAGCGTGACGATGTCGGTTGCGGCGGGCGTGGATGAGCTGCGACCGGCCCACTAGAACAGGACTTTGCGCCGACTGGACGTGGGAATCTTCAATTCCTCACGGTACTTGGCGATCGTACGGCGCGCCAACACCAGTCCCTCATTCTGCAGAATGCGGGCGATGCGTGAGTCGCTAAGAGGCTTCTTCGGACTCTCTTCCTCGATGAGCTTGCGAATGCGTTGTTTGATGGTGACGGACGAGACGCTTTCACCGTAGGCGCTACTGATCCCGCTGTGAAAGAAATATTTCAGTTCGAACACCCCTCGCGGAGTGTGCACGTATTTGTTGTTGACGACCCGGCTCACCGTGGATTCATGCATCCCGATGTCGGTGGCCACGTCGCGTAGGACGAGGGGACGGAGATACTCGATGCCGCGATCAAAAAAATCGGTCTGGAACGTGATGATGCTGGTTGCGACTTTGTGGATCGTCTTCTGCCGCTGATCGACAGACTTGATGAGCCAGAGCGCTGAACGAAACTTCTCCTTCACGTAGGCGCGTGTTTCGTTGTTGGCTTCCTTCTTCTTGTCGAGCAGTCGGCGGTACACCGGACTGATGCGGAGCTGCGGCATGCCGTCCTCGTTGAGCGCGGCGACGTAGCCCTCCTCCGTTTTCAGGATATAGACGTCCGGAATCACATACTGCGACGATGTGGGGTTGAATCGACTGCCTGGCTTCGGGTCAAGTTGACGGATTACCTCGATGTGATGTTTGAGCTCGTCGGTCGAGATATCCAGTCGTTTGGCCAACTCGAGCCCCTGATGGTTCTGCAGGAGTTTGAGGTGATCGCGAATGATCGTTTCACTGGCGGAGCCGTTCAGCCCGAGTCGCTCCAGTTGTAGCAGCAGGCACTCTTGCAGGCTCCGAGCCGCCACTCCGATGGGGTCGAATTCTTGCAAGACGCGCAGCACGCGCTCGACCTCCTCGAGCGGCCAGTCGCTCATCGCCGCGATTTCGTCGACCGAGGCCACCAAATATCCGTCGTCATCGATGTTACCGATGATCGCCGAGCCAATCTCCCGCACCAGCGGATCGTCATCTCCGATTTGCAGCGACAGCTGCCACATCATGTGGTCGGCGAGCGATGTGTGCGTGGATAGGGTGTTCTCGATCGGAGGAAGTTCTTTGAATTCACGCGGGGCGCGAGGACGGTAGCCGTCGTCCAGGTAGTCGCCGAAGAAGTACTCGTAGTCCGCGTCTTCCCAGGAGTCCTTGCTGTCCTTGTCCTTGTCTGGAGCAGGCGGTTCCTGTTTCTCTTCCTGGGCCGCCGCCTCCGGGGTTTGCAGATCCTCGGTCGGCACCTCTTCCAGCATCGGGTTTTCGACGACTTCCTGGTTGAGCATGTCGACGAGTTCGAGCGTCGACATCGGCAGCAGCTTGATCGCCTGCTGCAGCGACGGCGTCAAGATGAGCTTCTGCGAGAGACGGGTCTGGAGTCGTTGTTGAAGCGCCATTGACTTTGTGATCGACGCCGCGTCAGGAGCACACGATCGTCCCGATCTTAGTCCAAACGAAAATCAGTACCTAAGTAGATCCGTTTGACGTCGTCGTCGTTTGCCAGTTCGGCCGGGGTACCGCTGCGAAAGACCGCGCCATCGTGCACGATGTAGGCTCGGTCCGTAATCCGCAACGTTTCGCGGACATTGTGGTCCGTGATGAGGACCCCGATACCACGGGATTTCAAATGCACGATGATGTCCTGAATGTCGGTCACCGCGATTGGGTCGATTCCGGCGAACGGTTCGTCGAGCAGCATGAACGACGGAGACATGACGAGCGCACGGGTGATCTCGGCCCGGCGACGTTCTCCGCCAGAGAGCGTATGCGCCGCGGACTTGGCCAATGGCGTGAGATTGAGTTCCTCGAGCAATTCGGCAACACGCTGTCGACGCGCTTTTCTGGACAGGCCGAGGTTCTCGACGATGGCCAGGATGTTCTGCTCGACGGTCAACCCGCGGAAGATGGACGGTTCTTGAGGGAGATAGCCGATGCCCTTCCGGGCCCGCACATACATGGGATCATCGGTGACGTCGTCGTCGTTCAACGTCACGCGTCCCTGATCCGGGCCTGTCAGCCCGACCACCATGTAGAACGTCGTGGTCTTGCCGGCCCCGTTGGCCCCGAGCAGCCCTACGACTTCGCCGGACCCGACTTGCAAACTGACGTCGCGTACCACCGTGCGACCGCCGTACGACTTGGTGAGGCGGTGTGTCCGTAGCGTAGCCATGGCGCGATGACAGTCGGTGGCGTGACGTGGACGGGTTCAGAACGCGAGCGTGGGGCAGGTGCCGCTCTTGGACGCCGTACGGAGCACTTGCCGACCATCGACCGCGATGGCGTCGTTTGAGCGATAGAACGTCAGCCTACGCCCCTCCATCGTACTGCATGACGGTGCGGGTGGGGGCGCTCCCGGACGCGGTGGCGGACCGGCCACTACCGGGGCGTCCCGTTCGACTGTTTCCACGATCCGAACCGGCCCCCCTTCCATGTCGTAGCGTCCAGCGGCCTCGTCGTAGACCAGGAGGTCGCCGGTCGCCCAACGTCCGTCGAGGCGCAGGGTCACGTTGCCCGTCGCCTCGAATCGGTTCAGCGTCCGGCCGTCGGCCTCCAGGAAGACGTCGATGCGGTCCGCCTTCATGTCCCCGGCCTCAGACAGCAGCTCCGCCTTGTCGTCATACGTCGCCTGACGGAGCAGGTCGTCATAGAGGAACGTCTCCGCCGCGACACGCGTGAGCGACATGGCCGATTCGCCCGTCGTCTCGTCTATCCGTACGAGTTGAATCGTGGTGGTGACTTTCCCGTCTGCGGACAAACCGCCAGTCGCATCGTTCAGCGAGACGGTGTCACCCGAGAAGCTGGTTTGTCCTTGCCACAGACGTGCCCCTCCGGTGTACGCGGCGGTCCCCGCCTCGGGATCATAGAGAAGCCCACCGGCGGTCGCGAATGTCTGCTCTGCCGGATCGAGCAGAGCCGGGAGCGTCGAATCGTTGCCGCCATCGGTCTGCTCGGCCACGGGGGTGAGCACACTGCGCACCTCACCCGTCGCTTCGATGACTGAGCCGTCGAGCGACATCGTGAGGGTTGTCGCTTCGATGCGGCTCCGGCCAGCCGTGACGGCCGGACCACGGCCGGCCGGACCCACCGTATTGAGCGCAATGCGCCCGGCCGCGACATCGTAGACGACATCGTCGGCGGTCGCCGTGCGGTCAGCATCTTCGAACGACACGTTGCCCAGAAACTGGGCCGCCAGAAGCCCGCTGAGGCCAGGCTGGACGCCCGCTTCCAAGCGCTCGGCGCGAATCAGGCGGCTCGCGCTGCCAGCTGCCGCCGTCGCCGTCTGCTCTTCTCGATACTCCACGTCGCCGGCAAATTCTACGGTGTTCAGTCCGGTCTCCGGGGTCCCGCGGGTGGCGAACGTGTCGGCGCTGATCTGCTGGCTTGCGCCAGCGGTGGTAATCGGAAGCGCGAGCGTCACGCCGTCGCGTGCGGTAATCGCCGAGACATCACCGCCGTCCGGCGACATCGTGACACCCATCGAGGCCGCCGTGATCTGTGCCCCTGTCTTCCCGTCCACGCCGGCCAACTCGACCTCGGTGCCGCCAGACAGCGTCGCGCGTTCCAGCACTCGCGCCGTGTCCTCGAATGCCAGGGTCATCTCTGCGGCGAGCATCTCTCGAAACGCGCCGGGTTCTGGGGCTGGGGTGTGAATGCGCGCGTCTCCGCGCAGCTCCAACCGCTCGAGCGCGGCTTCGTCTTCACCGAAGTGGGCCGTGGTCGTCTCGGCTTCGAGACGCTGCGAACCCGTGGTGACCTCCGTCCCGCCTTCGAAGCTCATGTATCCATCGTCATGAGCCAAGACCGCGCGGCCGGACCAGATGTCAACCGCGGCGCGCCCGTCGTCACCAGACAACAGGACGTGGGCCTGCTCACCGAGGGTGGCGAGTGATCGGCCGGTTTCGATCGTGACCTCGTGGCCGAATGCGGTCATGCCACTGCGTCGTAGTGTCGTGGCGGACGCCATGCGGACCGTGCCGTCCTGCCGAGAGTAGACGGCGGCGTCAGTCTCCGCGCCGAGCCCATCGCTCACCGACACCTGCACCGCGGCGGTCGGGTCGCCGACAGCATTCGTACCCGCCGACTCCGCCCGGGTGACGACAAAACGATCTTGGTCCGCGTCCACCCGCGCCTCGCCCCCGGTGACAAGGAAGCCATCACGGTCAGCCTGGTCCGGCACCTCCAAGCTGAAGCCATCGGAAAATCTGAACGATCCGTCCTCGTAGGGCTGTTGGAGACCCGCCACGATCCGGTAGTCTCGCAACTCGCCTGCGGCCTGGGTAATCTGCGCTCCGCGAATCTCCGCGAGCGCGGTTGGGTCGTCCCGATCCACGCTCACCGCCGCCGCGGGGTCCAGTCGCTCACCGACCCCGAGAAATACCACGGTCCCAAAGCCGACGAGGCCAAGCACCAGCCCAACGCGCGCCAGACCTTGCCACCGTACGCGTCGCCGACGCGGACCGCGTCGGCCCTGTGAGCGACGACGCACGGGACGCTGGTGCGCGGGGGAAGGCGCGTCTGGTGTCTCTGTCACACTTTTCACTTTAACGGGCTTGTCGGATGTCGGCAACGGATAACTCGACCGTGTGCTCACCCCGGTAGTCGTTCTCGGTCACATTGAAGGCGACGTCCAGAGCCGTACGGTGCTGGGCGACGAATTCGGCGCGCTCGGCCATTCGCCACGCGACCGCCCGAAAAACGCGCGCGTCCTGGCGCACGGACATCGACAAGTGTTTGGCCTTCATGACACGGGGCCCGTTCGCCAGCTCGACGGACCCGGTGTGAAACACGGGGCGGGCGTTGCCGGCACCGAATGGTTCCATCGCGCGAAGGCCTTCGACGACCCGTGGCGTGATCGCAGTCAACGGCAGATGTCCGTCGATTCGGAGCCTGGGCACCAAGTCCTCCGGGCCGAGTCGCTCATTCGCGTAGGCGGTCAGGCGCCGTCGAAGCTCCTTCAGTCGCCCTGCGTCCATCGTGAGCCCGGCGGCGTGTCGATGTCCGCCAAACTTGGTAAAGAGGTCGCTGCATGCTTCCAGCGACCCAAGCAGGTCGAACCGGGCGATGCTGCGGCCGGACCCATACGCGGTATCGCCGTCTACCGCAATCACGATGGTCGGCCGGTGATAGGCGTCGACCAGCTTGGAGGCGACGATGCCAATCACGCCGCGGTGCCACCCCTCGCCCCAGACCACCAACATCGCATGCGCACCGATATCCGGGTCCGTGTCTACCTTGCGACGAGCCGCGGTCACGATCGCCGCCTCCTCCTGCTGCCGGCGGAGGTTCTCGGCTTCGAGTTGCTCGGCCAGACCCCGCGCTTCGGCGTCCCGTGTGTCATCAGTCAAGAGCAGCAAGCGGGTCGCAAGGTCGGGTGTACTCATCCGCCCGGCCGCATTGATCCGGGGGGCCAGTCTGAACGCGACATGGAAGCTGGTGACGGCCTGTCCAAGGAGACCGGTGGCGTCGAGCAGGGCCCGCAGGCCAGTCGTGTGGCGGCCCTGCGACAGTTGTTCCAGGCCGAACTTCGCGATGACCCGGTTCTCGCCACGCAGCGGGACGACATCGGCCACCGTGCCGAGCGCGGCGAGCTTGATGAAGCCGGGTAACCAACGGGTGTGTGACGTGCGCTCGCACAGTGCCTGGACCAACTTCAGCGCGACGCCGACGCCGGCCAGGTTCTTGTCAGGATATGCACAGTCTGGACGTTTCGGGTTGATGACCGCGAGCGCCGACGGAAGCGTCGCGTCTGGCTCATGGTGATCTGTGATGATGAGGTCGATTCCGAGCTCGCGTGCCCTGGTCGCCGCCGCGGCGCTCCGGATCCCGCAATCGACCGACACAATGACGACGACCTCTTGCGCGGCCAGTCGATCGATGCCCGCCGGCTCGAGCCCGTAGCCGTCGCGGAGACGGTCCGGGATGAAATGCACGACATCGCCACCGAGCAGTTCGAGTAGCCGCCGGAGCATGACGGTCGACGTGACCCCGTCCACATCGTAGTCGCCGTGCACCGCGATGCGTTCGCCACGGGAGATGGCGCCCAGCAGCCGGTCGACGGCGACCGGAAGATCAGTGAGTTCAAAGGGGTCGTGCAGTTGGTCGAGCGCCGGGTTCAAGAACTGCGTCGCCGCCTCAGGGCTGGTGATGCCACGCAAGACCAGCAGCCGCGCGATGACGGGGTCAATGTCACAGGCCGTTGAGAGCGCCGCCGCCTGGACGTCGTCTCCGGGCGTGTGGTCCCAGACTAGTGATGTGTTCATGAGGTTGCCGGTGCGGTGCGTTGCGGGTCAGATGCCGTCAATCCCGGAGAGGCCAAGCCGGCCCAGTCGAGCGTGTCGTTCGGTGACTCTCGCACTGGCCGACAGGCTCATCTGGTGCTGAAGCGCGGACCGGAGCGGTTGCGCGAGCAAACGGGTGGCCGCGATGGGGTCCGCATGCGCGCCGCCTAACGGTTCGGGAACGACCTCGTCTATGACACCGAGCCTCACCAGGTCCGAGGCCGTGAGTTTGAGGGCGTCCGCCGCGTCCTCGGTGCAGGTGGCATCTCCCCACAGCATCGCGGCGCCGCTCTCAGCTGGCACGACGCTGTACACCGCGTACTCGAGCATCAGGATGTGGTCTCCCACCGCCAAGGCCAGCGCAGTGCCACCGCTTCCTTCACCGATCACGACGACGACGACGGGCACCGCCAGCATGGTCATGTCGCGGAGGATGTGGGCGATGGCGTCCGCCATGCCCCGCGCCTCCGAGCCCACGTCTGGTGACGCCCCTACGCTATCGACAAATGTGATGATGGGCCGGTCGAATTTCTCGGCCAGCCGCATGCAACGGAGCGCTTTGCGGTAGCCTTCGGGACACGCGCCGCCGGCATGGGGGGGGTGCGGCCGCTCGTGACCCACGACGAGTACGGACTCTCCCCCGAAACGCGCGAAGCCGGCCACGACGCCCGGGTCGTCGGCGAACCGCCGGTCACCGTGTAATTCCGTGAAATCGCTACAAAGTTGCGACAGATGGTCCCGGGTTCGCGGCCGTTGCGGATGCCGAGACACCAGTACCCGCTGCCACGGTGTGAGGCTGCTGTAGACTTCCTGCCGCAGCTGCGTGACACGTGACCGCAGCGTGTCAAGCGTCTGCTGTCTGGCGGCGGTCCGCGGCATGAGACGCAACGCCTCAACCTCGCTGAGCAACGCGGTGATCGGCGCGTCGACCTCGACAGACGCTGGGGTCCGGGTCATACGCGTCACCCCCTGTAGACGCGCCCGATCACAGCCAGGACACCGTCCCTTCACCGCAGATCTTTTCTACGGCGATGACGAGATTCTCGGACGCTCGCACCCTGGCTTCGGTCAAACGGGCGCAGACGCGTAGCGCCGGCGTGCGCTCCGTCAGGTCGAGCTGGACGCGGACGGGGCCCGGGCCGCGGTGCGTCGTGAACACGTCGGCCAGGGCCTCCAGGGTGCCGCGATCGTGGCGCGACGAGGAGAGGTGAATCGACAGGGTCTTGCCCACCGACGTCTCGAGGGTCTCGATCGGACGAATGTCGTCGGCCATGATGCGAGCCGTTTCCTCGTCCTTGTCGAGCTTCCCGGAGACCAGAACCAGCCGGTCCGCCGCCAGCACGGTCGCACACTTCTCGTAGGTCTTGGGAAAGACGACGACCTCCAGGCCGCCGCCGAGATCCTCAAGCGTCAGGACCGCCATCGGCGCGCCACGTTTGGTCTTCAGCGGACGGTATCCGCTAATGATGCCGCCTACCAGCACCTGCCCTGCGTTCGCGGTCAGGGCGGTGATCGCCAAGGCGCCCGCGGCCTGCAACTGGTCTCGGTAGCCGTCGATCGGATGACCGCTCAAGTACAGCCCGAGTGCCTCCTTCTCGCTCGCGAGCTGCTCCGCATCGGTCCAGGGGTCGACATCCGGCAACGGCATGTTCCCGTCCGCCTCGTCACCCAGGGCTTCGAAGAGCTGTGTCTGCCCTCGCTCGCGATCGCGTTGCAAGCGACCGCCATGTTCCAAGCCGCGGTCCACAATGGCCGTCAGCTGGGCTCGACGCAGGTGTGTGCGTTGGGTTCGGTCCGCCACGGTCGAGTCGAACGCCCCGGCCTTGACGAGACTCTCCAACACTCGTTTGTTCACGAGGCGCAGGTCGACATCCTCGCACATGGCAAACAGTGACTCGATCCGTCCGAGCGTGGCACGGCGCTTCAGAATGGAAAGGATGGCCCCCTCCCCCACATTTTTTACGGCGGCCAACCCGAACCGCACGCCCTCCGAGGTCACCTTGAATGCCATTCCGCTCTCGTTGACGTCCGGCGCAAGAATGGGGACCTCCATGTCACGACACTCACCCAGGTAGAGCGATAACTTGTCTGTGTTCTGAGACTCGATCGTGAGCAGCGCCGCCATGAAATGGCGGGGATAGTTCGCCTTCAGATACGCCGTCTGGTAGGCCAGGAGCGCATACGCGGTGGAATGCGACTTGTTGAATCCATACCCGGCGAAGAACGCCATGAGGTCGAAAATCTTGGTGGCCTGCGCCTTCTTGACGTCTCGGGCGACGGCACCGTCCACGAACTTCTGGCGCTGCGCCTTCATGACCTCTTCACTCTTCTTGCCCATCGCCTTCCGGAGCACGTCGGCGTCGCCCATCGTGAACCCGGCCAGATCACTGGCGATTCGCATGACCTGTTCCTGAAAGGCGATGACCCCATAGCTGTCTTGGAGAATGGGCTCGAGCGCCGGTAACTCGTACTCGATCTCGACTTTGCCATGACGCCGGGCAATGTAGTCGTCGACAACCCCGCCCCGGAGTGGTCCCGGACGATAGAGTGCGTTCAGGGAGATCAGATCCTCGAAGCGGTCAGGCTTGGCCTTTCGGAGCGTGTCGCGCATGCCGGAACTCTCGAATTGGAAGATGCCGAGCGTCTGCCCATCGCTGAAGAGCTGAAAGGTCTTCGCGTCATCCATGGGTATCGCGTCCAGCGCAATCTGGTCCCCCATCGTTTCCGCGATGTGCTTGACCGCGTCGTCGAGCAGGGTCAAGGTGCTGAGCCCCAGGAAATCCATTTTCAGGAGTCCCATACGCTCAACTTCCTTCATCGGCCACTGCGTCGTGATTTCGTCTTTTTGGCTCTTGTATACCGGGGCAAAATCGGTCACTGGTGCCGGTGCGATGACGACGCCGGCCGCGTGAACGGACGCGTGTCGCGTGATCCCCTCCAGCCGTTTCCCCACTTCGAGCAGCTCGCTCACCTGTGCGTCCTGCTGCTGCAGGGTCTTCAGCAACGGGTTCTCTTCCAGCGCCTTGTCGAGCGTCATGTCGAGGGCGGGCGGTATCTGCTTGGCCACCTTGTCAACATCGGCGTAGGACATCCCCATCGTGCGACCGACGTCGCGAATGACGGCGCGCGCTTTCATGGTCCCGAACGTGATGATCTGCGCGACGTTGTCTCGGCCGTATTTCTTGGTGACGTAGTCGATGACCTCCCCGCGGCGACGCTCGCAGAAATCGATGTCGATATCCGGCAGTGACACCCGTTCCGGGTTCAGAAAACGCTCGAAGATCAAGTCGAACTGCATCGGGTCGACGTCGGTGATCTTCTGGCAGTACGCAACCAGACTGCCGGCGGCGGAGCCACGACCGGGACCCACCGGAATACCCTGTTCCCGCGCGTAGCGAATGAAATCCCAGACAATCAGGAAATACCCGGGGTAACGCATCTTCATGATGATGTCGATCTCGTGCGCCAGCCGTTTTTCGTACGCTTCTATCGGGTGTTTGAGGCGCCCCTCCGCGGCGAGCGCACGCCATCCCACGAGGCGCTCCGCGAACCCCTGGCGTGTGACGTGTTCGAAGTAGCCGTCGAGCGTGTACGACTCCGGTACTTCGAAATTCGGGAGATGACTGCCCGGGTTGGAGAGATCGACATCGCACCGCTCGGCGATGGCGACCGTGTTGGCCATCGCCTGCGGCCAGTCGCCAAAGACGGCCCGCATCTCCTCGGCGGTTTTCAGATAGAACTGGTCGCCGTGATACCGGAGTCGCTTCTCGTCATTGACATTCTTGCCGGTACCAATGCAGAGCAGGACATCGTGAGGACGATGGTCCCCCAGCTTCAAGTAGTGCACGTCGTTTGTGCACACGAGCGGCAGTCCGAGATCCTTCGCCAGTGGCTGTAGGCCCGTGTTGACGACTCGCTGCTCCTCGATGCCTTGGTACTGCATTTCGAGGAAGAAGTTGCCCGTACCCAGGATGTCCCTGTAAGTGCCGGCCGCCTCCAGGGCCTTCTTGGGTTGCTCTCGGCGTAGGCCGGTGGCCACCTCACCTTTCAAACAGCTGCTGAGGCCGATAAGCCCCTCGGCGTGCTCGGCCAACAGCTCCTTGTCGATGCGGGGTTTGTAGTAGAACCCCTCGGTGTACCCGGCCGAGACCAGCTTGATCAGGTTGTGGTACCCGGTCAGATTCTCGGCGAGGAGGACCAGATGGTTATTGGTGTCTCCTGGCGTCCCGCTGCGCGCGTGCCGGCTGCCGTTCGCGACATACACTTCACAGCCGAGAATCGGCTTGACCCCACGTTTGCGGGCCTCGTCGTGAAACGTGACACTGGAAAAAAGGTTGCCGTGCTCGGTCACGGCCAGCGCCGGCGTGCCCGTCTGCTCTGCGTGATCAAGCAGTTCGCCGATGCGACACGCACCGTCGAGCAGCGAGTACTCGGTGTGCAGGTGCAGATGCACGAACTCGTTTGAAGGCATGACTTAGACGGGCTTGGCCCAGAGTCCCGGGTGGGCGCCGGCTAGGCATCGTGCTCGCCCGATCCGACGTCCGGGCCTCATTGTGCCATTGTGCGCCCGCGAGGTGGCGCGCAATTTTCGGATGCTGTCCGTCGGTCGTGCAAGGAGGGCTACTCCCATTCAATCGTGGATGGGGGTTTGCTGCTGATGTCGTACACAACACGGTTCACACCGCGGACTTCGTTGACGATGCGCGAGGAGATGACCGCCAGCAGGTCGCCCGGGAGGCGGGCCCAGTCGGCGGTCATACCGTCGCGGCTTTCAATCGCGCGAAGCGCGATGACATGCTCGTAGGTGCGTTCGTCGCCCATGACGCCGACTGTCTGAATCGGGAGGAGGACCGCGAACGACTGCCACAGCCGACGATACCAGCCAAATCGGCGGACCTCCTCGGCCACAATCGCGTCCGCCGCACGGAGAATCGCCAGGCGCGGCTCGCTGACCGCGCCGAGAATGCGGACCGCGAGGCCCGGGCCAGGAAATGGCTGCCGCCAGACGAAGAGTTCGTCGAGACCCATTTCTTCGCCCAGTCGTCGGACCTCATCCTTGAACAGGGCCCGCAGTGGCTCCACGAGCTTAAAGCGGAGTCGGTCCGGCAGCCCGCCCACGTTGTGATGACTCTTGATCGGGACAGAGGGGCCAATGACCGAGACGCTCTCGATCACATCCGGATAGAGCGTGCCCTGGGCCAGAAAGTCAAAGTGGCCCAGCCGCCCAGCGACCTCTTCGAACACGTCGATGAACAGGCCCCCGATAATTTTTCGTTTCTGTTCCGGATCAACCACGCCATCGAGGGCGTCAAGAAACCGGTCCGACGCATTTTCGCTTACGACGTTGAGCGACAGCTGTTCGGCATATCGACTCTTGATCTGAGACGCCTCATTCATGCGCAGCAGACCGTTGTCCACGAAGATGCACGTCAGCCGATCGCCGATGGCGCGCTGGATCAGCATCGCCGCGACCGTGGAGTCAACTCCGCCGCTCAGGCCACACACGACGCGTCCATCGCCAACTTGTTCCCTGACGCGTGCCGTTGCTTCGTCGAGAAACGAGGTCATCGTCCAGTCGCCGTCGCACCCGCAGATCGTGGCCGCGAACTGTTCGAGAATGTCGACTCCCCGCTCTGTGTGCGCCACCTCGGGATGAAAGAGGAGCGCGTACCACCGACGCTCAGCATGCTCCATGGCGGCGACGGGGGCGTTGTTGCTTGTCGCGACCCCCCTAAATCCGGGTGGTGGGGTCGAGACCAGGTCGCCGTGGCTGGCCCACACTCGGACCGTGTCGGGCAGTGGTGCGAACAAGGCGCTGCTCGTGTCGACCTCGACGCTTGCGTGCCCGAACTCACGCTCTGGCGCCGGTTCTACGGTTCCGCCGAGCATGTCCGCCATGAGCTGCATGCCGTAGCAGATACCGAGCACCGGCACACCAAGCTCGAATACCGCGGCGTCGCATCGGGGCGCACCGTCGTCACGGACACTGGATGGTCCGCCCGACAAGATTATCCCGGCCGGACGTCGCTCGGCGAGGACGCTGGCTGGAGTCTCGTACGATACGACCTCTGTGTAGACCTTCAGTTCTCGCAGGCGTCGCGCAATAAGCTGCGTGTACTGAGAGCCGAAATCGAGCACGAAAATGGTTTGATGTGCCACGCGCAACCGATACATTTAAGAGTGAATGAAGGACATGGGTGCAAACCCCAAGCGGTGTCACTATTATAGCGACGTGGTGTGACCGAGCACCACTGTATCTTGTAGCTCAATCATGACTGGTGCCATCAGGTGCGGTGTCACGGCCTTCGTGGTCGTTGTGCTGGGGTTCTCGACGGCGGGGGGCGCCGAGGCGCAGCGGAAGCGCGAGCCCTCAGTGCTGCTGCCGCTCGAATCGATGTGGACGGGAGGGCTGCCGGGCGCGCCAGCGTGGGCGCCGGTGCACACCGAGGGCCGACTGTTCGTCGCATTGCAGGACGGTCATGTCGTGGCCGTGGGGCTGTCTGATGGAGAGGTGCAGTGGACCATCGAACAGACGGTGATCGCCCAACCCGCCATCGGCGACTGGCGACTGTTCGTCGCAGGTCCAGACGAACTGATGGCCCTCGACACCAGGACCGGGGGCCGATTCTGGTCGATTCCGCTGGAGGCGCCTCTTTCGGCCCCGCTGGTCTGGGACATGCAATGGCTCATCGCGACCCTCGAGGGTGGCACGGTGCTGGCCCTTCGCGGGGAAGACGGGGAAATCGTCTGGCGTCGAACGCTGGATGCCAGCATCGACGTGCCACCCGCCGTGGCCGGCGATCGCGTGTATGTGTCGTTGACTGACGGTGGCTTGACGGCTCTCTCGTTGTCAGACGGAACGTCAGTCTGGCAACGCCAGCTGGACGGGGCGCCGCAGGAGGTGTTGCCGCTCGACGATCTGTTCGTCGGGGCCAGCGACCACAACTTCTACCGTCTGTCCCACCGTGATGGCGCCGAACAGTGGCGCTGGCCGACGGGCGGCGACATTGTGGGAGTGCCGGCGGTTGATGAGAAACGTGTGTTCTTCTCCTCGCTCGACAACGTGGTGTGGGCGCTCGACCGTGCCAGCGGCGTCCAGCGGTGGCGGCAGCCGTTGACCGCGCGTCCAACCGCGGGCCCGTCCTACGTCGGAGACCTGCTGGTCTTTGGCGGTCTGAGTCGGCAGATTGCGTTCTATGAGCCAAGCGACGGCACGTTGTACGGCCGTGTGAGCGTCCCGACGGACCTGGCTTTTCCCCCGCTCCATCTCGAGGGAATGCCGGGCGACCCGACATTGGTGTTCGTGACTGGTGACGGTCGCTTGCAGGCGCTCGGGCCCTCCACCGTGCCACGGGTACTCGACCCAGGGGTGATACCGATTCTCGGCACGCCTCAGGCTAAGCCGAACCTGCTGAATGAGGACGGCATATCGGACGCTGCGGGGCCCGACCCCGATGCGACTACCGATTTGGGCGCGACTACCGCGCTCGATGCGGCTCCTGACCAGGGCGCGACCGCCGATGTCGGGACGGCTGCCGTTCCCGATGCGATTCCCGAGGTGGCCGGACCGGTGAACGAGGCGCTAGCGGTTCTGACCCCAGTGCCTCCCTTGGTTTTGTCGACCGCCGACGAACCGGCGGTCTCCGATCTGAACGCGGCGCCTGCGCCGGCTGGAGGGACCTCCCTTCTGGCTCCGCCCGCCGCCAGCCAGACGCAGAACGGTGCCGAGGACCCTCCCGTGTCACCGTTGGCCGATGCTCGCGAATACGCGATCCAGATTGCCGCGTTCGACAACGTCGGTACGGCGGTCGCGCTGGCGGACGAGTTGGCTGACGCGGACTACCCCGCCTATGTGGTTGATCCACAGTCCGGCGAAGCGCCACAACTGTATCTGGTGCGGATCGGGGACTTTCCGGATCTGGCGTCGGCGGAAACAGCCGGAGCGCGGATCACGGACGACCAGGGGCTCGACTGGCACGTCGTGGTGCTGCCCTGAGCCTCCCATCGTCCGGCGGTCTGGAGTCGTGCCCCGGCATCTTCTTTGCATTCTCCACCGGTTACGTCCCTCGGGGACACGCGGTCGGGACGGGGCGTGGCCGCGCATACGTGTTCCCACTGCGTAGCTGGGGCCTGTATCCTGGGCCCGTGTGGCAACGCTGCGA
Source organism: uncultured bacterium (assembly GCA_963934795.1). Taxonomy (GTDB): domain Bacteria; phylum Acidobacteriota; class Vicinamibacteria; order Vicinamibacterales; family UBA8438; genus UBA8438. Next base: position 23,282 of record CAWWAF010000024.1, read on the forward strand.
CGGTAATCGACTGGCGTGTCCTCCATACACCGCGTGCACACTCAACGGATGACAGCTGTCCTCACCTGGCGTCGTTTTCTGGCCGTGGGCGCCGGCGCGGTGTTCGTGGTGGCCGGGGCGCTTGGCGAGCGGGTGTTCGTTGGGTGGACCGATGACGACGCGATGGCGCGGGCTGAGCGCGAACTGACGACGCGGGTCAACTCGCTCGACGCTGCGTTAAGCCAGGCAGCGCGTGTCCTGGCCGGTCACGCCGACGTGCGTCGGTCGCTGCTGGAGAATCGTCCCGCCACCCGCGAACTCTTCGAGCTTGTCCAGGCCACCGCGGAAGCACAGGCGGCGCCCGGTCTGGCGATCACGATCTACGACCCCCGTGGGGAACCGCGCGCCTGGAGCGGGCGACCGGGCGAGCTGAGTCGAGATCGAGGATTGCGTGGTGCGGTCGGATTCGCGGATGTCGATGCCGCCGGACTCCGATTGGTGCGAGTGGCTCCGGTCGTCGAGCCGCCGGAGGAGGCCAGCGGCACTGTTCGCAGTCTGGGCGCCGTCCTCGTGGAGCGCGTGCTCGCGACGCCCACGACACCGATGGATCCCGACTTGGGGTTCAGCTTGGAGACCGCTGTCGGGCGCGCGACCGTCAATGTCGCCACTGCCGTCGCGGGCAATCGCGCCAACACGGAGGGCGGGTCCGACGACGGGGTCCACCGGTTCGAGGTCGCCGACGCGGAGGGACAGGCCCTGATCGTGGCGGCCATTGACCTCGGTGCTATTTCGAATCTGCGGACCCGCTGGCGGCGGCGGGTGTTCGGGCTGGAACTGATGCTGCTGGCCGTCGTGGCGCTGCTGGCGGTCGCACGCATCTGCAGGCATCGCGCTGAGCGTAGCGCCTTCCGGGCGCTCGGTTGGGGACTTGGCGGCATGTTGGCGGCAGGCGGCCTGTTCTGGGTCGCCGCCGCGCCGAACCTGTTCGACCTGGCTCTGCTGGCGCCAGCCGCCTACCGTTCGCAGCAGTGGGCCGCTGTGATGCGCACCCCTTTCGACGTGCTGTTGGCAGCCGCCACGTTCGGCATCGCTGTGGCGCTCGTTGTGCAGGCCGTGAATCGGTGGCGCTGGACGAGTCGGGCGCATCGCGCCGCGACGCCGTCCACGACGAGTCTTGCGTCGGTGCACGCGGGCGTTGTGGTGGTGACGACCCTGTTGCTCGCGGGTCAGTACACCTTGTTCCAGGACACGGTCGACAGCGCCGCCGTCGATGTGCTGCACACCGCGCTGCAGCCGTTCGATACGGCCCGAGTAGCGCTGCAACTGGCCTTGGTGTTCTGGAGCGCGGCCACGGTCTGGGTGATCGGCGTCTCGCTCGCCGCCAGCCTTGCGAGATGGCCGGTTGCGGTGCGCCAGCGCTGGCGGTGGCTCGTCGGCCTATCGGCGCTGGTGCCGGTGGGTATCGTCATCGCTCTCGGGTGGGGACCGTCCTGGTCCCCGGTACTGACCACGATGATGGCCTGGGGGCTCGCGCTCAGATGGCGACGCGTGTGGACGTGGTTCCGCCATGCCGACCCACTGGCGCGCGCGGTGGCCACGCTCGGCGCCGTGCTCCTGCCGGCACTCCCGATGTATGTGTCCCTCGTCGAATTGTCTGACACGGCCAGACGGCGCTTGGTCGAAACGAACTACGCGGTTCAGGCGGCCGAGCACACGGATGTCCTGCAGCAGCTGTTGGCCCGGAGCCAGGGACAGATCGACCTCATGCCAGGTCTGGCGACCATGGGGATTCGCCCGCCTGGCGCCGAAGACGGCGTGCTCGACACGGACCGCGCGTTCAGTATCTGGCGCCGTACCGCGCTGGCGGAGTCTCGCGTGAGCTCGGCCGTCGAGCTGTACGACTCGAACGGCACGCTGAGCAGCCGGTTTGCGCTCAACCTGCCCGACTACGGCGTGGGGGCGGTGCCATGGACCGGGACCGGCTGTGACTGGGCCGAACCGTTCGGTCACGTCGCCCCGTTCGGTTCCGAGGACCTGCGACTCCTGCATACGGAGCGGGGACTCTGCGAGCCCGGGTCTGGAGACGCCGGGGTGCCAGAAGGCGCCGTCGTAGTGCACGTGGCCCAGGTGGACTACGAATCCCTGCCGTTCATCGGATCGCGGAGTCCCTATGCGGAGCTCTTTCAGGGTGCCCCCGCGGCGCCGGCGCCTGGCGAGCCGGGGCACGCCGTGGAACTGGTCATCTACGGGTGGGGCCTCCAACCGACCTTCGTCTCGGGTCGATCCGCCTGGGCCATAGACGACGAGCTGTTCGACGAGATATACCGGTCCCGTACGCCATTCTGGACACGACTCATGAAGGACTCGACGAGTTTTGATGTGTTCATGACGAACGCCCGGTCAGGGATTTTCGCGCTCGGATATCCCAGCCACACCCGGTTCGATCATCTGCTCCACCTCGCGGAGCTTGCCATCCTTGTCATCGCCGTCGCGCTGGTGGCGCTCATCGCGGTCGGTCTGGGCGGGCTGTTCTTTCCACGCCTGCGTGGACTCCTGGTCGTGCGCGAGGTGCGCGCTCGATTCACGCTCAGATTGGAATTGTGGTTCGTCGGCGTGGCCACCGTGCCGGTGGTCGTGGTGGCCGTGCTGAGCCAGGGGTATTTTGCGGACCAGTTGCGCACCGACGTCGAGGCGGGCGCGGCGCGTACCGCCGCCGTCGCCCGGAGTGTGATCGAGGAGTCGGCGGTCTTGGCGCCACTGGGAGGCCAGGCCATCACCGCCTATACCGATGACGCGCTCGTCTGGATTAGCCAGGTTGTCGGCCAGGGGGTCAATCTCTTCGACGGGACCCAGCTTGTAGCGACGAGCGAACGGGATCTCTATGCGTCCGGCCTCCTCCCGACGCGCACCCCCGACATGGTGTACCGGGCGCTGGCCCTTGGCCAGGCGCCCAGTTTCGTCGGCGAGGATTCGATTGGGTCCCGTCGCTATCAGTTGGCCGCGACGCCGGTACAGGTAGGGGGACGAGAGGTGATCTTGACCGTCCCGCTGGCCTCTCGGCAACAGGAAATCGAGAGCCAGATCGATGAGTTGAACCGGCGGGTGTGGGGGTCGGCCCTCTTCTTTGCCGCCGTCGTCGGGTTCATCGGTTGGGCGGTCGCCCGCAGTATTGCCGACCCTGTCAGGCGTCTCACACGCGGTACGAGTCGCGTGGCCCGAGGCGAATTTCTCGCGCCGACATCTCGCCGCACCGAGTTGCTGCAACGACGCGTGGCGGACGGGTCGGCCGACGAGCTGGAGGTGCTGGAGTCTGACTTCACCAAGATGGCGGTGGAACTTGACGCGCAACGCCGCCAGCTCGAGCGGACCCACCGGTTGGAGGCGTGGAGCGAAATGGCTCGTCAGGTGGCTCATGAAATCAAGAACCCGCTGACCCCCGTCCAGCTCAACGCGGAACACCTGCGACGCGTACATGCCGACCGCGGCTCGCCGCTGTCGCCGGTACTGGAGGGGTGCGTCGCCGCGATTCTGAAACAGGTCTCGATCCTGCGGCAGATTGCGTCCGAGTTTTCGAGCTACGCCTCGTCCCCCGTCGCAGAACTGGCGGTGACGTCGCTGGACCGATTGCTCGAAGACATCATCGCGCCATATCGCACGGGTTTGGATGGCCGGGTCTTGATCTCGGTCGACTACGCGGCCGGGGTGCCGCCCTTGGCGCTTGACCGCGTCCTGATGCAACGGGCCCTGACCAACATCATCGAAAATGCCCTGCACGCAATGCCGGGCGAGGGGACCCTGTCGATAGCCGTACGTCCAGTGGACGGGCAGGTCCAGTTGATTGCCACGGACACGGGGGTCGGGGTCGAGCCAGACGTGCTCCCGCGCATTTTCGAGCCGTATTTTTCAACCAAAGTTACTGGCACGGGACTCGGGATGGCGATCGCAAAACGCAACGTGGAGCTGCACGGGGGCACGATCGCCGTCGCGAGCGAGGGTGGCCGGGGAACCACCGTCACCCTCACGCTCCCACTTGGGTCCGACGATCGCCAGAGCGGGACCGACGGGTAGCGACGGTCAGCTGGCCTTCGCGGTCGGTTCGGTGGCGTCGTCTGTGTCGCTGGTGCCGGCCCCATGCGTCTGGGCGGGCCCGCGCAGACGACCTAGCACCAGGCCAATGGGCCCGGAGCTGAGATAGCTGTAGGCCATGATGAACAATACGGATTGTGGCTCGACGACGATGGCCGCGATGAGGACGGCGAACTGCAGCAGGACCAGCGAGGACCGCCGCGGCCTGAGCGTGAGCGCACCAAAACTCCGAAAGCGAATGCGGCTCACCATCATGTACGCCGGGACCAACACCATGGCGAGCGCGACGAACGGGGCCTGCGGAACCGGCAGTCCGCCCGGCCACGCGAAGACCGTGGAGGCTAGCACGCCGGCGGCGGCCGGACTGGGCATACCGAGAAAATAGCGTTTGTCGGTGCTCTGGGGCTGGACGTTGAACCGGGCCAGGCGCAAGGCCGCGGCGGTGACATACACGAAGCCGATGGCCCAGCCCAAGCGGCCCAGGGGATCGAGTCCCCACGCGAACACCAGGATCGCGGGGGCCACGCCAAACGAGACGACGTCGGCCAGCGAGTCGAACTCGCCGCCGAATTCGCTCGTGGCGCCAGCCAACCTGGCGATACGACCGTCCAGCAGGTCCAGGACCGTCGCCACGCCGATCAAACCGGCGGCGGTGGCATAGTCCGCGCGCATGGCGTAGACGATGCATGCGTACCCGCAGAACAGGTTTGCCACCGTAAACATGCCGGGTAGCAGGTAGACGCTGCGTTGAAAGCGCGGAGAGTGGCGCCTGTCCCGCAGACCCGCGAGCACTTTGGCCATACTGAAGTCTCTTCTCTGCGCCCGAGTATCGACCTACGGCGTGATCACCGCAAGGCGCGTCTGGGCTGGGGTGCCGCGATGACGGCGTCGGGGCGTCGGTGCCGGGCGGGGTACCATACCCAACCGAAACGGTACCATACGGTCGAACGGGGCTTCAAGAGACTGACGGGTCCCGCGGGGACGGTGACCGGGACCTCGAAGCGCCGTCGGCCTGGTGGCGCCAATAAACGAGGGCGTCATCCGGGGGGACCCGATAGTAGCCTCGTCGTACGCCGCGCTGCGTGAATCCCCCACTCTCGTAGAGCCGTTGCGCCGCGACGTTCGAGCGCCGAACCTCCAGTGTTGACGATGCGATGCCGATCGATTCGGCCTCGCGCAGCACCGCTTCCAACAGCCGGCGACCGAGACCCGCACGCTGCCAAGTCGGATGTACCGCGAACGTATGGATGTGCAACTCGTCGACGACCAACTGACCAATGCAGTACGCCGTCACCGTCTGGTCTGATCGAGTGACGAAGGCGTGCGGTCGCCGTGAGGGGGCGAGGGCGGCACCCAGCATCGCCCGGCCCCACGGAGACGGAAATACCATGGCCTCGATGGCCGCCACGGCGTCCAGGTCGCGCGGCGGCGCGAGCCGCGCGATGGTGCACCTGGCGGGATCTGGAGGAGACATCAATTTGTCGCGATCCGACCCAGATGGCAATCGCTCACGCTGGCGGATCGGACGCCGAATCCGTGTCTGTCCGGTCACCGCCCGGGGACGCCGGGTGCATTTTGTCTCGGGCGAGGGCCGCGTAGTGGCGTCGGACGTAGACCGGGCGGAGCGCGTGCGGCATCACGGATCGCTCGGACCAGGGTTCGACGCCCGCCATCTCGGCCATGACCCCGGCCAGCGGCGGAAGCTGGTCCACGCACAGCGATCCGGGTGATAGCCGCGCGTCGAGGAGGGCGCGGGTCTCGGGGACCCCGTCGCCGATGACCAGGACGCGCCGCGCCGAGACCGTATCCGCCCAGCGGTCAAGCAGAACATCCGGTGCAAGGGCGACGGGGCCGTCGAGAACCGCCCAGCCGCGGTCGGGTGTGCCGTTGGACTCCGTTCCATACATGGCGGCGAAGACTTCCCCGCGCTTGGCGTCGACCCACGGAATGACGACCTCGGGCGCACCTGGACCACCGTGCCGAGGCTGACTCCGGGTCGCCAACTCGGCCAGAACGTCCATGACTGAGAGACCTACAACGGGCCGCCCGTGTACCAGGGCCAACGCTTGAATGGTCGCGATACCCACCCGGAGTCCGGTAAAGGAACCGGGGCCAAGCGCGACCACGTAGCGATCCACCGACGCCGTCGTCAGTCCGTGCCGCGCCAGCGCCGCTTCGATGTCGCCTGGTAGCCGCTGGCCCTGCCTCACCGCAGGGTCTCCCGTCTGCGCCTCCAGGAGCCTCCCGTCGAGCGCGAGCGCGAGACTCCCGTGAGCGGTTGTCGTGTCGAGCGCGAGAATCACCATCGGCGTGTCTTGACGGGGGTCGGAAACGCTCTATACTCACATATATTCGCCGTCGTCGCATTCCGGCTCTCCGTCGCGCGTGCCGTGCGACGGTCTCCTTCAACGACCTGCTGCCGTGACCCGATCTTCGACGGGCAGTTCCTCGCCATCCCGGGCGCCCACGCCCGCCATGCGTCAGTATCTTGACGCCAAGCGGCAGTATCGGGACGCGATCGTCTTCTTTCGGATGGGCGACTTCTACGAGATGTTCTACGAGGACGCCGTTACGGCGTCTCGGGCGCTGGACCTCACCCTGACGTCACGGTCGAAGGATGCCACTGGGAGCGGGATTCCTATGTGTGGACTCCCCCACCATGCCGCCGACGGCTACCTTGCTCGGCTGGTGGAGAAAGGTTTTCGGGTAGCCATTTGCGAGCAGGTCGAGGACGCCAAGAAAGCGAAGGGCCTCGTGCGTCGCGAGGTGGTCCGGGTGGTGTCGCCTGGGACCTACACCGAGACCGGGTATCTTGACGACCGCGCGCCCACGCTACTGATGGCAATCGTCCGACACCCCGCTGTTGGCGAGGGGACCGGGGGCGACCGGTACGGCATGTCTGTGCTCGACATGTCCACCGGCGAATTCTCCACGTCGGAGTACGAGGGCGACACCGGGAGGCAGGCGCTGCGAGACGATGTGGCCATGCTGCGCCCGCGCGAGGTGCTGTTGTCGTCAGAAGAAGACCTGCGCCCCCTCCTCCCGGATTCGCCGGCGCCAGCGGTGACCGCGGTCGAGGCGTGGACGTTTGACGAGCACCGGGCGCGTGAGGCGTTGGCCGAGCAGTTCAGCACCGCCGGTCTCGACGGCTTTGGCCTACAAGAGCGACCAGCCGCCGTCGCGTCGGCTGGCGCGGTGGTCCACTACCTCCGCGACACCCAGAAGGCGCAGTTGCGGCATGTCCGGAGCATCGCATTCCGGCACACCGCCGACGCGATGATCATCGACCCACCGACGATGAAGCATCTCGAGGTCGTGGTCTCCAGCGAAGGGGAACGCCAGGGGTCCTTGCTCGCCGAGATCGACCACACCGTCACCGTGATGGGAAGCCGGTTGCTTCGGACCTGGTTGCTGCGTCCGCTGTGCCGCCTCGATGAAGTCCACGACCGACTCGATGCCGTGGAAGGTCTCGCCTTCCGCTCCACGGAGCGGGGCAAACTCCGCGACGCATTCAAGTCGGTCCACGACCTGGAGCGCCTCGTGGCGCGCGCCGCGATGGGCCGGGCCGGACCCCGCGATCTCCTGGGTCTTCAACGTTCGCTGGCCACGATTCCGCGACTGCGGGCCCAGCTCGCCGAGCTAGAGCCGCCGCTCCTACAGAGCGTCTATGCGCAGCTCGACGAGGTGCCGGAGATTCGCGATGCCATTGAGGCCACCCTCGTGGCCGAGCCTCCGACCCTGGCGCGGGAGGGCGGCGCGATTCGAGACGGGGTCGACCCCGAACTCGATGAGTTACGCGGCGTCAGCCGAGGCGGGAAGGAACAGATTGCGGCCATGGAGGCGGCCGAACGTGAACGCACCGGTGTCGCCTCGCTCAAGATTCGGTTCAATCGTGTCTTCGGCTACTACATCGAGGTGTCGAAGGCGAATCTGCATGCGGTGCCGGATGACTATCACCGCAAGCAGACCATTGCGGGCGGCGAACGGTTCATCATGCCGGCCCTCAAGGAATTCGAACGGAAGGTCCTTGGGGCGGATGAGCGAATTCTTGAACGCGAGATCGAACTCTTCGAGGCCTTGCGGGAGACCGTCGGGGCCGAGGCAGAGCGCATCCAGGGCTCGGCGCGCGCGTTGGCCTGTCTCGATGTTCTGGTGAGCTTAGCGGAGACTGCGGCCGTGTACGACTACACCAAGCCACACGTGCACGACGGAGACGAACTCCTCATTACCGAGGGTCGCCACCCCGTGGTCGAGCGCCAGGCGACGCACGCGTTCGTGCCGAACGACGTCTTACTCAATGCCGCGACGCACCAGGTCATCCTGCTCACCGGTCCGAACATGGGCGGGAAATCCACCTATCTACGCCAGACCGCGTTGATCGTGCTGATGGCACAGATCGGGTCGTTCGTCCCGGCGAATCGGGCCAAAGTGCCGATTACAGATCGGATCTTCGCTCGGGTGGGCGCCTCCGACAACATCGCGCGCGGGCAGTCGACATTCATGGTGGAAATGCAGGAGACCGCGAACATTCTCCACACCGCCACCTCGCGCAGCCTTGTGCTCCTTGATGAGATTGGACGTGGCACTGCGACCTACGACGGCCTGAGCATCGCGTGGGCGGTGGCGGAGCATCTAGCGACCGACACCCGGTCGCGCCCGAAGACGCTGTTCGCGACGCACTATCATGAGCTGACAGACATTGCGGACGCGCTGCCCACCGTCGTCAACTACCAGGTGGTGGCCAGGGAGTGGGAGGACCAGATTCACTTTCTACGCAAAGTGGAACCTGGGCGATCTGACCGAAGCTACGGGATTCAGGTTGCGCGGCTCGCGGGACTCCCCGAGGCCACGATCGCCCGCGCCAAGCACATTTTGGCTGGTCTCGAGCGCGATGAATTGTCGCGCGGCGGCCGACCCACCTTGACCAGCGCCCAGATCGATCCACAGACGCAACTCGGCCTGTTCGCTCCCGCCGCCGTCGCTGATAGCGCGGTCGAGGCGCGATTGCGGGAGGTCGATCTTGACAGCATGACCCCGCTCGAGGCGTTGACGCTGCTGGCCGAGCTCAAGCGAGAGTCTGGTCGAGAGTAGCGGCGTTAGGACTCGGCCGCGGGTTCTTGCAGGGTCGAGCAATGAACGGTGCCGAGACCGAGCACCAGATCCACAGCGTGGATACCGATGACGGTCCGGGACGGAAACAGGTCGGCCAGGATTGTGAGGGCCACCCGGTCGGCGGGGTCGTTGAACGTGGGCACGAGCACCACCGCATTGGCGATATAGAAGTTCAGGTAGCTCGCTGGCAGCCGTTGTGCGCCGTGCCACAGCGGTTGCGGCATTGGCAGTGACACCACCGTGAGTGGTTCGCCCTCGACGCGGGCCGCCCGTAACCGTTGCAGGTTGTCGGCGAGCGCATCGTGGTTGGCGTCGCTGGGGTCCGTTTCGACTGCGGCCACCACGGTCCTCGGGCCAACGAAACGCGCGATGTCGTCGACATGGCCGTGAGTGTCATCCCCGGCAATTCCCTGCCCCAGCCAGATCAGCGTCGTGATGCCGAGGTAGTCGCGGAGTGCGCGCTCGAGCCCGGGCCCACTCAAGCGCGGGTTGCGTGCCTGAATGGTGTCATCGAGCAAGCACTGTTCGGTGGCGAGCGCCGCGCCTAGACCGTTGACATCGATGGCCCCGCCTTCGAGGACTACCGGCCGGTTGAGCCCCTGCGCCCGTGGGACGACGCGCGGGAGTCGCCTGGTTGCGGCGATGCGGTGAGGTAGTCGATCGTCTAGGTACCAGTTGTCGTACTTGGCCCACCCGTTGAAATGCCAGTCGATGAGGGTGACCTCCGATACGCCCTCCTGTGTGGGCGCATAAATGAAGGTGCCGCCGGAGTCCCGTATCCATGAGCGGTCTGTCGGGATTTGGTAGCACTCGACGCGAGTGGTGTCGACTCCAGATCGGGTCAAACGACTCATCGCCCGCCGCTCGTCGGCTGTGGTCTGAAAGACGATGGCCACCCGCTCACCCACCGAGAGATACCGGACCAATTCGACGTAGACCCAGTGGATCGAGGAGAGCTTGCCCGGCCAGTCTGACGCGTGATGGGGCCAGGCGAGCCAGGTCGCGCGGTGCGGGGACCACTCGGCCGGCATGACGCGCCGCCCGAGTGCACGGTCGCTACCCATCGCCGTCCGGGTCGCCACTCGGCTCCGGCCTCGAAGCGCCGTCGTCCAGCCATCGCGACGACAGTCCGGAGTAGATGTCGATACGCCGGTCACGCAAGAACGGCCAGCCGCGGCGCTGGCGTTCGATGCCCGCGCGGTCGCACGTCACGATGATGACGTCATCGCGCTCGACTGAGCCCTCGGCCAGGATCTGTCCCGCCGGGTCACAGACGAACGATTGTCCCCAGAAGTCGAGCCCCTCGTCCGGCGGGCCCTCATGCCCCACTCGGTTGATGGCGGCAACAAACACACCGTTCGCGATTGCGTGTCCGCGTTGGACGGTGCGCCACGCGTCGTGCTGGGCGTGCCCGTCGACGGCTCGCTCGGCGGGGTGCCACCCGATGGCGCTGGGGTACAGCAGCAGCTCCGCGCCTGCGAGCGCGCTGAGTCGTGCCGCCTCCGGGAACCACTGGTCCCAACAAATGAGCGGTCCTATTCGCGCGAAGCGCGTGTTGAAGACCGGAAACCCGAGGTCGCCGGGGGTGAAGTAGAACTTCTCGTAGTACAGCGGGTCGTCGGGGATGTGTGTTTTGCGGTATCGGCCCAGCAGCGCACCGTCGGCATCGAGGACCGCCGCCGTGTTGTGATAGATACCGGGGCCGCGACGCTCGAACACGGGCACGACCAGGACGACGCCGAGTCGGCGGGCCAGCGCCGCGTATCGTGTCGTCAGAGGGCCGGGGACCGGCTCCGCCAAGTCGAAATAACTCGTATCTTCGCGCTGGCAGAAGTAGTGCGAGGCGAACAGTTCCTGCAAACAGATAATCTGCGCGCCACGGTCTGCGGCGCGTGCAATGAGGGCGTCTGCTTTGGCGAGATTCGCGGACATCAGCTCGCCACAGGTCATCTGGACGAGACCGACGGTGAACTGGTCTCCGGGCGGTGCCACCTCGGACATGGCCTGCGGCGTCTGTCCCTGGTGCTACCCCTGCGCCTGCAGCGTTTCCAACTCGCGTTCGGCGTTGGCGGCATACAGCGACTGGGGGAAGTCGTCGAGGACGCGCTGGTACGTGGCCCGGGCTTCATCGGACCGGCCCGCCACTGCGTATGCGTGTCCAAGGCGCATCAGCACGCCGTCGACGGGCAGGTCTTCCGCCGCCGCTGGGCCAGTCGACTCTTCGAGCAGGCTGATCGCGGCGTCGTATCCGCCCCGCGCCAATTCGACATCGGCCAAGCCCAGCGTCGCCATGCGTGTGTAGACGCCAGCGTCGTCGTACGCGATTACCTGCAGGTACTCATCGGCGGACTCGTCGTGGCGGCCTAGCGCGGCCAATCCCGTCGCGGCGCGATAGCGAGCGGTGAGCCCTGATGGCGTCTCGGGATACGCGTTGGCGGCCTCTAGAAGCTTGGGCAACGCGTCGGTGATCTTGGCGGCCCGGGTCGGATACGTGCCGTCCGGCTGAACAAAGGGAGGCTGCGGTGCCGCGACAACGGGCGGGATTGGTTCCCCATCCGCTCCGAGGGTCGGCTCGGGCGGCGGCGGTGGCACGACCGGCGCGTCGGCAACGACGAGGGCACTAGCCAGGAGCGATCCTGCCTCTGAGGTCGAACGGTCAGACCACCAGGAATACCCACCGAACAGGATCAGGGCAACGACCGCAAGCGCAGCCGCACCCCCCAGCGCCGGACCGGCGCCCTGGAGCTGATCGCGGAGCCCCGCGATGGCCACCGCGAACGCGTTTTCCTTCAAATGATGTCGCTCGCTCCGCCTCATGAATCTCTTCACCCTCTCTCTGGACTACGCCTGTCAGAAACGCATCAGTGTACCAGAAGACTGGCCGGCTGCCACAGCCCGGGCACGCGCGGACGGGGCTTCAGCCCGTTCCGTTCTCCTTTCGCGGGCGACCCGGAGTTTGTCTCCGGGTCGCTGGGGCGTGCGAGTGCGGGGCGGCGCCCAAAAGCAAACGGAAACAGGCCACGGCCTACAGGAGCGCCGCGGCGGTCGCAATCAGGTCCCGGTTGCCCTCCATGACGTCGTCGCGGGTCATGCGGTGCACCTGGTTCGGCGTGACACCCAGGTCCTCTACCGGTAGTCCGTTGTTCTCCCCGACCCGCGTGGTCTGACGGATGGCAACCCGCATGTCCGCACCTCCGGGCAGCGACTTGAACGGCGAGTTTGGGCCCGGGAGCACCTGCCGCAGCAGGCTGTGCCGAAAGACGTTCGCTCCACGGGCCCCGGTATTGTTGTCGACGCCGAGAATCGTGCCCAGGTCATTGTCCTGGAATCCGGCGGCAAAAATATCCGTCGTGCTGTAGCAGCGCGCATCCGTGATCAGCACCATCGGTCCCGCGTAGCGACGCCCGATGGCGTTGGTGATGTCCGGAGACTCGATGGGGAAACCTTGGGAGTAGACGGCGCCCGTCAGGAGTGAGAGATCGATCGAGCGTCGCCAGCGCTTGGCGAACCCCCCGAGCGCGTTCGTATTGGCGATCGCCAAGGTCACGTCGTTATTGATGAATCGCAGGGGTTCGGCTTCGACCCGGTTCGGGCTGAAGAACTGCAGCATACGCTCGCCGTTCATGATGATGCCGCCACCGTTCCCCCGCACGTCGACGATCACGCCATCTTGCGGCAACAGTTCGAGAATGCGCACGACCTCATTTATGAACGCCTGCGGCCCCGGGTCGCCAAAGGTGCGGATACGGGCATAGCCTCGATCGCCCTGGTCAGTGGGGATGGTCCGGAACTCAAAGGTATTGGGAAAGGAGCTGTTGGCGCCCATGAAGGCGGCCAGCTTTTTCTTGCGTCTTTCCCTTGGACTTCAGGTCGGCGGCAGCCTGGCTCCGATCGACCGCGGCCTTTGCGAACAGTGCTTTTCTGGCCCGATTGGTCAACTCCATCTTGAGATCCAGACCGACGGCGGACGCGAATTCCTTCCCCGCTCCCGGCGCGTCTCCCCCGTTGGTCGAGTCAGGCTGGAACACTCGCCACGGCAAGCGAATCTCCCGGTCGGTACCATTGCGACGATAGCCAATAACCACCCATTCTTCCGCTGGCGGCAGCGCCATGGACATCGGCCGCACGGTCATATTGTCCAGGCCGCGAACATGTCGAGCGGCCTCGTTGCTACCAGCCTCGCGGTCGGCATTGATGGCCACCGCCTGATCGATAGGTACCCCGCTCCAGTGAGTAACCTCGGCACCGCTCCGAAAATGGCTATGCGTGAAGCCCGCGATCAATCGAGAGACCACATAGTGGCGCTCATCGCCGTCATCGAACTCCTCCATCAGGAACGGAAGAAATCCCGTGTGCTGATTGTAGGGTGCCGGCAGTATGTAGTTAGGACATTCCGGAGTCCTCCACCACCGATACGTTCTCGGCATGAACCTGGACGTCGCCTTGACCTGAAGAAGTTCTGAGTAAACGGTCCTGTCCCACCCTGAGTCACCTGATATCCAAAATGAAGGTGGAGCCCGGTGAGAGGCAAGAGGGCCAAGGCGTCTGGCGTGTCCCTCTCTGGAGCGCGCCATTGGCATGTGTCGTGCAATCGAACGTACGAGCGGCTACGCATGAATCGACAACTCCTGACGGTCGCCGTTCTCCTACTGAACGTCGCCGTCTCCTCGGGAACGGCTCATTACCCCTCCGTCGACTCACTTGCCCCTGCCAGTTTGGATGTCGCCACGCTGATTCTCCAACTCGACGCCCCTGACCCAATCGTGAGGGTGAAGGCGGCCCGTGCGCTGCAGTGGCCCACGACCCCTTCAAGAGACGCGAGCGATGCGCTTCCCGCGTTGACCCTCGCTCTGGAGGATGAGGACGTTGTGGTGTTCTTTCCCGACTTTGGCGTGGAGTACCTGACTACCGGGTCGGAGGCGGCCATGGCTCTCGCGGACCTGAGTGACACCGCGATACCTTTTCTTCGCCTAGTCCTCGAGCAGCCCGAACCGAGTTATGGGCAGCGCCAAGCGATTCGTGCCCTGGGAGCAATCGTCGACGCGGACCGGAACGACTGGCACGCAAGCGCCGGAGCCGTTCTCCGCTTGGTCATGAACGACCTCAGGCGGGACGAGTCGCTCCGGGTCGGAGCCGCGCTCGAGCTCGGCGCGCGGGGCGAACGTGACGCCGTGCCGATGCTCATTCGCGGACTGCGCCGAATGGACGTGGACGGGAGCCGAACGATGCGTCTCCTTGCTCAACTGGGGGACCGACTAGCCGTTCAGCCATTGATCGCTGTCCTTGCCAATGGGGATGCCATCACTCGCCAACTTGCCGCCGAGGCGCTTGGCAAAATCGGAGACCCAGTCTCGATCGACGCGCTACGAGCGACGCTGATCAGCGATTTGTGGTGGCCCACACGGGTGGAAGACGCAGTTGCGCTTGGCCGACTTGGAGATCGAGCATATCCGGAGCTGCTTCAGGCGTTGCATGACGTGAACGACGTGCAGGGAGCCGCGGCGGCGGCCCTAGGACGGATAGGCGATCCCGCTGCAGCGGCCGCGCTCGGTGACGCGTTGACGCGGGACAACGGATGGGTCGCGGCCGAAGCACTTGTCAATCTGGGTGAGTTTGGTTACACGACCCTCGTCGACAAGCTCAGAGCCCCAGATGTCGAGGTGCGCCAGACGGCCGCTGGCGCGTTCAAGTGGATGCAAAAAACAAGGCCACTGGCAACGATTGCCGCGCTTAGTCCTGTCGTTGCCAGTAACGATGATCCGCGGGTACGGGCACGAGCGATCCTGAGTCTCCCACCCGGAGTGCCCGACGAGCTGCTGCCGAGGCTCACAGCGGCGCTTAGCGACCGAGACAAGCAAGTGCGCAGCGCAGCCACTCGCTGGTTCAGGACCCGGGAGGAGTATCTGAGACAACAATTGCGTGAAGAACGTAGACGCTAGACGACAGAGCGCCCCGACGGCACATCGGAGCCCCGAAGAAGCAGCGGGTCTGACAACAAAGCGACATTAGAGCGTCTAGGGCCAAGTGATCCGTCCAGTCATGCGGCCCTCGCCGATCTTGGCGGTGACTTGTTAGGAACCGATGGGGGTGGCACGTTTCATCGGCATCTTCTACGGGGTCGGCATCAGGCGCTCGAGTTCCTCGAACCAGTGAAAGACCACGTTGACCTGAGGGATGACGGCTCCCTCAGGTCGATTCCATCGGCTTGGTCATCAAGAACCGTTCCCCATCCGGGTGAACGTCGTTGTTCCCCGGAGTCGTTCCATATCCGCCCGGGTCGAGCGCATATGGTCCCTCGAACAACACCTTGGACGACCCGACCGTGAATGTAGCGCCCATGTCGACCGTCACCGCCCCAAAAGCCTGGTCGCCGCCAGTCGAGATCGCCTGACGGCCCTCACCGTTGGCCAGGCGCACGTAGACTTCGTCCAGACCGGATTCGTCAGACACGTACGCGAGCCACTGCCCATCTGGCGAGAACATCGGAACCCGGGGAGATCGCCAGAACGCAGGTGGCAACGCCTCAGGCGTCTTGAGCCCCGCATCGACCGTGGTCTCGACGGCGCCGGCTAGAGCCAACCTAACGTCTGCGATCGCGCCGGGCTTCCCAAACCGATACGGCCTAGATCGTTCCCCGACCGTCGAGTCATGCTGACGTCCTGAGACATCGCTTTGGGACACTCGTTGCACAAACGTTGCACAGAGGGGCCGATCGGACTACCGATACTGTGCAACCGAACCGAGCCGAAGTCTCCGTGTGTTGTTGAAAACGAGTCAGAGGTGGTGCGCGTGGCAGGATTCGAACCTGCGGCCTACCGCTTAGGAGGCGGTCGCTCTATCCAACTGAGCTACACGCGCGTACCGAGTACAAGTCCCTAGTTTATCAGATGGTTACCTGCGCCCTTGTTGTCCGTCGACGGTGCCTGAATCGGTTGATCTGTCGCGTCGATTGCAACGGGATTGAAACGAGACAGGTGCTACCGGCCTGCGGGCACCTCACGGACCTGCGAAGTCACCCGCTGGCCTTGGCCGGCGGTCCGGAAATGGAAATGGAGGACACCAGGATTCAGGGTCATATGGATCGTCAGCGGTAGATCCTCGGCGGATTCGAAGCCGTATAGCGTAGTCGTGCTGAAACCGGAGTCCGCCCTTGTAGGGTCCGATGGAGTTGTTGAACTGCACCCGGT
>CAWWAF010000025.1:0-39608 GCA_963934795.1 uncultured bacterium
ACCTGGCCAAACCGCTCGAGCGCGGTCAGCACCCGGAGACAGTCGTCGCAATCTTCAGTATCGGACAGGGACTCGGGGACGAAGCGCGCGGCCGGAGGTTGGGACCCGTGTTGCATGGCTGACCTCGCTCACCGGGAGGGGCGCGCACGACAGCCGTCCGCGCTTGGCGCCTCACGATACCACAGCGCCTCGGACGCTATAGCCTGGTCCGGGTGGGCCGTCCAATCCCCACAAAGGAGAGCGAAGATGTCGAAACAACAGTGGTAAATGGCCAAGAACGGACACCAGATCGGGCCGATGTCTGAAGCCCAGCTGGGCGACAACATCCACAACGGGAGCGCGGACGGTACCACGTTGGTGTTCACGGCAGGCATGTCGACGTGGACCGCGGTAGCGGAGATTCCCCAGTTGGCCACGCGTGGCACCGACGCGCGACACCCGCCGGCTCCACCGGTGCCGCCGGGACGCACCGCTCACGAGATCGACTTCACCATCGAAGGCACCGAGATGCAGTACGTCGAAGTCGAACTCGACCCCGGCGAGAGCGCGGTCGCCGAGGCCGGCGCCATGATGTATATGACCGGCGACATTGGGATGGAAACCGTCTTCGGCGACGGCGGCACCAAGCAGCAATCCGGCGTCATGAACAAGCTCATGGGCGCCGGGAAGCGGCTACTGACCGGCGAGAGCCTCTTCATGACCGTCTTCAGCAATAACGGCTCTGGCAAGCAGCAGGTGGCGTTCGCCGCGCCCTACGCGGGCAAGATCCTCGCGATGGATCTCTCGCAGCTGCAGGGCGAGCTCATCTGTCAGAAAGACGCCTTCCTCTGCGCGGCAAAGGGGGTCTCGTCGGTATCGCATTCCAGAAAAAGATCGGCGTGGGGCTCTTCGGTGGCGAGGGGTTCATCATGCAACGCCTCGAGGGCGACGGCCTCGCCTTCCTGCACGCGGGCGGCACGGTCCATCTCGTCGATTTGGAAGCTGGAGAGACGTTACGCGTTGACACCGGGTGCCTGGTGGCTCTGCAACCGAGCGTGAGCTACGACGTCCAGTTCGTGGGTGGCGTCAAAACCGCGTTGTTCGGAGGCGAAGGACTCTTCTTCACCCACCTCACCGGTCCGGGTCTGGCTGCAATCACTTCCGCTCAGCCGATTGGCCGACCGCATCTACAAGGCGGCGCCACAAACCGGTGGTCGCCGGAAGGGCGAAGGTTCTGTGCTCGGCGGACTCGGAGACTTACTGGACGGGAAGTAGGGCGGCGGGGTCGATGATATACTGAGGTGGGTTGGCGCCGCTCTGGCGCGACCTGACATCCGGCGGCAGCATGGGTGCCAACAGTGACCCGCCGCCACTATTCACGAGGTAATAGAGCTATGCAGAACCCGTCTTCAGGCCAGAACCGCCGCGTCACTGCGGCGTTGCTGATCGCGGCGCTGTGCCCCTTCGTGGCGTCGCTCGTTCTTGCTCCCAACCGGGCTGACCGCCCTGCGCATGCGGCCACGCTAGCCGCGCAGGACGAGACGATCTGGGACGGAGTCTACACCGACGAACAGGCGGAGCGCGGCGCAAAGACCTACGAGCAGGAGTGCGCCGCCTGTCACCTGGACGACCTCATGGGTGACGGTATCGCGCCCGCACTGATCGGTTCTTCCTTTTTTTTCAGGTGGAGCGAACTCAGCGTGGGTGACATGTTCACCGCCATCAGAACCACCATGCCGCAGGGTGCGCCAGCGAGCCTGAGCCCGGCCGGTTACGCGGATATTACCGCCTTCATGCTGCAAAAGAACAAGGTGCCGTCCGGTGCCGACGAACTGCCGACCGTGATGGACGACCTCGAAGCCATCATGATCACCGACGCGCAGTAGACAGCAGATTACGGCGACGAGTCGTGCGGCGCAGCCATTCGTTGCGCCGCACGCTCAGCTTCCTCACGACCCGGATAGCCGATTCCCCGACGGTGCAGCTTCAGCGTGTAGATGCTGAAGGGCGACATCCGGTGCGACTGATACACGCTAGCGACGGTGGCCGCCATGAGCGGCAACATGATTCGGTAGTCGTTGGTCATCTCGAACAAAATCAAGATTGACGTCGTGGGGGCCTTGGCGGTCGCCGCAAAGAAGGCGGCCATGCCGACCATGGCGTACGCCCCCGAACCGGCGGTCCAATCCGGAAACATGACATGGGCCAGCGTCCCGAACGCGCCGCCCAGCATCGCCCCCATATACAAGCTGGGAGCGAATACCCCACCTGAGCCGCCAGATCCAAGCGTGAAGCAGTTGGCCAGAAACTCGGCCACGAACAGCCCAATCAGCAACTCCCAGGGCAACCGCACCCACAGGGCCGCCTCCACCGCGGGAAATCCAGCGCCGTACACCTCCGGGAAATATCGGAGGACCAACCCCGCCATCAAACCGCCCACAGCTGGCTTCAAATAGTCTGGGAATCGCCAGGCACCGAACAGATCTTCGGCCTTATAGAGTGCCCGCACGTAGAGAATCGCGGCCCACCCGAGCACGAGTCCCATCAAGAAATACAACGGGAGTTCGCGGCCACTCACGAGATCGTAGGCCGGCGCCGTGAAGGCAGGGTAATTCCCGAGGTAGGACCGCGCGACCATGCAAGAACTCAACGAGGTCAGCAACACGAGTAGAAAGTCGGTCCGTACCCGCCCGATGAGCACCTCCATCGCAAAGATGGCACCCCCGATCGGTGCGTTAAAGGTGGCCGCGACGCCACCGGCCGCCCCACAGGTCACCAAGGTGCGCACGCGGTGAGGGTCCAGCTTCGTCCACTTCCCTACCGCAGACCCGATGGCAGACCCGATCTGCACCATCGGCCCCTCTCGGCCGGCCGTCCCTCCAAAGCCGATCGTCAGTGACGACGTGATGACCTTGATCGATGCCACCCGTTTACGAATATGGCCACCCCGATTCGCCAGCGCGGTCATGACCTCGGGCACACCGTGGCCACGCGCCTCGCGGGCGAACCAATGGATCAGCGGACCCGCGAGTAGCCCCCCGATCGCCGGGAGCAGTACGAGGTTTGCCGGACCGAAGATGTCAAGCAACGAGGCCACCGGCCCCACCGCAAAGTCGGCGATCGCCTCGAGCACGTAGATGAAACCGACCGAGCCGAAGCCGGTCAGGATGCCGACGACCACCGCGAGGATAATGAGGTAGTTCTGTTCGGGCAGGAACGACGCGCGGAAAAATATCTTCGCCCACCGCCAGATCGGCAACCGTTCGGCGCACCAGCTGAAACCGGACGCAACGACCTGACCGACGGCGAGTCCGATCTGCTTGAGGAATTCGAGGATCAGGCTCCCACCCGAGACGGACATCAGTTGGTCGCGCCGTCGAGGGGGACTACGGCGACCATCCGTACGTGGTCGGCTCGCTGCAGGGTCACAATGGCAGACTCGCCGCGCTGTTCCAGACGCTCGAACCGCGCGCGAGCGTCGAGATCAACGACCGGCCGGCCGTCGATCGCAATCACCAGGTCATCCAATTGGATCCCGGCGAATGCGGCCGGTCCGCCATCGACGGTGGCACCAACCCGCCATCCACCGGTCGCATCCGGGGGAGGGCCGTCTGCCCAGCGGAGCGCCAACCCGTACCGCAGGAGTTGCACTGACGGGTCAGCGATCGGCTGGCAGTCCTGGGCCGGGAGAATCGTGTTGCCGGTGAGCTGACGACGTCCCCGAAGAATACGGTACGCGTTGAGTTCCCCGCTCACGCTCGCTGCTGCGCGGGTCTCGAAGGCATCGACCGTGGTGACCGGCTCTCCGCCCCACTCCAGGAGGATGTCGCCGGCGCGTAGCGACGGTTCCGGCCGAAACGCGTCCTGCCGCACCTGCTCAATCAACAGGCCAGCGTCGATGTCGAGCAGCCCCAGCAGATCGGCGCCGAGTTCGGTCACCTCCAGCGGGCGGCACAACACCGGTCGCTGTAGCTCAGCCACAAGTCGGCGGACCACGCTGGACGAGAAAAGACGTGGACCGCGCCCAGGGTCCGCCCCACTAATCCCGACTCCCACCAGCGCTCCGTCCAGATCCACCACAGCCGTCGCCCCCCAGGCGGGCAGTGTCATTGACACGGCGAGCGACGGATCGCCCTGTGGCTGCGAATCGGCCCGCGCTGCCACCAAATGACCGGGCGCGATAGCCGCACGACCCGCGCGGTCCCTCGACACCGCCGCGACGTACGACCCCGACGACACCGCGGCCGGCGGGACGAGCAACAACGCGTCAGCGTCAGCCACCTCAAACAACGACATTCCACGGTCGCTATCGACCGCAACCAGCCCGTAGGGATAGCTGAGACCTGACGCGGGCAATGCTTCGGCCTCTGCGTCTACCGGGTCATCCTCGCTCTCAGGCCCCCCGATCGGCTCCGTCGTGTCGTCGGCGACGACAGACGGCGGGTCAGGGCCCGCGTCTGGCGGAGGAACTAGCATCTGGGCGCGCTCCATCTCTGCGAGCACCGCCTCCCCAGCCTCGGCCGAGGTGATGGCCAGGCCTGGCAGCACCACGACGGCCGGCACGGAATCTGGCCCGACAAGCACGACACTGCCCTCGACCCGCTCGAGTAGCTGCCGCCAGTAGTCATCAAAATACGTCAGCGGGGTCTTCTCGAGGTCAGGACGACGCACAACGGGTGGCGCAACTGGCGCGGGCCGGACGTCAGGGCTGGACGCCTCGACGGGCTGGTTTCTCACGAAGGCGCCCTGCGCCAGAACGCCCGAGACAACCAGGATCACGACCGCCGGCAGCAGAAGGTGCCGCTCGTGCAGAGTGCGAACAATGGGGATACGGAAAAATCCTCCCACGCGATGCCTCGAAATCGTAGCGCTTGCCCGGCGCTCCCAGGGCGCGCGGGCCGGCCCAACCGCCGGAGGGGGCCTTGCGCCGATGTCTGATGTGATGCCCGGCGCCTGTATCAACCAGCGCGTCAGGCGACTGGCTGACAGTTGTGCGGGCAACGTGGCTACCGTCCACAGATGCGCCCGCTGGCTTATTCAGTCTAGCGGGTAAGAGGCCTCTGACGCAACGCCGGGTGGTGCGGCGGCTCGGGCACGGACGGGCCGGGATTCGTATCCCCGCGTCGTCGTCAGCCCAGAAAGAAGGGCACGATGAGGAGGACCAACGTCGGCACCACGGTCACCGCTGTGAGGTCCATCAACACGCCATACTTGATCATGTCCGTAATCGAGACCCGGCCAGACGCATACACGATCGCATTCGGGGGGGTGGAGACCGGAAGCACGGCGGCCACCGAAGCCGCGAGCCCGGCCGCCACGGCAGGAATGATCGGGTTAATCCCGACGGCCTGCGCCATCGAAATGACGATCGGAATCGCGATATTGGTCGCGGCTGTGTTCGACATCGCCTCCGAGAGCACCACGGTGAAGACCGCGGCGGCGAACGTTAGCGTCCACAGCCCGCTGATTGGGAACAAACCGGTGATCCCCTCCGCGACAACCCTGGCCAAGCCGGTCGAACCCGCGAGCGCGCCCAGCGCCAGCCCGCCGCCGAACAGCAAAATCGTCCCCCAGTCGATCTGGGACGCTTGCTTCCACGTGATGGTCGACGGCTCTGTCCGGCTATTCGGCAGCACGAACAGCAGCACGACGCCTGCCAGCGCCGCCACGGCCGCCGGCACGCTGGTCGTCAACGCGTTGACCATGGCGTGATCGGTCCCGAGGATCAGGGCCAGCACGCCCGGGCCAATCCAGAGCACCACCGTGACGCTAAACGCGATGACGGCGTTAATCTCACCCCGACGCCAGGGGCCAAGCGCTCGTTTGCGCTCGGCGATGATGGCTTCGGTCCCAGGAATTTCATCGACCCCGGTCCTCCCCACCCACGTCAGATAGAGAAACACAATACCCAACAAGACCAGCACAATCGGCGTGGAGAACATCATCCACTGGACGAAGGTGATCCGCACGTCAAGTTGTTCGCCGATCATCTCCACCGCAATCAGGTTCGGCGGCGTCCCCACGGGCGTGGCCATGCCGCCTCGAGAACAGCAGTAGGTCGTCATCAACATCAAGGCGGTCCCGTACCGCTTGGGGATGTTTGCCTCTGATTCCATGAACCGCAGCAGCGTCAATCCGATCGGCACGAGCATCGCGGCGGTGGCCGTATTGCTCATCCAGGCAGACAGAAACGCAGCCAGGAGGCCGTAGGCAATCAGAATACGCGTGGGGTGGGCGCCGATAATCCGAAGCGACAGGACGCCATACGCGATTCGCTCGTTGACCCGATGAACAAAGAGCGCCTGGGCCAGGATGAAGCTCCCGATAAACAGGAAAATCGTCGTGCTGGCAAACGGTCTGAAGATGAGTCCGGCTGGCGCCACCTGCAGCATCACCGCCAGGGTTGGTCCAAGCAATGCGGTGACCGCCAATGGCAAGGCCTCGGTCACCCACAAGACGATCACGAGCGCCATGATGGCCGCCAGCCGATGTCCCTCAGGGGTGAGTGACGAGAAGGGCCACGCCAACACCAGGAAGAACACCAAGGGGCCAACGACGATACCGATCTTTCGTCGAGTTTCGTCGAACCGTAGTTCGGCCTCGGTCTTGACGGGTGTCTGCGGTTGCTCTGGTTCTGTGGACATCAGCCAGACGGTTTATCACATTTTCAGGCACGGACAAAGTTGGGGAGGCTGAGATACCATTGGAGCGCGGCTGTCGCACATGAACCTGCATGCCCCCCATCGGTAGCCTCGTCCAGCACTACGAGATCGGCGCACGCCTCGGCAGCGGTGGTATGGGCGACGTGTATCGAGCCCGGGACACGAGGCTTGGCCGCGCAGTGGCCCTGAAATTCATCGACCCGGCGCACGACCGTGATCCCGACCGCCGGGAGCGCCTCCTCAAAGAGGCCCAGGCGGCAGCCATGTTGCGGTCGCCAGCGGTCGCCACCACCTACGACATCGGCGAAGAGGACGGCACGCTCTTCATCGTGATGGAGCTCGTCGAAGGCGAGACCCTGGCGGATCGGTTGCAGCGCGGACCGCTGTCCGTACGGCAGGCACTCGGCATGACGCTCCAGGTCGCCGACGCCCTGGATGAAGCTCACGGCCTCGGCATCATTCACCGGGACATCAAGGCCGCCAATCTGGTACTTGACGATCAGGGTCGGGTCAAAGTGCTCGACTTCGGGCTCGCGAAGTTCACCGGGCCAGAGGCGGGTCGCGGCACCGCCGAGACGATGGCTCAGACCAGTCTCGGGGTCATCGTGGGCACGGTGTCCTACATGTCTCCCGAGCAGGCCCTCGGACGGGCCATCGATACGCGCTCCGACCTCTTCTCCCTCGGCATCGTCGTCTACGAGTCCTTGGCGGGACGGCTCCCCTTCGAGGGCGACACGACCACCGCGTTCGTCGATTCGCTGGTACACGCCGACCCTCCGCCTCTGGCTCGGTTGAACTATGACGTGCCACCGAAACTGGAGGACGCGGTCCGCAAGTTGCTGCAGAAGGACTCCGACGCGCGATACCAGTCGGCCCGCGAGCTGCTGGTCGACCTCCGCGCGGTCAAGCAGGAGTTCAGCCAGCGACCGGCTCCCGACGCCTCCTCGATATCCGGGCTCGGCGTGGCCATGCGCGCCCCCGAACCGGTAGCACCCGCCAACTCCGTCGCCGTCATCCCCTTCACCAACATCACCCGTGAGCCGACCGATGACTGGATCGGCTCAGGTATTGCTGAAACGGTCAGCGCCGACCTGAAGAGCATCAAGGAACTGGTGTTGACCGGCCGCGAGCGAGTCTTCGATGCCCTGCGGGTGCTCGGTTCGGGCGGCGGGAGTGGCCTCGAAGAGCGGGCCGCCATCGAGGTCGGTCGGTAGCTACGGGCAACCTGGTTGGTCACCGGCGGATATCAGCGGCTGGGAGATCTCATCCGTATCACGGCACGGTTCGTCGAGGTCGAGTCAGGTACCGTGATCCGTACGGTCAAGATTGACGGCGCGATTGGCGACATCTTCGACCTCCAGGACAAGATCGTGTAAGAGTTGAGCCAGGGGATGCAGTTGCATCTCCGGGACAGCGAGATGGCGGCGATCGAGCGCAGGGAAACTGCCTCGGTGGAGGCCTACGAAAATCGCTCCCGCGCCATGATGAACATCATGGATGGCAGCCCCCAAGCACTTGACCACGCCATCCTGCTTCTGGAAAAAGCCACGACGCAAGACCCCGAGTACGCCGCGGCCTGGGCGGCTCTGGCTCTCGCGTATGACTTCAAGGGTTCCTTCACAAGCCTACGGGAACTCTCCGAGAAGGCCGTGACCGTGGGGCGACGCGCCATACAACTGGGCCCCAGCCTGGCCGACGCCCATCGGTGGCTCGGTTCCGCTCTCCTGTCGCTCGGCCGGTTCGACGAGGCCATCAGCGCGATTGGCGAGGCGGTCCGGCTTGAGCCAGACGACGCCGGCGCACACCAGTCGCTGGCACGCGGCTACTGGATCGGACGCGGCGACATCGTCGCCGGGATCGGTGAGTTGGAGCGGGCGATCGCCATCAACCCCGACCTGGGATACGCGCACTTGCAGCTCGGGTTGCTGTACGCGCTGCAAGGCAGGTATGTCGAAGCCGAACGGTCCTGCAACGTCGCCGTGGATCTCCAGGAACGGTTCGTCTCTGGCAAGGAGGGGCTACGGATCGTCGGGGCCCATACACGTCTCGGGTATGGGCACTATCTGCAGGGCCGACCGTTAGAAGCGATCCCGCTGTACCAACAGGAAGTCGCCGCTCTGAGCGCGTCCGATCACGCCCTGAAGGAACGCAGCCTCATTGAACTCCAGGTCAAGTTGTCGGCCGCCCATCAAGCGCTGGGCCAGACGGAGGAGGCGACCGGTACTTCGCGGCAGCGGTCGCCGGCTTCGAACGGCGGGTCGCACGTGGCGCAGACGACCCGTCGACGAAGTACTACATCGCCACCCTGTATGGGCTGCGCGGCGATGTCGAGAAAGCCGTCCGGCATCTGCGTGAATCGATCGCGGCGATGCCAGCCCTCAACCGCGCGCGTGCGGCGGCCGACCCCGACTTCGACCCCATCCGGACCGACCCGGCCTTCACCGACGCACTCGCGGTGCCGCCGCCCAGATAGTGGGGTTCGATACGACGCTCGTGATAATCTTGCTAGGCGGATTCTCGCGACATTTGGAAGGTATCTCCATGCAGCAGCCAGTGATTCTCGCGCTCTTCGGCCCGATCGGGATCTGGGAACTTGTCATCATCCTGTTGATCCTCATGCTCATCTTCGGCGCCAACCGGTTGTCTGGTCTCGGCAAGGGTATGGGGCAGGCCATCCGGGGCTTCAAGGACGAGATGGGCCCGGGAAAAGACAAGGACGACGCCTGACCGCCCTCGCGACTCGCGTACACACGAAAGGACCGAGACACGCATCGCGCGTCTCGGTCCTTTTTTTGTCTCTACGATAGGTTCGTGGCGCTACTCAAGGCCCAATGACGCCATGTGCGCCACGAGGTCCTGCCCAGCCGAGGCTGGATTTACCTCTTTGTCGATCTTGAGGATTTTCCCGTCGCCACCGATGATGTAGGTCCACCGGAACGGGAACGCCCGCTCCGCCGTGACCACACCATAGGCCTCGGCGACCTCTTTCGTCGGATTGCTCAGCAGCGGAAAGTCGGAATCGAGCGACTCCGCAAATTCCTGATTTGTCTCAGGGTCATCGACACTGATCATGAAGTACTTCATGTCGATTTGGCTCAACTCGTCGCTGGATTCACGCAGCGACTTGCATTGGGCCGTTCAACCACCGGTAAACGCCTTGGGAAACCAGGCCAGCACCACTGGCGTACCCGAATAGTCAGACAGACTATGGGTCATGCCATCGGTGCCCGGGAGACTAAATGCCGGCGC
This sequence comes from uncultured bacterium, assembly GCA_963934795.1. Lineage (GTDB taxonomy): Bacteria > Acidobacteriota > Vicinamibacteria > Vicinamibacterales > UBA8438 > UBA8438. The sequence goes on from CAWWAF010000025.1 coordinate 9,891, forward strand.
CATGTCGCCGACCTTGAGCTCCTGGGCCTGAGCCCCCCCGACGGTCACCACAGCCACGGCCATCACGGCCATGATGCAGCTTGCGACGAGCATTTTCATTGAGTCCACTCCTTGGATGACGCGGTCTTGGCGACCGCACGGACGATCTTCACACCGTAGCAGACTCGGCGCTCGATTGGCAATTCTGGACGGGGTCGGGCGGGACCTAGTCGAACACGGTTGTCTGGGGAAACTGGGCGTACCAGCCGAACCAGAAAGCACGGTGTGCGGGCAACCGCGCCGGCCGCATCGTGGAGTCACCTTCGGCGACCAGCTCGTCCTCGGTCAGCAACCAGATCAGCCCGTCCTCATCCCGCACGCGCTGTTCGTCCAGCGCCGCGTCAAACCCTCGCCCAGCCGATTCGTAGACCCGGCTCGCGCCCGACTCACTGGTCAGGACGACAAACGGCTGCCCCGCGACGTCCGCCTGAAAGATCGGCTGGTCCGCGAGAAATTCTGTCGAGAGAGCCACCGGGTGCCGATCGCCCCCTGACGGGTCATCCAGGAGCATCACCACCATCTCCGCCTTGTTGTCGAAGCGATCGTCCTCAGTCGGCACCTGAAACATCAGCTGGTCATTGCCGAAGTACTCGCGGTAGGCGGCTCCCTCCGAGTAATCTCGGTCGTGCCCCGTCTCCACCGACAGCACGACCGTCTCCGGATGCCGCCGTCGCCAGCCGCCCCAGGTCGTCGTCACCATGGAGCGCCGGGCCAGTTCCAGTCCGCTGTCGACGAGACTGCCCACCACCGGACGTCCTTCCAGCGTGCTCCACAAGCTCTTGGTCGCCTCGTCGAACATCAGCTTGTTCGACCGATACAGCAGCCCGCTGGTGCCAAATCTGATATGGCGTACATCGACCACGTTTGCGTAGGGGATGACCGTGCCGCAGAGCGTGCAATAGACGATGGTGAGATCGACACCGCCCACGCCATCGATGGCCATCTCGTGCCACGCCAGGATCCGCTTCGGATAGGCACGGGCCTCTCCCGCCACCTCGATCCCGAACACGATGTCGTCGTCATCCAGGTAGTCAGCCTCGTCGGCGGGGACGTGGTCCGGATACCGTAATGGCGGAATCCCATTGGGCGGCACACCGCCCCAGTCGACTTCGTCCAGGCGGATCGCCGACTTCACTCCGTCCGGGAAAAATTCGGCGAATCGGGGATCGATTTGGCTATACCAGCGCGCCTTGAACGTCCCTTACTCCGGGTGTGGCTCGTACGGTTGCTCCCAAATTCACTGCTGCCATCCCAGGATGTCGTTCCCTATCCGCTGGCCCGTCTGTTGCTGTAGTAGCCCCGCCAACCGGCGAAACACTTTGGTACTGGGATGTTCGGGCTGACGCGGCTCCAGGTCTTGGCCTCCGCCGGGATCCGTGGCGGTCCCGAAGTCCGGCGGCACCAGCGGCGCGTCGACTGGCGGCTGCATGAACCGAAGCATGTCCCATAGCATGCCGGCGTACCCGTCGCGCCAGCCGTCCGCAATGGCATCGCTCGCAGCCGCAGCGGCGTCGTCGTCAATGGCGGTCAGCAGAAAGAACTGCTGCAGGTCGACAGAGGCTGTCGTCTGCGCACGTGGGGCACCGCGCCCCATGAGACCGGCCGCCAGCACGATGGCGACCGGCAGCACCACAGCCGGAAGTGAAGAGCGCATAGCCATACCCTTTCAGACGCGGGCTCGCCTAGCGCGGTTGCCCAGTTTGTTGCTCGACCTCGCCGCCCGCGGTGACCGCTGGCAGGTCTAACGCTGCAATATACGGGAGATGCCTGAGCTGCTCATCGTGGTCGAGTCCATACCCCACCACGAACCGGTTTGGCATGGTGAATCCGACGTAGTCCACTGGCGCGTCCACGGTTCGCCCGGACGGCTTATCCAACAAGGCAACGGTCCGCAGCGAGCGCGGCCGCCCGCGGCCCAGGTGCTCCAGCAGCCAGGCCAGCGTCGTGCCGGTGTCGATGATGTCTTCGACAATCAGGACGTCCCGATCCTCCACTGGCAGGCGGAGATCGTGGCGTAGCCGCACGTGTCCGGTCGACCGCGTACCCGCACCATAGCTTGAGACCGCCACAAAGTCGATGGTCACCGGACGTTCCAGCGCCCGAGCAAGGTCGGCGAGAAAAATACACCCACCTGTCAGCACGGCCACGAGGTGTAGTGCCGTGTCTTCCGGGTAATCGCGGCGTATTTCGGCCGCCACCCCCGCAACCCGACCCGCAATTTCGTCAGCTGTCAGCAGCACCGTGTGAGACGCCTCGGGCATGTCGGCCGATGGTACCAGAGGAACGCACGGCTCGCCCATCACGCCGTCCTCATCTGCGCCTGCTTCGAGACGCTGACTACGAGACCGCTGCCGTCGAGCAATGGGATCTGCGAAATGCACGGGAGTACGGACCGCGCGCCGCCGACTTCGAACGGTCGTTGCAATTGGAGGCGCGATGTCGGGGCTGCGACCCAACGTGCCGAAGGATTTCGCCGCGATCGTGGTGCGGTCGTAATTGACCGACTGGGATCCGCCGAAGAACTTCGTCTCGCAGCAGGCGCCCTGATCACGGGTTTTGTGCAGGGCGTGCGCAGTCTGCTCGTGGGCGACCTGGGCTGGTCGTACGCACAGCAAGGGGGTTCCCGATATCGCTGCGGTACGTTCAAAAATTACGTTTGCATCTACAAGAAAGGGGCAACCGCAAACCGCGATTGCCCCCCTAATGAGTGGTGGGCGCTAGTGGATTCGAACCACTGACCCCCGCCGTGTGAAGGCGGTGCTCTAACCACTGAGCCAAGCGCCCACTCCGAGCCAACAGTAGCGCGTAGTTTACCTCAGGCCAGACCTTGACCACCGGGTCGCGCCACGCTGACTATCCAACGAAGAGCGCGTCGTCGTTCTCAGACGGGGGCTCAGCCGCGGGTACAGCAGCGGTGTCCGCGGCATTCTCGGAGGCCTTCTCGGGCGCCGACTTGGTCTTCGACGAGAACGCCTCCCGCAAACTGTCGAACAGGGCCAGGCCCCGTTGAGCCGGGACGACCAGCACCTGTTGCGCAAGGTCCATGGTCTCGTCGGCGCGCTTCGAGAGTCGCGCCATCATCTCGTCGGCGCGCTCGACCTGGGCGACCGCGAGCTTTGTCGCGCGACTGGCGTCCGCGCTCATCTCGGTGACGCGCCCCATCACGGGATCAATCTCGCGCTCCACGCGATCAGCCAGCTTATTGACCCGGTGGGCCAGACGTGCGCCGTAGATGATGACCCCAACCTGAATCAGGGCCATGACGCCCGTCGCCAGCGCGATGGCCGCGAGAAACACGGTGGCCCAATCGGTCACGCGGACGCCTCTGTCACATCTTCGTCAATCGCGGGAACCGCCGCAGGGGCAGTCGCCGTACGGCGTTCGTAGGCCTCGCGGCCACGGTCAATCGCGGTGGCAAGGCTGTCGCGACCACGGCTCACGAACTCACGCCCCTGCCGTGCGGCGTCGCCCGCGCGCTCGCGCCCCTCGCGCGCTTTTTCATTGAGTAACCGTCGCGTGTCTTCGCCCGGGCTCGGCGCCCACAGCAGGGCCACCGCCGCCCCGCTCACCGCCCCCAACACAAAGGCCATGAGCACCGCTCCAGCCTGTCCGTCTTGGTTTCTTGACATAGCACCCTCCTACTCCGTCATCATCTCATATTCGTACGGGGCGCGCGGTTGCCGCTCATCACGAACACGGAGACACCGTGTCCCACCTGGACGTTGGTCAGGCGAACGCCTGGCCCGGACTCTTGAGCGCATTAATTTTGTCGCGCAAGAGAGCGGCCCGCTCGAACTCGAGGTTCGCGGCGGCGGCGCGCATCTCGGCCTGAAGCGCCGCCATGTGGGCCTCGAGGTCCGCCCGCGTCGCGAACTCCTCGGCCTTTTCACGCGCCACCGGCACCGTCAGATAGTCGCGCTCATAGACGCTCGAAAGCACGTCGTCGATTTCCTTCACGATCGACTGCGGCGTGATCTGATGTTCCCGGTTGTAGGCCTCTTGAAGCACCCGGCGACGGGCCATCTCGTCCAGTGCCGCGCGCATCGATCGGGTCACGACGTCCGCATACATGAAGACCCGACCGTTGACATTCCGCGCGGCCCTGCCCGACGTCTGGATAAGCGCCCCCGCCGACCGCAGAAACCCCTCTTTGTCCGCGTCCAGAATCGCGACGAGCGACACTTCAGGCAGGTCCAGTCCTTCGCGAAGCAGGTTGATGCCCACCAGCACGTCGAACACGCCCCTACGCAGGTCCCGAAGAATCTGGACCCGTTCGAGCGTGTCCACCTCTGAGTGGAGGTACCGCACCCGGACCCCAAGCTCCTGGTAGAACTGGGTCAGGTCCTCCGCCATGCGCTTGGTCAGCGTGGTGACCAGCACCCGCTCGTTGCGACCAGCCCGCAGGCGTATTTCGTGCAGGAGATCGTCGACCTGCCCTTTCACCGGTCTGACCTCAACCTCTGGGTCGACCAGGCCAGTGGGCCGAATGACCTGCTCCACCACCACGCCTTCGCTCTGTTCCAATTCGTAGGGGCCAGGCGTGGCGGAGACGAAGACCACCTGCCCCGCACGGCTCTTCCACTCGTCAAAGTTCAGCGGCCGATTGTCGAGCGCCGATGGCAGACGAAATCCGAAGCCAACCAACACCTCCTTGCGCGCCCGGTCGCCGTGGAACATCCCCCGCACCTGGGGTACGGTCTGATGGCTCTCGTCAACGATAGTCAGCGCGTCTGGCGGGAGATAGTCGAGCAGTGTAGGCGGCGGCTCGCCCGGGGCGCGGCCGGTAAGGTGCCGCGCGTAGTTCTCAATGCCGTGGCAGTACCCGATCTCCCGCATCATCTCCAGATCGAACATCGTCCGTTGATGCAGCCGTTGAGCCTCCAGTACTTTGCCGATCGACTCCAGGTCGGTACGGCGCTCGACCAACTCCGCCTTGATCGTCTCGACCGCCTGCAAGGTCTTCGCGCGAGGCGTGACAAAGTGCGACTTGGGATACACGGCGGTCTTGTCATGTCGCCGGAGGGTCTCCCCCGTCACCGGGTCGAATGACACCAACTGGTCCACCTCGTCCCCGAACAACTCGATCCGTAAGGCGATGTTTTCGTACGACGGGTATACCTCGACGATGTCCCCGCGGACACGAAATGTGCCCCGCTCGAAGTCCTGGTCGTTGCGCTCATACTGAATCTCGACCAATTTGCGGAGAATCCAATCGCGCTCCACCCGCTGGCCTCGCTCGAGGGGCAACAACAGACCGTAGTACGCCTCGGGCGAGCCCAACCCGTAGATACACGAGACGCTGGCCACGATGAGGACATCGCGGCGCTCGAAGAGCGACCGGGTGGCAGACAGCCGCATCCGGTCGATCTCGTCGTTCACGGTCGCTTCCTTCTCGATATACGAGTCGGTCGACGGCACGTAGGCTTCCGGCTGGTAGTAGTCGTAGTAGCTGACGAAGTACTCGACCGCATTCTCGGGGAAGAACCGGCGGAACTCGAGATAGAGCTGGGCCGCCAGCGTCTTGTTGTGCACCATGACCAGGGTCGGTCGGTTCACACGCGCAATGACCTGCGCCATCGTGAACGTCTTCCCGGAACCGGTCACACCGAGCAATACCTGGTGCGGGTCACCCCGCTCCAATCCGGCGGTAAGCTCCTCGACGGCCCGCGGCTGGTCACCACGCAGCTCAAAGTCAGAGACGAGCTTGAAACGATCGTAGGTAGCGAACATGGCCTAGTGTGGCGAGGGAGCGTCGACGTCGCAGCGACGCGGCGCGCGTCCCCGTCTTCACCTCATCGAGCGTCTGGCCCGACCTCCTCGAGGTAGCGTGCGAAGTAGCCCCCTCGGGCCCGGATGGTCAGCTCTTGCAGTTCGGGGCGCGCATCAGACAGGGTCACCGCCACCGAGCGCCAGGCACCGTCTGTGGTCATGTCGCTGGAGAGGTAGCCCAGGGAGTATCGGGTCTCCAGGTCGTCACGAATCTGCTGGTAAATGCCCTCGAGATCATCCAACGAATCGGGAAAGTACGACTGGCCACCGCTCAGGTCGACAATCTCCTCGAGCTGGTGCCGGCTCCTCATCCGATCTGCCGCGCGGTTCTGCGTTTGAAACCCGATGGCATAGATGGTCACGTCTGACGCGCGCACCAATTCCAGCAACTCGTTCAGTCGCATGCGGCTTCGCGTGTCTCCCCCATCGGAATACAGCAGCAACACTTTGCGACCGTCTTGGTCAAAGGCGCCATCCAGATAGACGCCAAGGGCGTCGTAGAGCGCGGTCATCCCCTCCGACTTCTGAGCGCGCAGCCGCTGGGCCAGCCGCGGAAAATCACGCTGGGAGAAACGACTGACGCGTACTTCAGAATCGAAATCGACGAGCGTCATGTCCTCGGCGAAGTCGAGACCTCGCAGAAACCGCAGGGCGGCGGTCTTGGCAAACCGGGCGTCGCGCCCCATGCTCCCGCTTGCGTCGAACAGCACACCCACATGGAACGGCATGGTGTCGAGGTCGCTCGCGACACCACTCGAGAAATACGTCACGTCTTCCGGGCGCGCGTCCTCGGTGACGACGAAGTCTTCGACTGACAATCCTTCGACCGGGTTCCCGGCGTCGTCTACGACGGTGACCGCAACCCGCACCAAATCCACCCCGCCACGAAAGACCGGTTGGGCGGACACCGGCACAACGGCCGCAACCAGCAGCAGCGCCCCCGCCACGCCTCGAATCACCGTATTCCCCATCAGCGCCGAATGTTACCCGATCCGACCGCCGTCGCTGGTCGACCACATCAGGGAGCGTGACCGAGATCGCGCGTCCGGGACACGCGTATAATGTCCCGCTGGGAGCATGACTGTGCGGTCTCAACGATGAAGTGCCTTGCGGTGTGCCAGGAGGAGCTGGTCATTCGGCTCCTGGCTCGCGCCCTTGCTCCCTCCCTGGATATCGCGTTTCTCGTCGAGGACCGTTTGCTGGCGCGGCGGCTCAAGGATGCCGACGTCACGATCCATGTCGGCGACTCTCGACGGGTAGAAACATATGTCCGGTTGGACGTCGGACCGGGGACGGCGGTACTGGTCGAGGAGGCGGGGCGCCGAAGCCCCAAACGGACGCTCGAGGCGATTCGAGATGCGGGCGCCACACTCGTCTACCTCCTCAATGTCGGCTACCCGAGTACCCCCAAGCGACAAGAGATGCTGCGAGCCAGACTCCCGGAGGTCACTCGCCTCTCACTCGGAGACCTCCTCCGCGGATCGCTGGCCGGCACCCTGCATCTGTCGATGACGCGGGCCCGGGTGCAGCAGTACCAGCGGTATCTTGCCGACGCGGACCGCGTGCTCATCCTGCTGCACAATGACCCGGACCCGGACGCCATGGCCAGTGGCCTCGCGCTGCGCAATCTCCTTCACCGAACCAAGACCACGGCGATCATCGGCGCATTCCAAGGGGTCACTCGCCCAGAGAATCTCCGGATGGCCAACCTGCTCGACATCCACGTGGAACCGTTGAATCATCAATCTCTCGCCCAGTTCGACCGTATCGCCACGGTGGACGTTCAACCACACTACTTTGACGGTCTGGTCAGCAAGGTCGATCTGGTGATCGACCATCACCCCGAGCGCCCCGGCTACAGTGCCGCATTCAAGGACATTCGACCACACTACGGCTCAACGTGCACGATCCTGACGGAACACCTCCGAGCGGTCGACGTCAACATTTCAGAACGCACCGCGACCGCGATGCTCTACGCGATCAAGTCCGACACGCTGTTCCTGTCCCGTCAGACGAACGCTGGAGACTTGGACGCTTTCCGGTTTCTCTATCCGCTCGCAAACGCGGCGCTGGTGCGCAAGATGGAGGGCTCAGAAACGACCGTCGAGCGCCTGCACTGTGTGGCAGAGGCCGTCCACAGCGGGACCGTGAGCGGGACCCTGTACACAGCGCACCTCGGGCACGTCGCACGTGAAGATCTGATCACGCACGTCGCCGAGTTCCTGCTGCAAGTCGAGGAAATCACGTGGGCCGTGGTCTCCGGCATCGTCCACGGCGACGTCGTGGTCTCGGTCAGAAATCTCGGTAATTCCCAGCATGCGGGCGAGTTTGTAAAGGGCGATTTCAGCGACATCGGCAGCGCCGGTGGTCATCGAGCGATGGCCAAGGCCGTCGCGCCCATCGACCGCTTCACGCAGAAGTTCGGGTCAATCGACCCGGAGCGTATCCAGGCCACGGTGCACGAGCTGGCCGAGCGCTTCCTGCGGTAACTAGTCGCCACCGCGCGCTACGCCGCTCGGGGTGGTTCGCGGCATGCGTGGCGTTGGCGCTCGCTCGATCTCCTCACCGCTGGCGCCGATCACCGGTCCGACGAACTGACGATGTCCATCTTCGTAGCCTCGCTCGACGAGTTCCCCGATGGATTGCTCCCGGTCTGACAGCTCGTCGTAGCATCCTGCGAAATCGAACGGACCGAGCGGATTGTGTCGCGGGCGAATCTCAAACAGCTGCTGAAAGAGACCGGCCCGCGTTCGCACTGCGTCGCGCACCACGGCGGCCTCCATGGCCGCCACAGACTCCCCAATCCGTCCCCGCCCGTCGCGGCGACCGGCCCCCAGTGTGTGAGGTCCGGTTGGCCCGGGCAAGGCTGACACCAGAATCACCTGCTCGGCGCCGGCCCGAGCCACTTCGTCCAAGAGGTGCCCCAGCGCGTCCGGTCGATCGCACACGCGGTGGGTCTCGCCCCGCCAGCCACTCGACGGCGCGAAGGTGAGCAACCAGGGGTCAGTGGCAACGGGCAGACTCAGCGCCGCGGCACACGCATCGAACGCGGCCGGACGTGCATCGCCCGCCAAATCGACCGACTCCAGCTCTCGGTCTTCATGTGCCGCGCCGACCTGATCTTCAAAAAATCGTCGCCTATACGGGTCCGCCAGCAATGCGAAACTGACATCGCGTCGCCCGTCGAGATCGTGGGCCATAATCAGCAATTCGCGGAACCCGGGCTGGCCAAGGTTCTCCAGCAGCAGGTCGCCATACTGCTGCCCCATCTCACCCGGCGACGGTTGCGCGACCGACGCGGCACCGCGCATCAGCTTCCACAGTCCGTCGGCGAACCACCCACGCGCGCCACGCCCGTCCAGCGGCGCGCCCAGCAGCAGCCACCACAGCGCGCCGCGACTCCGTCGCCGACGCCGGGCTCGGAACCAGTCCACGCCGGCGGTCCCGATCAGCACCGCGAGAAACGCAACCAGTGCCACGACCACCAACCGGGGGAGCCACGTTGGCAACGCGGCCGGCGCGAACACCAGGCCGACCAGGCGACCGAACGCGATGTTCAGGGTCTCGGCTCCGGGCAGCCCCCCAACGCGAAGCAGATACGCCAACGGATAGATGAGCGCTGCGATCAGGACGATCCCGAGCGGTAAGAGCACCGCCGCCAGCGTCAGACCCAGAATCCAGGCCGAAATACGAAGCGCGGGACGCCAGCGATACAACTGCGTGGCGCTCGGCGAGTGCCACAACCCACCCGACGCCCAGAGCTGCGCGGCACCGTCGACCGCCGCGAACGCGGCCCCAACCGCACCGATCCCGCGCCCGGCGACCAGGTCAATCTTGACACCAGCTTCATGCAGAGCGCGGAGGACGCCGGCGTGATAGGCGCCAGCGGTCCCGGTTCCCGTCAGGACCAGGGCGGTGCGGCGGTGAGGCGCATACGAGCCGTGCGACGCTGGGGAGTGACGAGCGGCGGCGCTCGCGAGGTCGTCTGTCACAGGCCGGAGGGTCACGCGCCGTGAATCGTGACGAGCTTGAGGACCTCGAACTCGCGCGTACCACTTGGGGTCGGCACCGAGACCTCGTCGCCCTCTTCCTTCCCCATCAGCGCTCGCCCGATGGGAGAGGCGGTAGAGATCCACCCCTTGTCAGGATCGGCGTCCTCGGGCATGACAAGCTGATAGACCACGGCTGAGCCGCCGGACTCCTGCAGATGCACCGTGGAACCGAAGGAAGCGCGGTCGTCTGGGATCCGTTCCAGATTCATGAGCGACACCTCGGCCACGCGCTTGTGAAGCATCGACAGTCGCGCTTGGACAAACGACTGCCGATCCTTGGCGGCTTGATACTCGGCGTTCTCCCGCAGATCGCCAAGCTCGCGCGCGCGCTTGATCTCTTTCGGCAACTCGCTATTGAGCTCCCGCATGAGTATCGCGATCTCGTCTTCGAACCGCTTGATAAGCTCGGCTTTCATGGTGTGTCAGACGCTCTCACACTCGCCGAGGAAGGGCGGCGCGAGTCCGGTAACGATAGCACATCTGCTATGCTCACCTTCGCCGCGAACAGGACCGAATCGTGCAACACATTACCAGCCGCCGCAACCCGATCGTGGCGCGTTTTCGCGACGCGGCGCGGCGGTCCGGCGCAGCCAGCGCACCCTCGTTGCTGGAGGGCCCTCGACTCATCGCCGAAGCGATCGACGCCGGCGTCACACCTGACTTGGTGGCGGTGAGCCATTCCCTGGCGACCCAGGAGCGCTGGTCGGATCTCCTCGATCGACTTGACCGCGTGACCGAGCTGGTTGGCGTGTCACAACCCGTGATGACCGCGCTGAGTCCCGTATCCGAACCAAGTGGACTCGTCGCGATTGCCAACCTTCGACCAGCCAGATTCGAGTCCACGGTGAGCACGGCCGGGCCTCTGGTGCTGGGCCTCCTCGGGGTGCAGGACCCCGGCAACACCGGCGCCGTCATTCGCGCGGCCGAGGCGGGCGGCGCCAGCGGCGTGGTGACCGTCGGAGGTGCCGATCCGTACGGGTGGAAAGCGTTGCGAGGGTCGATGGGGAGCACGTTACGATTCCCAGTGGTTCGCGCCGACGACGCCGGTCGCATCTCCGCCGACGCTCGTGCCAAAGGATTGCGCCTGCTGGCCGCGGTCCCGCGTGGCGGAACGCCCACAGTAGAGGCGGACCTCTCTCGCCCCTGTCTCATCTGGCTCGGCACAGAGGGTCTTGGCCTCGCGCCCACCGTGGTCACGGGGGTGGACGAGCTCATCTCGGTACCGATGCGCGGGCCGGTGGAGTCGTTGAACATCGCGGTCGCAGCCGCGCTGATCACCTACGAGGCTGCGCGACAGCGGACTCACCACGCCGTATCGGCCACCGACAGCCAGGGACGGTCAGCGTGACGTCACGGTCGTTGTTCGGCGAATCGGATGTCGGCGTCCCCCCAGCGGCCTCGGCCACCGCGCCACTCGCAGACCGGATGCGCCCTGCCAATTTCGACGAACTGGTCGGACAGGACCAGGTGCTCGGGCGTGGTCGCCCGCTCCGCCATGCCATTGAACGGGACACCCTGCAGTCGATCATCCTGTGGGGACCGCCTGGCACCGGGAAGACGACCCTCGCACGGTTGATCGCCGCGGTCACGACATCCCGTTTCGTCGCGTTTAGCGCCGTGCTCTCCGGCATCAAGGAAATCCGTGCCGTGATGGCGGAAGCCGAAGACGCGAGACGGCGCGGCGAACGACGCACCATCCTGTTCGTCGACGAGATTCATCGATTCAACAAAGCCCAGCAGGACGCATTTCTTCCACGCGTCGAAGCGGGCGACATTGTGCTCATCGGCGCGACCACCGAAAACCCCTCGTTCGAGGTCAATGCCGCGTTGTTGTCCCGGTCCCAAGTCTACGTCTTGCGGGCGCTGACCGCGCCGGACATCTCGACCATCCTGCAGCGCGCGGTGAGCGATGACACCCGGGGTGTCGGGGGGCTTTCGGTCCACGTCGAGGCCGACGCCATTGCGGCCATCGCGCGTCACGCCAACGGGGACGCACGCGCGGCGCTGAATTTGTTGGAGCTGGGTGTGGCCGCCGCCGTCGCGCGGGCGGCGGAGCGCGGCGCCCCCGAGTCAGCCCGGCTCGATCTTGCCCTTGCCGCCGACGCGATGCAACGTCGCGCCCTGGTGTACGACAAGGACGGCGAAGAACACTACAACTTGATTTCAGCGCTGCACAAGTCGATGCGCAACAGCGATCCGGATGCTGCGGTCTACTGGCTGGCGCGCATGGTCGAGGCGGGCGAAGACCCGCTCTACATCGCCCGCCGGCTGGTCCGATTCGCGTCCGAGGATGTGGGCAACGCTGATCCGCAGGCGCTCGCCCTCACGGTCGCGGCGAAAGACGCCGTCCACTTCATGGGCATGCCCGAGGCCGCGACCGCACTCGCGCAAGCCACCGTCTACCTCGCATCTGCGCCGAAGAGCAACGCGGTCTACACTGCCTACACCCAGGCGGCCGCGGACGCCCATCGGGAGGTGGCCGACCCCGTACCGCTCCATCTCCGCAACGCCCCCACGCGGCTGATGAAACAACTCGACTACGGGAAGGGCTACCAGTATGCCCATAACGAGCCTGACGCGGTGGCCGCGATGGATTGCCTCCCGGCATCCCTCCAGGGGCGGCAGTACTACGTGCCGACAACACGTGGTTTCGAAAAGGAATTGGGGAGCCGGTTGTCGGCCTGGCGCGATCTGAAGGCACGGCGGCGCGCCAACACCACGGAGCCGACCGGCTGATGCCTGGAGCGCTCTACTACATCGGCCGGGGGCTGCAGCTGCTAGGCATGGTCACCCTGCTTGAAGCCATCCTGATCGCCGGTCCGCTCGGTCCGAGCCCGCGGATTTTCGGCTTCGGCGTCGCCGCCTTTATCGTGGGCCATCTTCTGGTCAAGCAGGCGACGGACTAGCCGCGCGTGGTGACGTCGCGACTAGATTCGCTCGAAACGCCGTTCGATTTCCTTACGCGACAACCGCAAGACGACGGGACGACCATGCGGGCACACCGACGAATGCGCGGTACGACGTAGCTCATCGAGCAGGTAGACCATCTTCTCCGGCGTCAAGCGGTCGTTGGCCTTGACCGCGGCATGGCAGGCGGTGGTCGCCGCCATGTGCCTCAGCGCCTCATCAATCGCGGCCCCCTGGTCCAATCCGTCCAGGTCCTGCGCCAGCGCTCTGAGCGCCGTCTCGCACGCACCGATATCCACGATAGCTGGCAACGCGGCGACGCGTAGGCTATTGCCGCCAAATGCCTCGACATCGAAACCGAGTCGTTCGAGCGCCTCGCCGTGGGCGGCCAGGGCCTGTCGCTCCGCCGCCGACAAGTCGATCACCATCGGCATGAGCAACTGCTGGCTCTCGAGCGCGCCCGCCGTCAGTCGCTCCATGACTTGTTCAAACAGAATCCGCTCGTGGGCCACGTGCTGGTCGATGATCGCGATCCCCTCATCGTCGATCGCGATGATGAAGGTGTCCCGAAACTGCCCGAGCGGCTGTAGGGGCCGGTCGACCACCGGAGCCGGAGCGACCGTGTTCGGACGCATCTCCCGTACCAGGTCGCCAATCGAGTGAGCGGCGGCATCGGCCGGGAACGCGCCGGACACGCCGCCCATGAGAGTCGAAGCGCCCCCCCACCCTGGCCGCCCCGGGGCGCCTGCCCCAAACGCGGGTCCCGCGCCCGAGACCGTTCCGCTCCCCACCCCGACCGCCGGGGCAACGGGATCAAGGCCGATCTCCGGTGCAGGCCCTTGCTCGAGTGCCTCGCCGATCGCACGTCGCAGCACCTCGTGCACCAGCGACTGTTCCAGAAAACGCACCTCTGCTTTCGTCGGGTGCACGTTGACGTCCACGCGGTCTGGTGGCATCTCGATAAAGAGATGGACCTCCGGACTGCGTTCTTTGATGGTCGCGGCGCTGTAGGCGTGAACGATGGCGTGGCCGATGGTCCGATCCTTGACCCCGCGGCCGTTGACGAAGATGTTCTGCGGTCCGCGTCGCGGTCCCTGACCCGGACCGGCCAAGGCCGCCACAAACCCGGTCACCGTGATGCCGGCGGCCTGCTTCCGCACTTCGACCAGGTCGTCTCGATCTTTGTAGAGCTGAAACAGCCGCTCTTGGAGACCAGCGGCGGGCGGACATTGAATCAACTGCCGGCGACCGCTGGTCAAGCTGAAACCGACCTCCGGATGCCCTAGCGCCAGCTGGGTCACCAGCCGCGAGACCTGGGTGGTTTCGGCGCCATCAGACTTGAGAAATTTCCTACGAGCGGGCACGTTGTAGAAGAGATCCGTCACCTCGAAGGTCGTGCCTTCAGACGCACCAATCTCTCGCGTCGACACGGTTACGCCACCAGAGACCCGAATCTCGGTGCCCCTCGACGCCCCGCGTGCCCGCGTCCGCAGGAGCAGATGCGAGACGGAGGCAATACTCGGCAGCGCCTCGCCCCGGAACCCCAACGTCGTGATCGACGCCAGGTCTTCCAACCGGCGGATCTTGCTGGTCGCGTGCCGCTCGAGGGCCAGTGCCGCTTCCTCAGCGGTCATCCCGTCTCCGTCGTCCTCGACGCGCACCAGCCGTTTGCCGCCCAACTCAACACTCACGCCAATGCGGCGGGCACCGGCGTCGAGCGCATTCTCGACCAACTCCTTCACGACCGACGCTGGGCGCTCGACCACTTCGCCAGCGGCGATCTGGTTGGCCAGTTCGGTGGAGAGCCGGGTAATGCGGGAGGGTCGTGTCACAGCGTTGGTCGCGAGCGCTCCAGCCGCTCAGTCGGTGTCCGCCAGCGCGAGGGCGGACTGCGCCGCCGCGAGGCGAGCCACGGGCACTCGGTACGGTGAGGCGCTCACGTAGTCGAGCCCCACGCGATCGAAGAAGTGGATCGACGCTGGGTCGCCCCCGTGCTCGCCGCACACCCCCACCTTCAGGCCCGGCTTCGCCTCACGTCCTGCGCGAACCCCCATGTCGACGAAGGCCCCGACCCCGGTCGTGTCGAGACTGGCAAACGGGTCACGCTCGATCAACTTGCGCGCCTGGTACTGCTTGAGGAACTTCGCGGCGTCGTCGCGTGAGAAACCAAAGACCATTTGGGTCAAGTCGTTGGTGCCGAACGAAAAGAAGTCCGCCTCACCGGCGATGGCCCCTGCCGTGACCGCGGCACGCGGCACCTCGATCATCGTCCCAACCAGGTACTTCACCGTGACACCCTGCTCTGTCATCACGGTGTGGGCCACCCGGTCGACCACCGCTCGCTGGTCGCGCAGCTCCCGCACGTCGCTGACCAACGGGATCATGATCTCCGGAACCACCGTCAGCCCTTCCTTTCCCAGCGCAGCCGCGGCCTCAATGATGGCGCGGGTTTGCATCTCGGTAATCTCAGGGTAGCTGATCCCCAGCCTGACACCGCGGTGACCGAGCATCGGATTGAACTCGTGCAATTCCTCGACACGCCGCAGCAGCCGGCGTCTCTCTCCCAAGCGCCGTGACCGGGGCTTCGTCACCTCCAACCGCGCGATCTCGACCAACAAGTCCTCCCGCTTCGGCAGGAATTCGTGCAACGGCGGATCGATCGTTCGAATGGTGACCGGTTGGCCCGCCATGGCCTTGAAAACACCGTAGAAGTCCTCTCGCTGCAACGGCAACAGCTCCCGCAGCGCCGTCCGACGGGCAGCCTCTGTCTCGGCCAAGATCATGCGTTGCACGATCTCGAGTCGGCCCTCGCCAAAGAACATGTGCTCCGTGCGACACAGCCCGATTCCTCGGGCCCCGAACGCGCGTGCGATCTTCGCTTGGTCGGGCTGGTCCGCGTTCGCCCGCACACCAAGCCGCCGCACCCGGTCGGTCCACTGCATCACCCGCATGAAGCGCTGATAGATGTCCGACTTGGCCGCCGGCAGGTTGCCGGCCACCACCTGCAGGATCTCACTGGGCTGGCTGGGCACCGAGCCAATCTTGACCTCACCGGTCAACCCGTCGAAGGAAATGTCGTCACCCTCTTCGAGCACGAGTTCGCCAATCTGTAGTCGTTTTCGCCGCTCGTCCACCTGGATGGCGGCGCCAACCACCGAGGGTTTGCCCATCTGTCGCCCCACGACCGCCGCGTGCGAGGTCATTCCGCCGGTCGCCGTCAGCACGCCCTCGGCGACATACATGCCGTGGATGTCATCCGGAACCGTCTCTTTGCGTACGAGTACCACCAGTTTGCCCGAGGCGGTCCAACGCTGCGCGTCATCGGCGGTGAACACGAGCTGTCCTGAGGCGGCCCCTGGCGAGGCCGGCAACCCGCTCGTCGCGACAGGGATACCGGCCCACGCGACCGGATCAAACACCGGAGCCAAGAGCTGGACCAGCGCCCCGGGATCAATCA
Source organism: uncultured bacterium (assembly GCA_963934795.1). Taxonomy (GTDB): domain Bacteria; phylum Acidobacteriota; class Vicinamibacteria; order Vicinamibacterales; family UBA8438; genus UBA8438. The sequence continues at coordinate 26,115 of CAWWAF010000025.1, forward strand.
GCAACAATGCCCGCTTGGCGCTAACGAGGCGCTCATCGACCAGATCGGTGGCAATCCGGATCGCCGCGTGGCCCGTCCGCTTGCCACTCCGAGTCTGCAACATGAAGAGCGTACGGTCCTGAATCGTAAACTCGAAGTCCTGAATGTCCTTGTAGTGCCGCTCAAGACGGCTGGTGATCTTGCGCAGCTGCTTGTACGCCGTCGGCATGATGCGTTCGAGCTCCGCAATCGGCTGAGGCGTTCGGACCCCTGCCACGACATCCTCACCTTGCGCGTTCACGAGGAACTCGCCGTAGAACTCTTTGTGCCCGGTGCTCGGGTTCCGGGTAAAACCGACGCCGGTCGCAGACCGTTCTCCGGTGTTGCCGAACACCATCAGCTGCACGCTGACCGCCGTACCGATTTCATCGGGAATGTCGTAGATGCGGCGATACTCTTTGGCGCGTGGGTTGTTCCAAGATCGGAACACCGCGTCGCGGGCGAGTCGCAGCTGTTCCAGCGGCGCCTCGGGGAACCCGCGGCCGGTCTTCTGTCGGATGAGCGCCTGATACTTCGCCACCACCTCGCGGAGCGCGCCTTCGCCCAACTCCGTGTCGAGCGTCGCGCCGTGCTCCTGTTTGACGTCGTTCAGCTCGTCCTCAAAATCGTCCTTCGAGATATCCAGCACCACGTTGCCGAACATCTGGATAAACCGTCGGTAGCTGTCGAAGGCGAAACGCCCGTTGTTCGTCTGACGTCCCAACGCCTCGGCGGTGGCGTCATTGAGCCCAAGGTTGAGAATCGTGTCCATCATCCCGGGCATCGAGAATTTCGCGCCGGAACGGACCGACAGCAGCAGGGGCTCACTCACCGAGCCAAACGAGGCCCCGGCGATGCGCTCCAACTCCTCAAGCCGCTCCAGCATTTCCGCATCCACGGCCGCGGGCACCGTCTGCCTATTCGCGTAGTACAAGTTGCAGGCGTCGGTCGTAACGGTGAAGCCTGGCGGTACTGGCAACCCTGCGTTGGTCATCTCCGCCAGGCCAGCACCTTTGCCGCCCAACAGATCGCGCATCGTGCGATCGCCGTCGGCCTGGCCCGCTCCAAACGAGTAGACGTACTGCGGCGCTGGCCGAGGCGCCGCCGTGGTCTTCTTTACGCTCTTTGTCGTGGTCTTCCGCTTTTTTGTCATTCGTCCGCTTTGGTCCTATTCCCTGACAAGCTCCGACACGTCGGCCAGGCGAGAAATCAGACCCTCCAGTCGTTTCAGCAACGCCAGGCGGCGGAGCCGCACCCCTTCGTCTTCGGCCATCACCAGCACGTCCGTAAAGAACCGATCCACAGCCGGCCCGAATCGTGCCGCCTCCGCGAAGGCCTCGCGGTAGTTCTCGCCCTTGGCGACCGCTCGCTCGATCGTCGCCCGACGTTTGTCGAGCTCTGCGCTCAATCGAGCTTCTGCCGGCTCCATCTCGTGGCTCACCGGAGGGAGCGTGCCAGATTGGATCGCCTCAAACTGGTCGTGCGGCAGCTCCTTCGCGATGTTCTTCACCCGCTTGAACAGCGTCGCCAACTGGAGGAAGTCGGCCGACCCGGTGAACTCCGGCAGCACCTCCAGCTTCCGGCGGGCGTCCAACGGTCTGATCTCGTCCCAGGACGCGCGAGGTTGCGTGACCGCTCGCACGTTGCGCACATCGTGGCCACGTTTCTCGAGGACATACCGGAGCCGTTCCAGCAGGAACGTGAAGAGACGCTGACTCACGTCGGCATTCGACTCGATCCCATGGACCGCCTCAGCGGCCAGGACGAGACGCTTCAGGTCAGGTCGAGCGGACCGCCCCGTGAGTTCGGGCAGATCCACCAAAATCCGGAAGAGCCCGTGCGCTTGCCGGCGTAGACCGAGCGGGTCACGCGCCCCACGGGGCTTCTCGCCCGCGTGAAACAGGCCGACCAGCGTATCGAGCTTATCCGCCAGCGACACCGCAGCCCAGCTCACACCTGCCGTCCCAAGGTCTGCGGGACGCGGTGGTGCGTCCGCGGTGACGCCGATCGGCAAATAGTGGTGATACACCGCGCGCCACACCTCCTCTGGCTCCCCGTCCTCACGCGCGTAGATCCCGCCCATCACGCCCTGCAGTTCAGGGAACTCGCCAACCATGTCGGTCGTCAAGTCGGCCTTCGCCAAGAGCGCGGCACGCGCCGCATGGGCCGCGTGGGAGCCAGCGTCCAGGGCTTCCCGCGCCACCCGTTCGGCGAGTTGTTCCATGCGCGTGGCCTTGGCTCGGTAACTGCCCAGCTTGGCGTGAAACCGCAGTGTGTCGAGCCTGTCCAGTCGAGAACCGAGGGTGGCCGCACGGTCCGCGTCCCAGAAGAACCGGGCGTCCCGCAGACGGGCCACGAGCACCCGTTCGGAATTGTGGGCAATCGCCGGCACGTTGTCCTTCGGGGTGTTGGTGACCGCCAGGAATCGCTCCGTGAGACGACCGTCCTCCGTCACTACCGGGAAGTAGTGCTGGTGGTGAATCATCGTCGTCTTCAGCACTTCATCAGGCAGCGTCAGAAATTCGGTCGGAAAGCGCCCCGTGACCACGGCCGGATATTCCACGAGATCTGGCACTTCGTCCAGCAGCGAGGATCCCTCACCGGCACCCTCGACCACCCCTCCGGCACGGGTGGCGTTGGTGTGAAGCTTCCGCTCAATTCGGCTACGGCGTTCCTCGCGGGTCAAGAGCACGTAGTTGCGCTTCAAGCCCTGTCGATACGCCGCGAACGAGTCGACCCGGAAGCCGCGTCCCGGCTTGCCGTCCCGAGCAAAAAAGCGATGCCCGTATGTCACAGAGCCGGCTCGGACCGGCGCCACGCCGCGGGCCAGCGCATCGGCTGTCCGACCAATGACAAACGGCACGACCCGCCCGCCGTAGAGAAAGACCAGCCAGCGGATCGGTCTCCCAAACGGGAGGTCGCCTCGCCCATCGTCGAGGCACGCGTCCCAGTCCATCTGTTTCGGGAAGGCAAGCCCGCGCAAGGTCGCCCTGAGCACGTCGGGCAGCACGGACCGGGCCGCCGCGCCGGACTGCCGACGCTCGAAGGCCAGGTATCGCCCCTTGGGCGTGTCGACCTGCGTGAGCGCAGACGGCTCCACCCCGTTCTTCCGTGCGAATCCAAGGGCCGCGGCGGTCGGCTGTCCGTCGGCGTCGAACGCCGCTCGGACAGGCGGACCAGTCACCGTCTCCTCGAGAGCAGCCTGCCGATCGGGGACCTTGGCCACACGCACCGCAAGACGACGCGGGGTCCCGTAGCTCTCCGGATCCGTCGGACAATCGAGTCGGACCTCCGCCAGCTCTTTCCCAACCCGCTCACCGATCTGCCGAGTGAGCGGCGGCAACCAGCTTGCCGGTAATTCCTCACAGCCGATTTCGATCAATAGCTCTCGATACATGGTCCGTCTCACGCCTCGACCGGTTCGCCAACGTGGGCCCGCGCGATGGCCACCGCCAGTTCACGTACCCGCAGAATATAGGCGGCCCGCTCCGTGACACCGATGCCGCCGCTGGCGTCCAGAATATTGAAGTTGTGCGAACACTTGAGGCACGCGTCGAGCGCGGGCGACACCAGCCCTGAACGCAGCAGGGTCTGGGCCATCCGATGATGTTGGTCGAAGAGATCGCGATGGAACGTGGCGAACTCGGTCTTCGGCATGTCGACCAAACCGAAGGCGTAGGTCGTCTGCTCCACTTCCTCCTGGTGCCGCACCTCGCGATAGCTCACCCCGGGTGCCCACTCGAGATCGTAAACGTCGTCAACACCCTGCAGGTGCATCGCGATTCGCTCGAGTCCGTAGGTCAGTTCCACAGGGATCGGAGACAGGTCAAGGCCGCCCGCCTGCTGAAAATAGGTAAACTGGGTGATTTCCATCCCGTCGAGCAACACCTGCCACCCGATGCCCCACGCGCCAAGCGTCGGCGATTCCCAGTTGTCCTCCTCGAAGCGCACATCGTGCTGCGCGGGGTCGATGCCACACGCGCGGAGGCTCTCCAAGTAGAGCGACTGCGCCGCGTCCGGCGACGGCTTCAGGATGACCTGGAATTGGTGGTGCTTGAATAAGCGATTCGGGTTCTCCCCGAAACGCCCGTCAGCGGGACGTCGTGAGGGCTGCACGTAGGCCACCCGCCAATGGGTCGGGCCCAGCACCCGGAGAAAGGTCTCGGGGTGCATGGTCCCCGCGCCGACCTCGGTGTCGAGCGACTGTTGAATCAGACACCCCCGCGAGGCCCAGAAACGAGACAGCGAAGCGATCAAATCCTGCAAGGTCACGGTGAGGTCTCTCTTCAGTTCGTATCGCGCGCCATCGCGCGCAGCACCCGCAATGACCGCAGCTCCTTTTCGAGATGATTCGAAATGAGCTGTCGGTGCGCTCGCTCCAATTCACGCGCCGCCGGCGGTGGCAGCGTCAAACCCGACGCGTCCGCGGGCGCGGTTCCTGCCGCCTCCCGCAAGAAGCGCATCGACACGCCCGAGAGCACGAGACCGCCCTCAGCCGCACACCCGCGGCAGGAGACACCCCCGCCCGCCGCGTCGAGCCGGCCGCCGCTACTCACGTCGCCGCCACACCGATGGCACGCCACGAGCGATGGATAGACGCCCTGCAGGCGCAGAATCCAATACTCGACGTAGCGGGCCAGGTGCTCGACCTGAATATCCCCGCCCAATGACTCGACCACCGCCGCCCCAAGTCGAAACAGCGTGGCGCTCGGATCCGCTTCCGGCGCACACTCGTCGATCAACTCCGCAAAGTAGCCGACGTGACCCAGGACCGTGGCATCCGACGACTGCAGCGGAGACCGCAACGGGTCGACATAGCTCAGCCGGACCAGGTCGCGCCGTTCGCGCTCAAAATACGCCAACCGCGCGAGCGTCAACGGCTCAAGCCCACCACCGAACCGAGACTTCGGTCTCCTGGCTCCGTTCGCGACACCGCGCTTCTTGCCCCGATCGCTGGTCAAGAACACGACGATCCGGTCCGCTTCACCCAGTTCATACGTGCGCAGAATCAGCGCGTCCGTCGTGTAGAGTGGCATCGCGAGCGCGTGTCCCCGCGGGTCCGAAGACCCAGTGGTCTGGCGCGGCCCTAGCCGCCCCATTGTAGCCCGCCACGCGCGGAACCCCTTCAGGCCCACGCTCACAGCGCACCTAGCATCCCGTGGTAAAAGCCCGTCGCATCCGGCCGGCCCGGCACCGCCACCCCAGGGTCTCGGTGTGACGCAGGGCTTCGACCACGGATTGCTAGCTCATCGGCTCTAGATACGGCAAGAAGAGCGTCGCCAGTCCGAGAAACGCAAAGAACCCAAAGACATCGGTCAGGGTGGTAATGAACACCGCCGAGGCCAAAGCCGGGTCAATCTTCAGCGCCCGCAATGCGATTGGAATCAGGGTCGCAGCGATCGCGGCGACGAGCAGGTTGACGACCATCGCCCCAGCTAGAATCAGACCCAGATACAGGTTGCCGGACAGTCCCCACGCGACTAGCGCCCCGACCGTGCCCAACGTCAGGCCATTCCCCAACCCCACGAGCGCTTCCTTGAAGACCGCTTTCCGGGAATTGCCCCAGGTCAGCTCACCGAGCGCGATGCCCCGCACAATGATGGTGAGCGTCTGGGTGGCCGCGTTGCCACCCATACTGGCCACAATCGTCATGAACACCGCCAGCGCCACCACCTGGTCGATGGTCGCCTGAAAGGCCCGTACCACAAGTGCGGCGGCGGTCGCGGTAAGGAGATTGACGAGCAGCCAGGGGATACGCTTGCGCATCGACTCCCCGGCCGGAGAAAACACATGCTCATCGCCGCTGACGCCGGCGAGCCGGTAGATGTCCTCGGTCGCTTCGTCTTTGATGATGTCGATCACGTCGTCGACGGTAATGGTGCCGACCAGCCGGTTCTGATCATCGACGACGGGGATCGCGAGTAGGTTGTAGTTGGCGACATCCTGGGCCACCTCCTCCTGATCCGTGTCGACCCGGGCGCTGATCAGGTCGGTGGTCATGATCCGCTGCAACGGCGTCTCTCGAGCCACCAACAGCAAACGGCGCAGGGAGACGACCCCGACCAGATGCCGCCGCTCATCGACGACGTAGAGATAGAACACCATCTCCACTTCGCGCGAACCTTGCAGGGCCTGAATCGCCTCGCCAGCGGTCAGGTCCTCCGACAGCGCGAACACCGTCGGGTTCATGATCCGGCCGGCGGTCTGCTCGGCGTAGTCCAGCAGGTTCTCGACCTCGCCAGACTCTCGAGGCCGCATCTGTTCGAGCACGACGTCCGACAGGTCGTCTGGGAGCTCGTCGATCAACGCCGCGGCGTCATCAGACGGCAGCTCCTGCAACCACGACGCAATGCGGTCCGGCGAATGGTCGGCCAGCAGCACCGCCGCCGGCTCCGCCCCGTACTCGATCAGTGCCTCCATCGCGAGGTGGCTGTGGTGATCGAGCAGCAGCGTGAACGTGCTGCGCCGGTCTTTGTCGGATAGTTCGCTGAAGAGCTCAGCGAGGTCGGACGGATGCTGCTTCTGGAGGAGATTGACCAGGTTGGCGGACGCACCCATCCGCTGTAGGCGTTTCACCGAGTCGAGCACCACGTCGGTGCGGCGGAGGGGTGGCATGGTCCCGTCGTCCGGGTCTCGTCCGCGCGTCAGGTTCGGCTGAATGTCCCACAGTCAATACCAGTAGCATTTTCAGTCTAGCACACGCACTTAACGACGACGCTTGGTTGGCGGCGCCACCCCGGCCTGGTCGAGAATGCGGTCATTTTCCCGCCAGTCGGCGCGAACTTTGACATGCAGGTCCAGATACACGCGGCTCCCGAAAAAGGCCTCGAGATCCCGCCGTGCCTCCGTCCCGATCTGCTTGACGAGCGCGCCGCCAGGGCCGATGACGATCGGCTTCTGCGACTGCCGCTCGACGAGAATCGAGCAATAGATCAGCAGACGCCCCGGCTCGCTCACCTCGTCGAACTGATCCACCACCACCGCCGTCGTGAAGGGCAGCTCGGCCCGGGTGTGCTGCAAGACCTTCTCCCGCACGGTCTCGGCCGCCAACACCCGTTCGGGTTGGTCTGTCAGGTAGTCTTCGGGATACAGAGCCTCGCCGTCAGGAAGCTGCTCGATGATCGCCCGCTCGAACAAGTCAACGCCGTCCCCGCTTCGAGCCGACACCGGCACGATCGTCGCAAAGTCTCGCTGCTGCTGATACCAATCCATGAGCGGTAGCAACCGCGTCTTGGAAATGAGGTCGATCTTGTTGAGCACGAGCAGCACCGGTCCCGTGGTCCGCGTGAGCTTCTCCAGCACAAATCGATCTCCCGCCCCCAGGCCGTCAGTGGCGTCGCGCACCAGGGCGATGACGTCGACGTCGCCGATCGACTCGTACGCGATGTCGACCATTCGGACGTTCATCCGATGCAACGGTCTATGAATCCCAGGGGTATCGACGAACACCACCTGGGCAGCCGGGTCACCATCGTAGTTGCGCACGGCCACGATCCGATTGCGGGTGGTCTGCGGTTTGTCGGAGACGATGGCCAGTTTGGTCCCCACGATACGATTGAGGAGCGTCGACTTGCCGGCGTTCGGCCGACCTATGAGCGAGACGAAACCGGACCGCATGACTATCTCGCCACCGCTTCCATGCCGCTGTGCAACCTGACCCGCACTCGGCGCACGCGCCGGCGCTCCGCCTCCAAGACCTCGACCGTGAGGTCGTCCACCTCGACCGTCTCGCCGGCCGCCGGGACCCGACCCAGGCGCGTCAGGAGATACCCCCCCACCGTTTCAAACCCGTCTCGCTCGACGGCAACTCCGAGCCGTTCGACCATGTCGCCCACGCTGACTGTCGCGAGAAAGAGGAAGGCGCCGTCGCCCTCGTCCACAATCGGATCCGACTCATCGCCGTCGTACTCGTCCCGAATCTCGCCCACGATTTCTTCGACCAGATCTTCGATGGTCACCAACCCGGCGGTCCCGCCGTACTCATCCACCACGATGGCGCTCTGCACGTGCTCACCTTGCAGTTCGCGTAGCAGGTCGGCGACCCGCTTCCCTTCAGGCACAACATAGGCTGGCCGCAGCAGTCTCGGCACGATCTTGTCGGCGCCAGGCACCCCGTCCAAGGTGACCAGGTCTTTCGCGAAAACGAATCCCAGGATGTGGTCCAGATCTTCCTTGAACACCGGGAGTCGAGAGTACTTCTCCTCCGCAAACAGCGACCGGAATTCGGCCACGGTCGCACTCTCATGGATCGCCACGATGTCCGGTCTGGGCGTCATGACCTCACGGACGAGCGTGCCCCCAAAATCCACGACCGATTGCAGCAGCTTCCGTTCCGCTTTGTCCTCGGTCGTCGCCTCCGGCTCGCTCCCAGCGTCGGCATCCGCCGGATCAGCCCCATCGTTCTCAGAACGCGGCGGATGAGCCAGCCGGGACAACCCCGCGGTCACTGGCCGCAGTATGCGGAGCGTGCGGTCGAAGGACGGCAGCAGCAGTTCCAGAGCGCGTCCGGCATCCCGTCTCACAAGCACGGACGGCAGGAGTTGCTCGCACACCAACACGAACCCCACGAGCACCAGCAACAACAGGCCCACCGCCTGCGGCGTCGCAACGCCGATAAGGCGCGCGAGCACGACGGCCGCGATCGCGAACAGCAAGCCGCGCAGCAGCCGGGTCGCGACATACAACCGCAACGGATCCTCCAGGTATCTGGTCAGAGACTCGTGGCTGACGTCGCGTTCCACGACCAGACGCTCTGTCAGACGCACCATCGCCCCAAATGCCGACTCGATCGTCGCCACGTACACGACGCCACAGCCCGTCAGGAACAGCAGTAAGGGCAGCATCTAATCCACCGGCAACCCGGCGCGGCGCCTGAGGCGGCGCTCGAGTCGCTCCATCTGCCCGTCGTCCTGTTCGTGGTCATACCCGAGCAGGTGCAATACACCGTGCAATGCCAGTCGCCGCCACTCTTGGGACTCGGACAGCCCCGCGGCGCGGGCCTGCCTCGCTGCACGGCCGGTCGCAATGACGACGTCTCCAAGAAAAGGCGTGGGGGCCGGCCTCAGCCCGGCAGGCACGGCATCGGCGGGGAATGACAGGACGTCGGTGACCTTGTCGATCGCCCGAAACTGTCGATTCAGGTCGCGCATCTTACGGTCGCCGACCAGCGCCACGGCGACCTCGCCGACGGCCGAGCGCGGTGCCGCAGCACTCAACCAGGCGGAGAGCCCTGCGGCCGGACGGCTACGTCCGCGGCCGTCCGTCACGGCGACACGCAACCGGCCGGCCGAGCGGGGTCGGACGGCACTCATACGACGCGGAGGGTCAGGGTCGCCAGCGGTCATCTGTCGTTGGCCATCTGGCCCTGGTGCGATTCAGTGCCCATCAGGTCGCTACCGCCGCGGATGGACCAATGGCGGAATCATCCTCATACGCCTCGTATGCTGCCACGATCTTCTGCACGAGCGGATGCCGCACCACGTCTCGACCGTCGAAACGCGTGAAGGCGATACCCTCGACATCTTCCAAGATTCGCATCACCTCGATCAGGCCAGACGAGCGGCCGCTGGGCAGGTCGATCTGCGTGATGTCGCCGGTGATCACCGCCTTCGAGCCGAAACCCAACCGCGTCAAGAACATCTTCATCTGCTCGGGCGTGGTGTTCTGTGCCTCGTCGAGGACCACGAAGGCGTCATTCAGCGTACGCCCCCGCATGAAGGCCAGCGGTGCAATCTCGATGGTCCCACGCTCGAGCAGGCGGTCGACGCGTTCGGCGTCGAGCATGTCGTACAGCGCGTCGTAGAGGGGGCGCAGATACGGGTTGACCTTTTCCTGCATGTCTCCCGGCAGGAACCCAAGTTTCTCACCAGCCTCCACCGCCGGCCGCGCCAGGATGATCCGGGTGACTTTCTTGGCCGTGAGAGACGCCACCGCCTGCGCCATCGCCAGATAGGTCTTCCCGGTGCCGGCTGGCCCGACGCCGAATACGACGTCGTACGTATCGATCGCGTGGATATAGTGCCGCTGGTTCAGGCTCTTGGGCGAGATATGACGTTTCGTCGACGCCTTGATACTCGCCCGTCCGAAGAAGTCGCTGAGACGCACCTCTCCATCTTGGCGTACCAATTCCGCCGCCCGGTCGACATCGTCCAGCGTGATCTCGTAGCCCTGCACCACAAGTTCCGACAACTGGCTCACGAGGGTCTCGAGCGACAGGAGCGCGGACGCGGCGCCCTCCACCAGGAGTGCGGTACCGTCCGTGCGGATGCGCACCTGGAACACGCGCTCCAGCAGCTTCAGATTGGCGTCGTAGGAGCCGAACAACGCGTCGGCCACGTCGTCCGGAATGGCGATGCGCGTGGTGGTCACGGCGCCGGACTCGCCTTGGTCTTCTGGCACAGATGGCTACGATGGTGACACGGTGTCTGGAGGTGGTCAAGATTGCGGGCGCAGATGCAGGTCACGCAATTGGTGCGGGTCAACGGTCGACGGCGCGCCCGTCATCAGGTCAACCGCGGTGGCTGTTTTGGGAAACGCCATGACGTCTCGGATCGAGGGCTCTCCCGCCAGGAGCGCGACAATACGGTCGACCCCGAGAGCAATCCCGCCATGCGGCGGTGTGCCGTACTCAAGCGCTTCGAGAAAAAAGCCAAATCGCGACCGTGCATCCTCGTCGCTGATTCCCAGGAGTTCGAAGATGCGCCGCTGTAGTGGCTGCTCGTGGATCCGGATGCTGCCTCCACCGATCTCGCTGCCGTTCAACACGAGGTCATAGGCCTTGGCGAGGACCGATCCCAGATCGGTATCGAGACGGTCACGGTCTTCGTCGCGTGGTGCGGTGAAGGGGTGATGCATCGACATGTGACGCCCCTCCGTCTCGCTCCACTCGAACATCGGGAAGTCGACCACCCAGGTCAGGGCGCGGCGTGTCTCGTCAATCAAGCCCTCGCGGGCAGCGAGGCGGAGACGCATCTTTCCCAGCAACGCGGAGGCTTCATGCGGCGGCCCGGCCGCGACCAACACGAGCCCGTCGGCGCCCGCTTCGGACGAGTCCAGCAGGCGGCCCAGGGTCTCGGCCCCCGCCACCTTTAGGATGGAACTCTGGACGTCGCCCTCTGGCCCACGACGAGCCCAGACCATTCCGGACGCCCCCAGCTCGATCGCCTCATCGACCAGCTTGTCGACCTGGCTTCGTGAATACCGTCCAGCGCCTGGCACGACCAACGCGCGGATAGCGCCGCCCTGTGCCACAGCCTCCCGGAACACCCGAAAGCTCGAGTCGGCGAACACGTCCGACACGTCGAGAATCTCCATCCCGATCCGCAGGTCCGGCTTGTCCGACCCGTACTTGTCCATCGCCTCGGCATACGACAAGCGAGGAAACGGCGTCGTGATCGACTCGCCGTTGGCGGCGAACACTGCATGCATCAGACCTTCGACCGCCGCGAACACGTCCTCCTGGGTCACGAACGACATCTCGATGTCGATCTGCGTGAACTCTGGCTGCCGATCAGAGCGCAGATCCTCGTCGCGAAAACATCGAGCGATCTGAAAGTAGCGGTCCATCCCGCCGATCATCAAAATCTGCTTGAAGATCTGCGGTGACTGCGGGAGCGCGAAGAACTCGCCGGGGTGCACACGGCTCGGCACCAGATAGTCACGCGCGCCCTCCGGCGTCGACTTGGCCAAGACGGGGGTCTCGATGTCCAGAAAGCCCTGCTCGTCGAGCGACCGGCGCACGGCCATCAGCACGCGGTGACGCAGCTGCATATTCCGCTGCATACGGTCACGCCGCAGGTCGAGATAGCGATACTTCAACCGGAGGTCCTCGGACACCGGTGTCTCGTCCGCAATCTGGAACGGGGGGCGACGCGCTTCGCTCAGTACGGTGACCTCGGCGATCGCGATCTCGACCTCCCCGGTCTCGATTTTCGGATTGAGCGTATCGTCAGACCGACGTTCAACCGTCCCCCGCACGGCAACGACGAACTCCGGGCGCAGCCGTTTCGTCTGCGAAAGGAGTCCCTCATCATCGCGCGCGACCACTTGCGTCACGCCGTAGCGGTCTCGGACGTCGATGAAAATCAACGACCCGAGGTCGCGCACCCGATGCACCCACCCCATCAGGGTCGCCTCGCTGCCCATATCTGAGGGACGCAACGCACCACACGTATGTGTTCGTTCAGACACGATTCAATCCGTTCCCGCGGCTCGTAGGTGATCGGCCAGCGTATCTCTGGCCACCGCCTGCTGGTGTCCCGTCTCCATCGTCTTGACGGTCACCTGGTTGCTGGCCAATTCATCTTCACCAAGTATCAACATGTGTCGGACCCCGCTTCGATTGGCCCGCTTCATCTGCGACTTCGAGGACCGTCCCTCGTAGTCGATCAATGTCCGGAGCCCAGCGCGACGCAGATCTCGCGTCAAGATGCGCGCCGCAGGCCAGGCGTCATCGCCGAGGGCCACCACGAACGCATCAGCCGGTTCCGGCGGCGCGGCGCCCTCTGGCAGCGCTAACACCAGCCGCTCAAGACCGACCGCAAAGCCGATACCGGGCCGATCCGGGCCGCCCAGCTGTTTCACCAGATGGTCATAACGACCGCCCCCGAGCAGCGCGTTCTGGGCCCCAAGGCCGGTCCCCAACATCTCAAAGGTCGTGCGGGTGTAGTAGTCGAGACCGCGTACCAGCCGATGCGAGACCCGATACGCCAGATCGTACGCATCCAAGTGCCCCTTTACGCCGGCAAAGTGGTCGCGGCACGCGTCGCAGAGATAGTCTTCTGAATGCGGAAGCTGATCGATGATCGGCTGGTCGGCGGGCACCTTGCAATCGAAAATCCGTAATGGGTTCGTCGTGGCCCGCCGCTGGCAGTCGGCGCACAAGTCCGCCACCCGCTCCCCAAGCTCGGCGACGAGCGCCTCGCTGAACTGGGGCCGGCACGCGTCGCAGCCCACGGAGTTGATCACCAGTTCAGCGGAGTCGATCCCAAGTTCGGATAGGAGCGCCGACGCCATCTCGATTACTTCCGCGTCGATCGCCGGGTCGGCAATCCCGAACACTTCGACGTCCAGTTGGTGGAACTGCCGATATCGCCCCTTCTGTGGCCGTTCGTAGCGAAACATCGGCCCCAGACTGTAGAGCTTCGCACAGGGCAGTTCCTGCTCGAGCGCATGTTCGACAAACGTCCGCACCATGCTGGGGGTCGCCTCCGGCCGCAAGGTGATCCGGTCGCCACCCTTGTCGGTAAAGGCATACATCTCTTTCTGAACGATGTCGGTCGACTCTCCCGTTCCCTTCGCGAAGAGTTCCTCCCGCTCAATGACCGGCGTGCGTACCTCGACGTAACCGTAGCGCGCGCAGAGGTCCCGTGCGACGCGCTCAATGCGCTGCCACCGGCCGACCTCGGCCGGCAAAATGTCACGTGTGCCGCGAATTCCAGAAATCATTACGTAGACGGGGGCTCTGCCCCCGCTCCC
>CAWWAF010000026.1:0-39375 GCA_963934795.1 uncultured bacterium
TCGACCGGGTCCATCGGGGGCACGGTGACCGATGAGAGTGGTGGCGTCATGCCGGGTGTCACCGTGAGTGCGGCGGGTGACGACGGCACGCGCTTCGGAGTGAGTGACACGGACGGTCGGTACGAGATTTCCTCGCTCGCGACTGGACGGTATGAGGTTGAGGCACTGCTGCAAGGATTCAGTGGCGACCGCGTCTCGGTCTCCGTCACAGGCGGCGCCGCGGCCTCGGCAAACCTGACGCTGGCGATCGCCGCCATGGCGGAGACTGTCACCGTGACCCGCACCGACCAGCCGCTGTCCGTCGTGCCGAGTTCCATTACTGTCGTGAACCGGGACCAGATTGAGTTCGCCCAGCGCCGGACATCACTCGACGAGTCGCTCCGTGGTATCCCGGGGTTGTTCGTCCAGAATCGTCGAAACTACGGCTTGTCGGGTGGCATCGGGATCAGCATCCGGGCGCCACAGCCGCGGTTCGGTCTGCGCGGGGTCGCCATCATCCAGGACGGGATTCCTATCACCACCGCTGACGGCACGACGGAACCGGGCAACGTCGATCTGGGTTCCGTCGGACGCATCGAGGTCATCCGCGGACCAAGTTCCGTGTTGTACGGCAACTCGGCCGGCGGCGTGATTAACCTCACCACCACCTTCAACCGGTCGCGCAAGTTGACGATTAGTCCCGATTTTCAGTTCGGGAGCTATGGCTTCAACCGGCAACAGATTCGTGCCGACGGAGGCGACGCCAAGACGCAGTTCATGTTCAGCGCGAGCCGTTTCGAGACCGACGGATTCCGGGGGAACGGCCACGCCGAGATCATGCAGACGAACCTCATGGTCCGCCGCGAATTGGGGCCGAACACTGAACTGCGCGGTGTCTTCAATTTCAACGACACGCCATACGCGGAGAGTCCGAGCTTTCTCAACGAGGCGGACGCGCGGGGTGAGCCGCTCAGGGACAGCAACGGGGCGTGTCTCTCAGGTGCCTGTATGGCGCGGGGCATCGCCCTCTCACGCAATTGGGGCGAGGCCGCGAGACAGGGCCAGGGTGGCCTGACCCTCGAGCACCGATTCAGCGAGCAGGATCGCCTCCGAGTGACCGGGTGGGGCATGTGGCGGGATCTTGACGCAGTCGGCGCGTTTCGGAACGTTGAGCTCGGTCGGAACGGGTTCGGATTTCGGTCGGAGTATCTCGGCGGGACACAGGCCGGCACTGTCGGTCTCGACTGGGCGGCGGGGTTTGATGTGTCCTCGCAGAATGACGACCGGATGGAATTCGCTCAGGTGAAACCGGCGGTAAGCGGGGGACGCGCGACGAGCGGGGCCCTGCGTGTCGACCAGACGGAAGATGTGTTATCCGCGGGGCCGTTTGCGCAGATCGGGATCTCGCCGAACGACCGCGTCCGGTTCAGCGCCGGTGTCCGGTGGGACCACTACAACTTCACGGCCGGCGACCGACGGCTCGATGATGGTGACCAGTCTGGCGACCGGACCATGAGTCAGGTGAGCCCGTCGGTCGGGGTGACGGTGGCGGCGGCAGACGGCGTCAACCTGTTCGGTAACGTGTCAACCGCCTACGAGACCCCGACCACTGTGGAGCTGTCCAATACCCCGACCGGTGCCGGTGGGTTCAATCAGGAGCTCGGCGCACAGGACTTGACCAATGTCGAGTTCGGCGCGCGTGGCTTGATCAGTCCGGCTCGGTTGCGTTACGAGGCGGTCGTGTTCGTGTCGACCGTGGACGACGCTCTTGTGTCGTTTCAGAACCCGGATGAACAGACCTTCTTCCGTAATGCTGGCAAGTCGTCACGCGACGGAGTGGAATTGTCGCTCGAATGGGTGCCGACCACCAGCTTTTCGACCCGGGTGGCCTACACGTATCAGAACTTCAAGTTCGAAGAGTTCACGACCGGCGGCAACGACTTTGCCGGGAACCTCGAGCCTGGTGCTCCGCCGCACCGCGTGTTCTTCGGTGCAAACTACACCGCCCCTTTCGGACTGCGATCGTCAGCGAATGTGCGATGGGTTGATAGTTTTGCCGCGAACAACGCCAATACGGTTTACAACTGGTCCTACACGGTCGTCGACCTCCGATTCGGGTATGACGGGAACTGGGGCGGGGTTGACGTGCGACCGTTCCTCGGGATCGACAACCTGTTCGATGAGCGGTACAACTCGTCGATTATCACAAACGCGTACGGCGGCCGATATTTCGAGCCGTCGCCGGACCGCGAGTTCTACGTCGGTCTGACGATCGGGACCGGCGTACGGTAACGCGCGCGACGGACGCGCCGCGAGGGCGGCGGGCGGCCATTCGGCATGGCCGGCAGGCACGGAGAGCGACCTGACGCTATGGTCGGCTAGGAATCAGGGCGGCGTCACGCCGCTCGACGAGTAGTTCACGGAAGGGAGAGCACGCGCATTCATGACCGTTCAACCCGCTCAAGAGATGGGCTTCGACCGCGCCAACGAAGTAGTTCAGCGGTTCCAGAAGGAGTCCACAAAGTGGCTCTACGGTCTCGATGAGGCTGCTCGCACGCTGTCCTGGGCGTTCTTTACGCTCTTGCCGTATACCGACAAGCTGAGTCAGAGCAAACTGCTGCGCCAGCCGCACGTGATGTTCAGAGGGCCGACCGGGACAGGCAAGACCGACCTGGTCAGCGCATGTGCAATGGCGATCGACGCCAAGTTCGAGCGCATCCAGGGGATGCCCACCTACATGCCCGAGGACATCCTCGGCTACGAGACGATCGTCGAGGGCACCGACGGCAGCCGGAAGCTGGTGTTCAAGCCGGGCAAGTTGATGGCGCACATCGTGCTGATCGACGAGGACAACCGGTTGTCTGGCAAGACCAAGGCGGCGGTGCTCGAAGGCATGGAGGAGAGTTCGGCCACGCTGAGCTCGGACTACGGCAACCTTGCCGAGGGCAAGATATTGCCATTGTTTCCGCTGTCGTGCGATTTCGCCGACATCACCGGCCCGCGCTTCTTCATGGTCATCTGCACCGAGAACATCTTCGGTGAAGAAGAAGGCACCTTCGCGAACCCGGTGGCGCAGCTCGATCGCACCACGTTGTCCATCAACATGATGGACCCGGAGAAGGAAGAGGACGAGTACAACATCAGCGCGCGGAACGTGGTCGGCCGGAAGGTCGAGAAGCTGACGAACCTGTATGAGGTGCTCGAGATCGCGCAATACATCTACGACAACGTCGAGATGTCTGAGTACGGCCAGCAATACAAGGTGCGGCTCATTCGCAACACTCGTCCGCATCGTGTGCAGGGGCGAGCGGCTCGCACAGTCAAGGAATACATCCGGGTTGGGATCTCGCCGCGTGTGCATTTCCACATCGAGGCAGTGGCGCGCACCTTCGCGTTCTTCAACGGGGACTTGAAAGTGACGCCCGACCACATCAAGGCGGTGGCTGGCCCCGTGTTGGCTCACCGACTGGTGCTGCGCGAGGGGATGGAGTTCTCGGTCGACAAGGACGAGCTGTTGCAGCAAATCCTGCGGGACATGGAGGTTCCGCCGTGGAAGTAGAGGAACTTTATGCTCGGTTTCGTGACATCAAGCACGGGATTCGAGCGCGAAAGCCCTCTACGAGCATGCACTTCGGCGAGCACAAGAGCGGATACAAGGGCGCTGGCTACGATATCGTTGGGGTCGAGCAATGGAGACCGGGACAGCCGCTGAAGGACGTCGCATGGAACATCAGCATGCGCACGTATCCGGAGAAGCTCTACCGTATCGAGCGTATGGAGCCCAAGGAGCTCCGCACGCTGATCGTGTGCGACCTGTCCTATTCCACGCTGTTTCAGGTGTCGCAGGCCTCAACCAAGGCGCTGTTGATGCTGGACCTGCTCGGCAACATCGGGCTCACCCGGTCCAACGTCAGGGATCCGGTAGGGTTGCTGGGGTACTCCGATCGCATCGAACTTTTCATGCGGCCGAAGCTGGGATCGTCGCAGATCTTCCACATGGCCCATCAGATCTTCGACAAGTTGAATCTCGAGCGCGAGTTTCCGAAAAAGCGGCCTGCCGATCTTCGAGTGGCGCTCAATTTCATGCTGGCGCGGCTCAAGAACCGGCACTCGGTCGTGTTGTTGACCGACCTCGTGGACATCGTGAACGACCCGGACTCCATCGACTTCAAACGACTGAGGACACTCGGGTCGAAGCACGATATGATCGTGCTCATTCTCGATGATCCACACGAGTTTCGCGTCAAGAGCCGTTTCGGCTATATCCGAATTTCGGATATGGAGACGGGCAAGCAGACCGTGATCTCAGCCCGCAAAGCCGCCGCCATCCGTCGTCGAATCGAAGAGATACGCGCCACCGTGGTGTACAGGTTGAAGCGCAAGGCCGGTATCGATGCCTGCGTGCTGACACCGGACAATCACGTTGAGGAGCTGCCCAAGTTCCTGATTTCGCGCACCGCACGGTAAGGGATCAACAGGTGGACATGATACGCACCATGAGCATGCTAGGTAAGACCCGAACGCCACGTACATTCGTGATCGCACTCAGCGTCCTGTTTCTGGTTTCGGCGGCCGCGCGGGCCCAGCCACCAGCGGTCGAGGAGGCCCCGACGGGGCCGGTGCGGGTGGAGACGTTGGAGCTCGAACCCACGGTCGTCAAGACCGGCGATCTGATAACGCAGCGCTATCGGCTCCGATTTCCGGACCTCGTTGCGGATGGCCAGGAGATCATCATTCTCGAAGACCGGGTGGCGCCGGAGGCACTGCCGGTCCACCCCTTCGAAGGGGTCTCGTTGACCGTCGAGAAGGACCTCGTCGACGGCGAGTACATCTGGGACTTCGTGTATGGGTTTCGACTGGTCGACCCGAACAAGATGACCTATCTGTTGCCGAACTTCAGCTTCTACTATCTGGTGCGCGACCTGGGCGAGGAGATCGAAGACGCCGAGGTGCAGCAGGTCGACGGCGGGCAAGGGCTCGTCCGCTACGTGACGTCGATTACCGATGAGCCGCTGTTGGATATTCGCGACACCATCGAGCTTGGCGCGTTCGCCGGGCGCGCCACGTTCTTTCAGACTCTGGGCTGGGCGGTGGCTCCGGTGCCGCTGCTGCTCTGGTTTGTGATGCTCTTGCGATTCGCGCGCAAACCAAAGGCCGTTTCGCTTGAAAAACAGCAAGAGGCCGACGAACTGGCGAGACTGGAAGCGCAGGTTCCGATACAGCCCTCGATCTGGGAGGCACGGCGCGCGGTCAATCGAGAGCTAAAGACGCTGCAAGATTTGCCGCCCGGCGCGGACGCCGAGCAGCTCGCCGGTTACGAGCGCGGTATGGTCCTGGCGTTGCGCGACTATTTTCTTGCCGATATCTCGGAGCTGGTTCCCGGCGATACGTCGCTGGACATGCAGCGGCACATCAGCGGGTTGAAGGATGGTCACCGCCGGGAGGCGCTCGGGGTGCTTGCGGAGCGTCTCGTGGCCTATCAGGGAGGCCTCGAAACCGACGGGGCCGCGCCGATCGACAGTCCACCGCTTGAGGCAGACGTCCTGGCCGGCGCGCTCGCGAAGCTGCGACCGCATGTCCGGCTCCTGAACAATATCAAGTCGCTGGTCGGGCGCTAGCGCTGCTCGATCGAAGAAGCGGGTCACGACGATGTTGATGCCCTGGAACCAGCTGGTCGCATTCCTCGACTCGGGGATCCGCGAGCTGATCGACACGGACTTCCAGCAGATCCGCTACGGCGACGTCGGCATGGCGGTGGCGTTGGCGATCGCGGTCGGCGTCATCCTGACGCTGACGCTGATGCGCCTGGCCGCGATGCGGAAGCGTCATTCGCGGCAGCACTCGGGGTACATCATTCGGCCAGCGCATCGTAAGCGCCTCTGGATCAGAGCGCTGCATACGGCGCCCAAGGCGTTCTTGGTGGCCGCGGTCGCGATGCTGATCTTCTCTATTGCCGATCCGTTCCTCACCGCGACGGAAGAAGTGAGCGGCTACGTCGAGTCCCGGGTCCGGATCGATCTGGTCGACACCTCGGGCTCGATGGCCTGGGAGTTTCCGGACACCAATAAGTCGAAGGCCGAGGTGGCCCGCGACGCGCATCTCGCGTTCCTTGAGATGCGTAAGGAGAAGAACGACCGGGTGTCGTTGTGGCTGTTTTCCACCTATCCGTACATGGTGGACGACTTCGTCATGGACGACGAGCTGTACTACTACCAGGTCTGGGACGCGCCGTACGTGATGACCCAGCGGCTGGACAAGGCAATGGTGGTACCGCGTGACAAGGTGCGGATTATTCCGGCCGAGGGCGATACGAACATTATTCGGCCATTGCAGGACATCGTGAAGCACTTCGATCGCGACGAGGCGACAGTCGGGCGCGAGGCGAACCAGAACCGCGCGGTGCTGATCATCACCGACGCCGCTGTCGACGAGTTTCCGGACGCGGAGTTCGCCGAACTCGCTAGGCGGAACATCGTGCCCTACCTCATCTACATCAATACCAGCGATGCCCGGTCGGCGAGTTTTCTCCACCCGACGGTGCCCCAGCTGGTAGCGCAAATTCAGGAATATGGTGGGGACTATTTCGACGTCACCAGTGAGGACAGCCTGTTGCGGGCGTACGAAGCGATCGACGAACGCGAGGCGGTGCGCGTCGAGTTGAAGCACCGCGCGTTGAAGGTTCCGATTTTTCCGCGGTTTCTTTTGGTGGCGATGGGGTTGCTGGTGATCGGCATTCCCCTGGGGTTCGTCTCCGAGTTGGTGTGGGGCACGAGCCCGTAGGACACAAGGAAAGACGATGCGACTAACAGACCTGATCGATAAAGAGCACTCCTTCCGGTACCTCGTCGGCTTCGTGCTGGCGTTGTTGTTCTTTATTGCCATCTCGGTACCCTCCAATAGCCTGGCCGGGTTCTACACGAACCTCGAGGGACTGAGTGACAGCGTTGAGCGTTCTGACTTCTCCACGGCCGAAGAGCAGCTCGCCGAGGTGTCGTCGTTCTACGAGGGGAGCCGCGCCTGGGGTATGCAGGGACTGGTGGACTCCTATCTGTTCCAGGACGCGTTCCTGCAGCAGGCGTCGTACAGCTATCTCACGGGCGACTATCAAACCGTGGTCGACGACCTCGCGGATGAGATTGACGACCCGCGGGCTTCGCAGCTGCTGGCGAGCGCGAAGTTCATGCTTGCACGTGAGCGGTATCGCGCGATTGACCCAGAGAGTGCCAACGCGCAGATTGAGAAAGAGGCGATCATCCTCGAAGTGATGGAGACGGTGAACGCCGACTACGAGCGGGCACTGCGTGGCGATCTGACTGACCGCTTCGACTACAAGTGGAACTA
This sequence comes from uncultured bacterium, assembly GCA_963934795.1. Classification (GTDB taxonomy): domain Bacteria; phylum Acidobacteriota; class Vicinamibacteria; order Vicinamibacterales; family UBA8438; genus UBA8438. The sequence goes on from CAWWAF010000026.1 coordinate 7,321, forward strand.
CGACTTGACCAGCAACCCGGAGGCGATTCGCCGCGCGCTCGAGGAGCCACGCGAGATTGAGCCCCCGGAGCTGGAGCAAATGAAGGGTGAGGGCACCCCCGTTCGTCGCCGTCGCGGCTAGGCTCAGCCGACTGACGGACCTGAAGGCCGCCCACCACCACACGCGCCATGGACGCCATCACCAGCCTCTTTCGGGACAGCGTCGAGTTCTCGAACCCTGAGTATCTGGCGATCGTGCCGATCGCCGGCTTGATTCTGGTATTTGGCCTGATCGTCTTCGCCTTCCGGTTGGTGCTTCGACCTGCCCGGACAGAAGGGTCGCGGTATCCCGTCTTCGGCCACATCAAGTTCTGGTTCTTCGCGATCGCCGCGTTGACGCTGGTGGCCGTCGCCGCCGCTAGGCCGTTCTGGGTGTACGGCGGGTCCAGTTTTAAACGGGGAGATGTCGACGTGATCGTCGCCATCGATGCCTCCGCGTCCATGTGGGTCAAGGATCTTGGGCCCTCACGGCTCGAACTCGGCGTCCGGGAAGCGCTGGGTCTGTATACCCAGGACATCTTGACACCGGGTGACCGGACGGCACTGTTTGTCTGGGGGACTACCGCACTGCGCCGGGCACACCTGTCGGCCAATGCCGAGCGCTTCATCGAGGAGGTCGGGCGCATCGGGCCACCGCCCTCTCTGACCGGTGATGCATTTCCCTGGGACAGCGATATCGCGACCGCCTTCGAAGCGATCTATTTGTCGCTGGACAATCAGGACCGTTTCGAATCGGGTGATGACGGCTGGTTGCCGGAGGAGCGGAACGATCGGTTGGTGCTGCTCTTCACCGATGGCGATTTTCTCATCGATGCGGAACAGCGCAGTCGTCTCGATGTCGCGCTGGCTGAGTTCCGTCAGCGTGGTCTGGTGATCTACCCGGTGGGGATCGGGAGTCGCACCGGCGCGAATGTCGACTCGGTATTGCTCGACTACGTCCGCGGTGTTGACTACGACGAGACCTTGGAGGCGGACCTCGAAGGGCAGCGCACCCGCTTGGGCGTCGACGGAATCGGTATGCTGGAACAGCGCACGAGTGGGCGCTCGTTCCTACTCGACAGTACGCAGCTATCCTCCGCCACGTTCTTGGGTAACGTCGTGGACAACCATCGCAGCATCTCCTTCCAGCTCATTCCGTCCGAAGACAAACAGGAGGTGTGGCAGTGGGTGGTCATGCTCGCTATCTTTCTGTTCGTCCTGGCCATGTTGTTTTATTGACCGGGCGGGACGATGTCGCGCATCTCAGAACGTCACGACCGAGGACGGTTACGCCATCGGGCTCGCGGCACCGGGTGAGGTGGCGCCGCTCCCCGCGATCGAGCGGCGGGCCTCGGCGGTGTTCGAGGACTGGTTGAATCAGACCGGACTGAATTCGAAACGGCTCCAACGCGTCAGCTCCCTCAAGGAGCTCGCTCAAGCCCATCGCGAGAGGCCGGAGGTGCGACGAGCTACGCCACTGACACCGTGTGATTGAGGAGGGGGACAAGTGACACTGACACGTCCAACCGACATCATGGCGGCGGTGGCCGAGTCAATGAAGGAGCGGACCGGCCGCTCCCTGGAACAATGGGTGACCGTCGTTATAGACGCGGGTCTTGATCCCCTGGACCAGAACGGCGTGCGACGCTGGCTGAAATCGGAGCACGGTGTGGCTCTGAATTCGAGAGGGGCGATCGCCGACGCGGCCGCCCGTGGCGCCGGCTGGCAGCGACCCGGCGTGGAGGAGTACGTCGACCAGCAGTATGAAGGCGCGAAGCAGGTGCTACGGCCACTGTTCGACCGGGTTCGCGAGATCGTCGAGGCGTTCGGCGCCGACGTGGTGATGGAGGGGCGCTCGACATACACGCCCTTCGTGCGACGGCGGCAGTTTGCGGCGGTGGCGGCCGCGACGCGCACCCGGGTCGATATCGGGGTTCGTTTCGTCGACCCGCCCGACTCGCCGCTGCTGGTGCCCTCAAGAGCGCCGGGCCAGGCGACGCATCGGGTGTCGGTGACCGCCTTGGGCGAGATCACGGCCGACGTCGAGCGACTGCTGCGGGTCGCCTACTAACAGAATGGCTGAGGCCGGCGCCGCTGGTTCACGAGGCTCATGAATCTCAAACGCATCGTCGAGGAAACTGATACTCCCGCGGGGCGGGTATTCGACTCGGTCGTGGTGCTGCTCATCTTTACCTCCATTGCGACCTTTACCTTCGAGACTCTGCCGAACCTACCGCCGACGGTTGTCTCGGGGCTCGAGCTGGCCGAGGTCGTACTGGTCGTGTTGTTTACGATCGAGTATGGGTTGCGCGTGGTGCTGGCCGACGACAGGTGGCGGTTCGTCCGGAGCTTCTCCGGCCTTATTGATCTTGCGGCGATTCTGCCGTTCTACGTCTCATTGGGCATCGATCTGCGCTCTGTGCGGGCCCTGCGGCTACTGCGGTTGCTGCGTATCGTGAAGCTGGCTCGGTATAGCAGCGTCATCGGACGGTTTCAACGGGCGGTCGCTCTGGCGCGGGAGGAGCTGGTGGTGTTTCTCGGCATCGCCGTGATGCTGATCTACCTGTCGGCAGTCGGCATCTACTATTTCGAGCATGACGCGCAGCCGGACCTGTTTGCCTCGGTGTTTCACAGCCTGTGGTGGGCCGTGGTCACGCTCACCACAGTGGGGTATGGCGACGCGTTTCCAGTGACCTTGGGCGGGCGGATCTTCACCTTCGCGGTGCTGATGGCGGGACTCGGGATCGTTGCGGTCCCTACCGGGCTGCTCGCATCAGCGCTGGCCCGTGTTCGGGAGGAGGAGCGAGATGGCGACTCCTGAATCGCCAGCGCGGCGAAAGCCCGCCGCGTGGGGGCCGGGGCGGCGCCCCGGCTAGCGAGACCCCACTAGTACCGCGACGCTCTGAGCCAGACGTCGGATCTGGCCCAACTCGCCTCGAGGTCGGCGTCGACGGCGGGATCGGTGCGACCCTGGGCTTCAACCGCGGTCTTGAGGCCAAACAGTGACCACCCGTTGTGCGCGTGGTCCTCGAGTTCCGCTCGATAGACCTGCTCCGCCTCCGCGTATCGCTCCTGCTCCAGCAGCGCCGCCCCTAGCCAGTGGCGGGCGGCGAACGGAAGCGGCTCCGGCTCATCGTACGCAAGGGCGTCTTCCCGCTCCACCGCTTGCTCAAATGCCGCGATCGCCGCGTCCACGTCGCCCCGTTCGCGATGCAGCGCGCCCTCGAGGACGCCCGCCACCACGCCGAGCAGGTCCTCGGCCGTGTGGAACCGCATCTGTGCCTCCGAGGTTTCGGCGGTGTGCTTGACCCGGTTCAGATAGACCTCGGCGAAATCGGCATCGCCTTCACGCAGGTGAGCATAGCCTTGCGCGAAGTCCCAGAGCCCGCCCTCGACCTCGCCCTCCGGCCGTTCCGTGACCTCGAGCACCTCATCGAACCGACCGAATCGCAGTAGGGTCAATGCGTGATGGACACTGTTCCCAGTGAGCTTGTGGTAATCCTTGCCGGCCTGGATGGCCACCGCGCCCTGACCGTCCATCGACGCCGCGAACAGCAACATGTGCAGGTTGTGCTGGGGGTAGATGGCGATGCCGGTGCCGAAGGCGTCCCGCTGGTCGGAATGCCAGGCGCGGGTGTTGGCTTCCACGCCATCGGACCAGCGCCCGACCTCATTCCACGTGTGCGACGGCATGTGGTTGATGTGGCTGGCTCCGGGGACCGAACTCCCGAGATGTTCCGCGCACGCTTCGGCTTTGTCCGGCCGTGTGGTGGACTCGGTGGCGTGAATATAGAGATGGCACGCACCGGGGTGCTTGATGTCTCGCGCGAGGACGCTCTCGAGCGCCGCGTGTAGTCGCTGTACTCGCGGGTCGTTGATATCCCGTGTGCCCCGTCGCGGCTCCAGCAAGAACAGGGCGTCCCCGTACATGGTGGCGGCATCGAGATCGTCCGGGAACTGTTCGACGAGCAGCCGCATCGCCTCGGCGTAGGCTTCGTCCTGATCCCGGCGCTTGTCGACCTCGAACTGCTCTACGTAGCGGTGCGAGAGCGCATCGATATACGCCCGCTCTCGCTCGCTGGCATGCACTTCCGACAGGCTCATCGCCTTGCGGACGGCGGCGTAGGCGTGTGGGGCTTCCGGTGGGCGCATCGGCCCATTCAGGTATGACCCCCAGGCCCACGCCTCGCCCCAAAAGCAGATTGCACAATTCGGGTCCTGCTTCCAGGCCTCGCGAAACGAGCGCACCGCGTCCACTTTCGCGAACGAGTACATCAGTTGCATGCCCTGGTTGAAGAACTTCTGCGCCTCGGCGTTCTCCGACGAAATATCGAACGTGTATGGACCCAGAACCTCGGGATAGAACGGGATGGCGTCGCGATACTGCTCGGGCAGCTCCGGGTCGTCTTGGGCGGACACGGGCGCTGCGCTCAACAGTGCGGCGGCGACCGCAAGTCCGGTTCCCCATCGGGTCATTGTCGTCATGGGCCTTCGTATCTCCTGCGTGCTCGCCATCCTCAGGTCGGCAACGCGGTACGTCTGTCTTGGGTGTCTCTCGATTTCTGGACGTCGACGACGTCGCAGTACACGGCAGTCGGCAGACCGCCATGTGTCATCCGGTACCGACGCGTGCAAGCAGCCTTGATCATAAAGGACTTGCCCTTTCATCCCAAGGTGCGGCCGTCGACATCCCAGGAAAGACTGTGCGTTCGAGAGCATGTTTTGGTATTATGCGAAATAGCAAAACATGAATCGCGTATTCAAGGCCCTCTCCGATCCGACGCGTCGCCGCGTCTTGCAACTCCTCCGAGAGCGCCCGATGACGGCCGGGGAGCTGGCCGACGAGTTCGCGCTCACCAAGGCAACGATGTCCGGACACTTCAACGTGCTCCGTGAGTCCGGTCTGGTCGATGCCGAGCGGCACCGGACGACCATCACGTACCGGCTCCAGATGTCGGTGCTCGAGGACGCGCTACTGGGTTTTGCTGAATCGTTCGGGTTCGAGCTGAAGCTCGGCGCCCAGACTCCGCTGTCGAAGCGCATCGCCAAGAGGGAAGCGTGACCCTGTTTCCGAAGCCCAAGACCCTGGCCTGGTGCTCGGTGGTGCTCCTCATTGGCGTCGGCCTGTGGGGCGGGACGGTCGACCCCGGGCGGCCATCATGGACTGGCACCGCATCGTGTTCGCCTGGGCCGGGTTGGTGATGGCGTCGCGGATTGGTGTCGAGCTTGCCGTCGCGACCGATCTATTAGACCCCGTGTGGGGACCGATCTCGCAGAGGGCACGGTGGATCATCACCGGAGCCTCGCTGGCGGTCTGGGGGAACTTTCTGCCAAAGGTCCTCTCGCCCTGGCGGCCAGAAGACGAGCCGTTCGATTGGTCGCGCGTGCATCGGTTCGCCGGTTGGCTGTTCACGGTGGCCGGCGTTGCGGTGGTTGCGGTGTGGTTGGTGGCGCCACACCCCGATCAGGCCAAGGTCCTGTCACGAGCGATCCTTGGCACCGCGGCCGTGCTGGGGGTTGGGCGGAAGCTGATGTCGCTGGCCTCGCCACCGGTCCGATACGTGGCCCAGTCGCGACGACGGCCCAATCTCATTGTCCCGGATGGGCCCATATCGTAGAACAAAGGAGGACAAGAGCGATGACGACCGTTACCTTCTATCACTCGGTGATTTGACCGCGCTGTCAGGTGGCAGGTCTGTCACTGAAGCAGTTGCTTCCGGAATTTCCCAACGTCGTGCTAGAGAAGGTCGAGTTGCTGACGAACCTCGGCCGCGCGCGTCGTGAGGGCGTGCCGACGATTCCCACCCTGGTTGCGGGGGACCAGCGACTGAAGGGGTTCTACCTCACCAAGAACCGCATTCGCCGCTTTCTCGAGTCGCTGGAGCCGACAGGCGGTTCGGCCGCCTAAACGGCGACTTCAGGCACACTACCGGTGATCAGTAGTTCCGGTTCCGTTGCGTCCCGGATCTCCTCCACCGACACGCCAGGCGCGCGTTCGAGCAGCCTGAGGCCATCCGGAGTGACCTCGATCACGGCGAGCGACGTCACCAGCTTGTTCACCACACGCTGGCCGGTCAGCGGCAAACTACAGTCGTTCAGGATCTTCTTGTCGCCGCGCTTGGACACGTGATCCATGACGATCAGAACCTGCTTGGCACCGATCACCAGGTCCATCGCACCGCCCGGGCCTTTGACCATGGCGCCGGGAATCATCCAGTTGGCCAAGTCGCCGGTCTCAGAGACCTGCATGGCGCCGAGGATGGCGAGGTCGATATGCCCGCCGCGGATCATTGCGAAGCTCTGGGCGCTGCTGAAGTAGCTGGCGCCGGGCACCGCGGTCACCGTCTCCTTGCCCGCGTTGATCAGGTCCGGATCGATCTCGTCCTCCGTGGGGTAGGGGCCAATCCCAAGCAGCCCGTTCTCGCTCTGCAGTTTGACGTCGACGTCGTCCGGGATGAAGTTCGCGCACAACGTCGGAATGCCGATCCCGAGGTTGACGTAGTACCCGTCCTTGATCTCCTGGGCGGCACGGGCGGCCATTTGTTCGCGGTTCAGCGGCATGGCTGGCGGCTATCCTTCTCGAGTCTTCCGGCGCTCGATGACTTTTTCCTGGTTTTCACCGACGACGATGCGGTCCACGTAGATGCCTGGCGTGTGCACCATGTGAGGGTCAATCGCGCCGACCGGCACAATCTCTTCGACCTCGGCCACGGTCACGCGGCCGGCCTCTGCCATCGGTGGATTGAAATTCCGCGCCGTCATCCGATAGATCAGATTGCCGTCCTCGTCCGCTTTCCAGGCTTTGATCAGCGAGATGTCCGCATGCAGCGCGGTTTCCAGCACATGCCACCGTCCATCGAACTGACGGGCCTCCTTGCCTGCAGTCAGTGGCGTGCCGTATCCGGTGGGGGTGAAGAACGCCGGAATGCCCGCCCCGCCGGCTCGCATGCGCTCAGCCATCGTGCCCTGCGGGTTCAGCTCCACCTCGATGGTGCCGTCGAGGTACTGCTTTTCGAACAGCTTGTTCTCGCCGACGTAGCTCGCAATCATCTTGTCGATCTGCCGGCTCTCCAACAGCAGCCCGAGCCCGGCGCCGTCAACGCCCGCGTTGTTGCTGACGCAGGTGAGCCCCTTCACACCGGAGTCGCGCAACGCGAGCACGAGGTTCTGCGGGACACCGCAAAGACCAAACCCGCCCACCATCAGCGTCATATCGTCCCGCAGCAACCCGTCGAGCGCCGCGACCGAATTCGGATAGATTTTCCTGGACATCGTGTTCAGCCCTTCATGGGACCATCCGGCACGCCGGCGCCCCGTCGGACATGGCGGGCCAAGTTGGACATATCCTCGTCGCCAAAGCCCTGGGCAATCAAGCCATCTTCGATGGTGGCGACCAGACTGGCGATAGGCACCGGAACTTCGAACGCACGCGCCGTGTCGAGCGCGATGCCGAGATCCTTGCGGTGCAGGCGGGTGCGAAATCCAAGCGGGTAGCTGTCATTCAGCATATTGGCCGAACGATTTTGAAGGATCCACGAGCCTGCGACCCCGCCACCGATCGCTTCGACGACCTTCTCTGGGTCCGCGCCCGCCTTGCTCGCCAGGGTCAGGGCCTCACCGAGTGCCAGGAAGGTGCCCGCGATGACGACCTGATTCGCGACCTTGGCGATTTGGCCGGCACCGACGGCGCCGATGTGAGTGATCTTGGCCCCGATCACTTCGAGCACCGGCAGGGCTCGCGCGAAGTCCGCCTCGCTGCCTCCGCACATGATGGCCAGGGTGCCTTTGATGGCGCCTTCGGAGCCGCCTGACACAGGGGCGTCGACAAAGCCGATTCCCTTGTCAGCGAACGTGGCCGCGATCTCGCGGGTCGCCGCTGGGGCAATCGATGAGCAGTCGATGACGAGGCCGCCCTTCTTCAGGCCGTTGATGGCCCCGGTCGTCGGGTCGAGTAGCACGCGCTGCACATCGGGCGTGTCGGACACGCACGAGAGGACAATGTCGACCCCGGACGCGGCATCTGCGGGGGTGTCGGCACGGCTGGCACCTTCCGCCGCCAGCGGTTCTTCCCGCGACCTGGTGCGGTTCTGCACCACCACGGTGTGACCGGCCTTCAGGAGGTTCCTGGCCATCGGGGCACCCATGGTGCCCATTCCGAGTACGGCAATGTTCATCGTTCTACCTTTCTGTGCTGCGGCCGACCGCCGGCCGTGATTGACACACCGACGGTCGTCAGTCTACGTCGGTGACAACGGGCTGTCATGCTGTCGTCCGAGGTGAGACCGGGCGCGTGCCGGGGCATCGGACCGGACAGTTCGGGCCGGTGAGCGCGTGGGCGCGTAGTGTCCGCAATTGCGCGCGACATACATGGAGACGTGGTCCCATTGCAGGTGCCGTCCTGAGATCACTCCCTACGGGACGGCGTGGACAATGCCGCGGCCCGATTGTGGGCGGTTGGTCGCCAGTGCAAGAAGCTTTTTCCAATGACGAAATGATGGTCGGTACCTGACATCCACGTTGCCGTATCCCGAAAACCGCAGCATCTCCGTGAGCGCCGTCATGGTCGGAATACCGCAGAGGTCGTAGGTCTGCTCGCCAGCTCGCTCGTCACCAGGAAAGAACGGCACCAGCGGATAACGCTCGTGGATGAACGGCAGCAGGACGTGCGTCTCGCAGATCAGTAGCCGTCGGGTCACTTTGGCGATTCGTTCCAACGCGGCCATCGGGTTCCGTAGATGGTAAAACACGCCCAGAAACAGCACGAGGTCGAATTGTCCCAGCGTGGTGGCGTCGAGGTCATGGATATCGAGATGCTGGTGCTCTACCCGTGAGCCGAGCCGTTCGTGCGCCGCCAGAAACTCGTCCATGCCGAACTTATCCCACGCGAATCGGTCAACCGCGAGCACTCGATCGGCGCCGCGTCGCTCACACTCGAATGAGAAGTACCCGTGCCAGGCACCGATGTCTAGCACGCTCCAGCCGGTCAGGTCCTCGGGGATGCCGAGCAACCGCACGCGTCGTTCGAACCGCCGGCGTACCCGCCACTCTTTCGAAAAAGGGGCGGCACCAGAGTCCGGTTCCGATATGAACTGATGGGTTCGAGCTGACACGAGACACTCATGCGGTCGAAACAGCCGAGGATAACATGGCGACTAGTGTAGGTGATGCGCCGCGGGATGGGCGGACGCGGGCCCCAGTCGAGGGTCGGAGAGCGGCACCACCGGGAATACCGTGAGGAAGGTCGAGTAGCTCCACCCAAAGAGACCCGCGGTTCCGAGGGTCACGAGGATTTCGATGGGGCCCAGCGGCAGGCCCTCGCCGTGCCAGAGCGAGGGCGAGACCAGGATGAAGCGCTCCAGCCACATGCCGACGAAGCACACGATCGCGATCGCGGCCAACGCGCGGGGCGTGGTCTTGACCCGGCGGCTCAGCAGGACAACGAACGGAATGACAAAGGCCATCGCAAACACAGTCCAGGCCACCGGCGCCCACGCGCCGTGCATCCGGTGATAGATGAATTCGGTTTCCTCGGCCAGGTCGCCGTACCAGATGACCAGATACTGGGACCAGAAGAGGTAGGCCCAGAGAATGGAGAAACCGAACAACAGCTTGCCGACGTCGTGCAGCTGATGTGGGCCGATGTACTCCGTCAAATGCAGCCGCTCCCGTGACCAGACGGCGATCACGGCGAGAAATGCGAACCCGATGAAGAGATTGCCAATGAAGTAGAAGCCGCCGGCCAGGGTCGAGAACCAGTGCGGGTCGAGCGACATGAAGAAGTCGAACGCAACCAAGGTGAATACCCACCCGTAGGCGATCAGAATCGCCGGGGCGAGCCGTCCCTGTGCCCGTTGTGAGGCGTCCTGTTCTTGCTTCAGGCCCCGCCACCCTGCGATCAGCCGTCGTGAGAGTCCAGACGCCGGGTGGTCGCCCGACTCGTCGAGCTGCCCGATGTCGGGACGCAGGGAGTGGCGCACGTATGACAGGCTCAGCCCGCCGAGAAGCAGGGCACCCAGGATCTGGCGAGTGACCAGAAAGGGAATGTTGAGCCACGCCTGTTTGGAGGCGACTGGTTCGTGCACCCATGGCATCCAGCTGTGCGCGCCAGCCAGCAGCACCAGCAACAGGACGAACGAGATGGGGAGGAACGCCGCGGTGGCCTCTGACGTCCTCTTCAGGGCCCGACCCCATCGTGATGAGGTCACCTGCATGATGGCGGAGATAGCGACGCCGGCCTGAGCCAGGCCACCGAAAAACAGAAAATTGACCAGGAGCGACTGCCAGGCCCGGATGCTGTCTCCCAACATGAGGCCGTAGAGAAACGCCGCCCCCCCCACCACCGCTGCGCCCAGGCACAGGCTCCGGGTGCGGTCCGAGACGACTGGGGTGCCGACAGGAATCATCTACTGGGTACTCGCGACTTCAAAGGTCTTCACGTAGTGCACGAGCGACCAGCGCTCGCGCACGCTCATGGAGTGTGCGAACGGCGGCATGCTTCGGCCACCTTCTCGGATGATGGCGTAGATCCACCCATCGGTGTAGTCCTGGACATAGGGCAGGGCCAAGTTTGGCATCCGCGCAAAATGCTCGGCGATTTGACCATCACCCTGCCCGGAGGCCCCGTGGCACACCGCACAGTACACGTCGTACATCTGTTGTCCGGCGGCGCGGGACTCCGACGTATTGGGCACCGGGTTGGGCAAGTGCTGGGACTCGATGCGATCGCGTAACCGCACGCCATCCACCGCAATCGTGTCGTCCGCTGGCTCCCGTGTGTCGACCTGTGGGAGCACGACTGGCCCCGTGTGCATGTTGCGCATGAATGGCAGCTGCGCTAACGCGACGGTGCTGCCCACGGTCAGCACCGCAGCCAGCACGCTCAGTCCGATGCGAGACGTTGGTCTCATCCCTTGATCTCCTCGGCGCCATGGCGCTCCAGACTGGCGCGCACCGCGTCAGCGTCGGACGGGCGGCAGGTGACACTGATACCGGTCTTGTCGTTGGTGAAGCGATCGTCAGGCGCCGCCGAGCCGGTCATGCGCGGCACCCCGGCCAACCACAGGAATGAGGCCATACCGCCGACGGCAGCAAACAGGATGGTCAACTCGAACGCGATGACCACGAACGGCGGGATGGAGATGAGCGGTTTGCCGCCCGTGATCATCGGCCAATCAAGCACTGTGTAGATTGGAAACAGAAAGCCCGTCGCGCATCCCAGGATTCCGCCAATGAGGACGACGGTCCGGATGGGGCTGATGTCGGTGTGCAGCACCTGGTCGAGTGCGTGGTCCGGTACCGGCGAATAGGCCACGACCTTACCCAGGCCGCCATCCAGCACGGCCCGCGCTCCTGCCGCGGCCTGGGCGCCGCCATCGAAGATACCGAGAATTTCAGTGGTTTCTGCCATCGTGCTCGATCAGGAATTGGCCGGGTCCGCTCCGGCTGGCTGTTCCAGCGATTCCTTCATCTCGGTAATGGATATCGCCGGAAAGTTCTTGATGAACAGCAGGAACAACGTGAAGAACAAACCGAATGAGCCGATCGTGATTGCCCCTTCGACCCAGGTCGGCTGATAGACGCCGGCCCAGTTGGCGGGGTCGAAGTCATGCGACAGGGAGCTCACGATGATGACGTAGCGCTCGAGCCACATCCCGATATTGACAAAGATCGACAGCACGAAGAGCGCCTTCAGGTTCGTCCGAAACGCCTTGATGAACAGCAGCAACGGCAGAATCACGTTGCAGGTGAACATCATCCAGCTGTAACCCCAGTACTGTCCGAACATGCGGTCGTAGAACGTCCCCTGCTCGAAGATGTTTCCGCTATACCAGGCGACGAAGAACTCGGTGAGATAGGCGTAGCCGACGATCAGCGACGTGGTGAGCATCAACTTCGCGAGGTTCTCGAAGTGATGCACCGTGATGTAGCTCTCTAGCTTGAAGACCCGCCGCATCGGCAGCAGCAGGGTGATCACCATCGCGATGCCGGAAAAAATCGCGCCGGCCACGAAATAGGGCGCAAAAATCGTGCTGTGCCACCCCGGCAAGATCGCCATCGCGAAGTCCCAGGAGACGACGCTGTGCACGGAAACGACCAACGGGGTGGCGAGGGCCGCGAAGAACCCGTAGAGCGCCGCGTGGTGCTGCCACTGGCGAGTGGTGCCGCGCCAGCCGAGGGCCAAGACCTTATAGATGGGCTGGCGCCAGTCTTTGATTCGGTCCCTCGCCGCGGCGATATCCGGCATCAGTCCGAGGTAGAGGAACATCGCGCTGACGGTCAAATAGGTCGAAATGGCGAACAGGTCCCACACGAGCGGGGACCTGAAATTCACCCAGAGTTGCCGCTCATTGGGATACGGGATGAGCCAGTAGAAGAACCACGGCCGTCCGATGTGGATGATGGGAAATAGTCCGGCCGTCATGACCGCGAACACGGTCATCGCTTCAGCGGCGCGGGCGACAGCGGTCCGCCAGCGGGCGCGGAAGAGAAAGAGGACGGCCGAAATCAGCGTGCCGGAGTGGGCAATCCCGACCCAGAACACGAAGTCCGTGATGTAGATGCCCCAGAGAATCGGGTGCTCGTAACCGGCGACGCCAAGGCCGGTACGGGCCTGGTAGAGGAAGGCATACAGACCCACCAGGGCCAACGAGATCGCGAGCACGACGCCTCCGTACCACAGGGGGCCGGGGGCGCGGAGCGTGCGCAGGATGTCGTCGTTGATCTTCGCGAAACTCATGACCAAGTGTCGGCTGGTGCTCGTCAGGCGTCCGGCGTGACCTTCTTCAAGTAGGTCACTGCCGGTCGTGTGTTGAACTCAGCAAGTGCGTGATAGGCGCGAGCGTCGTTGCCCAACTGTGACACGCGGCTCCCCGGGTCGTTCATGTCCCCGAACACGATCGCCTGGGCCGGGCAACTCTGCTCACAGGCCGAGGTCACGTCGCCGTCCTGTACCGGCCGTCCTTCGTCACGTGCTGTCTCCTTGCCGGCTTGGATCCGCTGCACGCAGAAGGTGCACTTCTCCATGACGCCGTCGCTGCGACCGGTCACGTCCGGGTTGAGCTGCAAATTGAGCGGCGACTCAAATTCGGGTAGGAACCAGTTGAAACGGCGCACCTTGTAGGGGCAGTTGTTCGAGCAATACCGGGTGCCGACGCAACGGTTGTACACCTGGGCGTTGAGGCCCTCTTCCGTGTGATAGGTGGCGAACACAGGACACACCGTTTCACAGGGGGCATGGTCGCAGTGCTGGCAGAGCATCGGGAGGAACCGGTTGTCCGGTCCGTCACTGCCGGGGGCTGGCTCGTCAAAGCGCTCGATACGCAGCCACGACATGGTGCGGCCGCGGCGCATACGGTCGGCGCCCATCACGGGGATGTTGTTCTCGGCGTAACACGCGGCCACGCAGGCATTGCACCCATTGCAGGCGTCGAGATCGATCGACATCCCCCAGCGGTGTACGGGGTGGTCGTGGTCTGGATGCAGGCTGAAGTGCTCTTCTTCTGGATGGACGTCGCCGGCCACGAGTGCCGCCAAGGACACGGACTGGGCCATCTCACGGCCGTCCTGGTCGAAGCCGTGTTGCAGGCGTGGAATCGGTCGCTCCAACTGGCGGGCGGTCAGGTCGACCCCAGTGCCAGTCCATCGCACGCCCCCAGAGGCGGCCTCAGGTTGAGCGGAGAGCAGGGCGACCGGGTTGACCCCTCGATTGTCGGCGTAGCGTCCGAAGTTGGTGTGGCCCTGCCCGATGGCGATCGCTACGACGCCAGAGGCAAGATGGGGGTTGATGATGACGCTCGCGTCAACCTGCCCGTGGTCCGACTCCACGGCGACCATCTGGCCCTCTCCGGCGCCGATGGCGGCGGCCGTCTCGGCCGTCATTTCGACCCCGGTTCCCCAGGTCGTCTTGAGCATCGGGTCCGGAATTTCCTGAAGCCACGGCCGATTCGCACCTCGGCCATCGAAGAAGTGCAACGACGGATAGGCGATAAGCGCGTATGACCGCGACGGCCCGGGCGGTGACAGTGCCGCGGTCAAGTCGGTGTCGAAAACCTCGGGGAGTAGGTTGACCTCAACCGGTTCGACCGCGAGCGTGGTTCCACCACGGCGGAGGGCGTCGGCCCAGTAGCCTTCGAAGTCTGGCTCCTCGGCCGCCGTGTCGCTCTCAGCGCCGTCGGTCTCGCCCGCCACCGGTTCGGGCTGGGGCTGCATCGCCTGCCAGGTATTGCGCAGATACCGGTAGAAACCGCCGCGACGCGGGAAGTTGGCCGCCGTGTCGCCTCCCAGGGCCCGTCCCACCGCGATCATGACATCGCCGGCGTGGCGTGTGTCGAAGACTGGCTGCATGGTGGGTTGCAGTAGTCCGTACACCCCCCGCCTCGGGTTACTGTCGCCCCACGATTCAAGCGCGGTGTGGGTGGGGAGCAGGAGATCGGCGTGCGCGGTGGTTTCGTCCGGCAGGCTCGACAGGCTGATGACGAACGGCACCTCACCCAGCGCGCCAGCGAAGTCGGCCTCGCCCGGCATCGCAAAGACCGGGTTCACGTTGTAGATGATCGCGAGCTCGATGTCACCGGCGCGCATCGAGTCGCCCAGCGCCTGCATATCTGCGTAGGTGGAGGCGTCCAGGGTCGAGGCCGCGCCGAAGTCCACCGTTCGTCCGACATTGCCGGCGACGTAGTTGAGCAGGGCGACCGTGGACGCCGTCGCCGTGGCGTTCGCGCCGGAGACGCCGACCCCGCCGCCTACTGCCAGACTGCGTCCGGGGCCGCGAGCTGGGTCCGAGAACTCGCGGGCCAGGTTTCGAATCAGGTCCGCCGACAGGCCGGTTGCCGTGGCCACGGTGTCTGGCGACACGGAGGAGACCAAGGTCGCGATCGCGTCCAGGGTCTCGGGAGGTACCCCTTGTGCGCGTTGCTCGGCGATGATGGTCTGTATCATGGCCGCCGCCACCAGACCTTCCGTTTCAGGCGACACGGCATGCCACTCGTCGGCACTGGCACCGGTCATCGACAGCCGGGGCTCGATCTGGACAAACCGCGCCTTCTCGCCGTTTCGTACCCGCCGCTGGCCGGCGTGATCGCGCGCGTAGCCCACCGGAGAACTGAACGTCTCCAGGAAGTCGGCGCCGAACGAGATGAGATAGTCCGCGTTCGCAAAGTCGTAGTGCGGCACTTCGGCCCGTCCGAACAGCTGTCGATTCGACTCCCGTGTTGCCTCGTAGGCGAACGGTTCGTAGCGGACCCAACGGGCGCCGCCCAAGGACTCCACCCAGGTCGCTGTGAGGGCCGCCATGGTGCCGGTCAGCGGTGGAGTGATCACCGCGATCCTGTCTCCGCGGCCTGCGTCGCGGAGCGCCTGCACCCGGTCAACCAGATCCTGCTGCGCGTCTTCCCATGGCAGCGCGTCGAGCACGCTCTGTCCGGCGGCTGCGTTGGTGACCCGGCGCCGCTGGGGGCCGGGAATGCGATCCGGATTGTAGAGGCCCTGGAGCGAGGACTGTCCGCGAACGCACAGTCCACCCCGGTTGATGGGGTGCTCTGGGTTGCCCTCAATTTTTACCGCGCGACCCTCGCGGGTGCGCACCAGGGTGCCGCAACCGGCCGGGCATTCTCCGCACACGCTGGCATACCAGGTCGCGACGCCGGGGATGACGTCCTCCGGCGGAATGACGAATGGGATGATCTGCTCGGGGGTGATCGGCGAACAGGCGGAGATCGCCACCGCCGGCCCGGCGCTGCCGAGCACCTTCAGGAACGTCCGGCGTTCGACCACCTCGATGAGCGATGAGCTGCCCTGCTTCACGTGTTCCTTCCTCCCCACTCGCTGCTCTCGAATACCCGGCGGTCCAGTTGACCCGCCAAGCGCTGGCTACCGCGCGGCTGTCTCAGTAGTGGCATGCGAGGCAATCGCGGCTCGCCTCGCGTTCCTTGTGGCAGTCGAGACACCAGCCCATGCTGAGCGATTCGACTTGCACGGCCGCTTCCATGGCGGCCACGTCGCCGTGACAATCGGCGCAGTTTACGCCAGCCCGGATATGCGGCTTGTGCGAGAACCGTACGTGGTCCGGCAAGTCGTGGACTCGCACCCACGGAATAGGTTCCTTGTTGTCCCAGTATTCCAAGACCTTGACGATTTCCGGCTGCTCGCTCAGTACCGTCTGGTGGCAACCGGCACACCGCTGCACCGACGGAATTCCCGCCACCGGTCCCCGGCGTGCATAGGCGTGGCAAAACTGGCAATCGATCCCGATCTCAGCGACGTGGTGCGCGTGGCTGAAGTCGATGGGTTGTGCGGCCGGGTCGACTGGGCCGCCGGTGGCCGTAGCACCCTCATCCATGTTCGGCGATGTGGCGTCGGCCGGCGGGTCGGGCTCCGGTGTCTGGGCGCCAAACAGCGTGTACGCCCCCGTGACAAGAAACACCCCGAGCGCGCAGGTCACCGCCAGCGTGGCCGGTCGGGCGTTCTTGGGGCGCACAGTCATTTGAAGGGGCGTGAGTGAGACCGTCAGCGTAGTGGAATGTGCGTCTACAGTTGGGCCCCGCGAGGCCTGGGTCAATCTACCGCGTGGAAACAGGTGCCCTGCCTGAGGCGGGCCGCCACTGTCCCGGACAAGCACGGAATCATACCGAACCGGGCCGGTCTCGCCAAGGTTACTTTTTCTGCCGATTCCCGACAGGGCCGTTGACCACCCTGTAACCCCTCAGGTACAGTGTCCGCTCAAGCCGCATCCGTAGCGCGTCGAAGGTCTGGTGGACGTCCGCATGATCCGGGTGTGGCGGGGAGACAGAGAATAGAGATGCGTATCGCATTCCGCCCACGTTTTTCACTCACACTCGCGGCGCTGTTGGTGGCCGGCGTAGCCATCTGGAGCGTCGGCGCGACCGCCCGTCAAAGCGGCATGGCTGACGGTGTCATTACCGGCACGGTGAGCGGCGACAATGGTCCAGAGGCCGGCGTCTGGGTCATTGCCGAGACGGAAGAACTCGAGACGAAGTTCGCCAAAATTGTCGTGACCGACGACAGTGGCCGTTTCGTTCTGCCGCAGTTGCCTGAGGCGACTTACGACGTCTGGGTTCGAGGCTACGGGCTCGTTGACTCAGAGAAGGTGCAGCTGGCGACGGGACGAGAGGACGTTGCGCTGATGGCGATGGTCGCACCCACGCCGCGCGACGCCGCGCAATACTATCCCGGCAACTACTGGTATTCACTGATTGAGCCGCCGCCGGCCAGCGAATTTCCTGGCACCGGGAACAATGGCAACGGCATCAACCCCACCATGCTGACCCAGTCGCACTGGGTGGACAACATGAAGCAGGGCTGTCAGCTGTGTCATCAGCTGGGCAACACCGCGACGCGTGAGGTCCAGCATCGTGACGAGTTTGACTCGACCGTGGCGGCCTGGGATCACCGGGTGCAGACCGGGCAGCGCGGCAACCAGATGAGCGGTGCGATGAACCGTTTCGGTCGGGAGCCCGCGCTCGAGATGTTCGCGGACTGGACTGACCGTATCGCCTCCGGCGCTATCCCGGAGGCGCCGCCTCGGCCTGACGGGCTTGAGCAGAACGTCGTGGTCACGTTGTGGGATTGGGGCAAGGACACCTCCTTCATCCACGACGAGATCGTGACTGACAAGCGCAACCCCCAGCTGAACGGCAATGGGCCGGTCTACGGTGTGTCAGCTGGCCACGGCAGCATCACCATGGTGGACCCGGTCGCGAACTCGGCCGTTGAGTTGACCATTCCCGTGCGGCCGGATCCCGAGACCATGCCAACCCGGTTCCCGGACGTGCAGACCGCCTCCTACTACTGGGGTGACCAGGAGTTGTGGGGCGTCGGCGCGAATGAGCGTTCGGATCCGCACAACCCGATGATGGACCACGAAGGCCGGGTCTGGATGACCTCGACGGTTCGCCAGTTCCAGAACCCGGACTGGTGCAAAGAGGGCGCGGACAATTCGTTCGCGGATTACTACTCAGTGGGTCGGACCGGCCGGCACGCCTCGTACTATGATCCGGACGGCGAGAAGTTCGTGCTCGTCGACACCTGCTACGGCACGCACCATCTGCAGTTTGGCGAGGACGAGGACAACACCCTGTGGTTCAGCGGTGACGGGAACGTCGTCGGCTGGTTGAACACCGCCGTCTACGACAGCACCGGGGACGAGCAGTTCGCCCAGGGGTGGTGCCCGACCGTGCTTGACACCAACGGCGACGGCAAAATCACAAAGCCGTGGAACGAGCCTCGAGCTGAGGAAACGGACGCATCGCTGGATACACGCGTGGCGGGGTTCGGGTACGGCATCATCGCGCACCCCACCGACGGGTCGGCCTGGATTAGCAGGACTGGACCGTTCCCGGGGTCCATCGTTCGGCTTGATCGTGGGGACAACCCGCCCGAGACCTGCATTGCCGAGATGTACGAGCCTCCGTCGATCGCCGGATCTGACCTCGACCCGGCAGAGACCGGCTTCTCGCCGCGCGGCATAGATGTGGACCGGAACGGCGTCATCTGGGCCGCGCTCTCCGGCAGCAGTCACATGGCTAGCTTCGACCGCACCAAGTGCGCGGTGACGAGCGGCGCCACGGCGACCGGCCAGCACTGTCCAGAAGGGTGGACACTGTATCCGATGCCGGGGCCGAAGATGGCCGGGGTCGAGGGTGATGTTGGCGCAGATTTCCACTACTACAGCTGGGTCGACCAGTACAACACCCTCGGCATGGGTGACAACATTCCCATCGCCAACGGCTCGACTTCAGACTCCCTGCTCGCGCTCGACCCGGAGACCAATGAGTGGGTCGTCCTGCGGGTGCCGTATCCCCAGGCTTTCTACTCGCGCGGTCTCGACGGTCGTATCGACGATGCGTCCGCCGGATGGAAAGGACGCGGGCTGTGGGCCAACTACGGGTCGAACTACATTTGGCACACAGAGGGCGGGAAGGGCACGAAGAGCAAGATCGTCCACTTTCAGCTGCGTCCGGATCCGCTCGCTCGGTAGTACACCGCGCCAGCGTCAGTGCTGTCTTTGGCGTCGGGGACCTTGGTCCCCGGCGCCCTATTTTTGTGAAGAGGCCCCACCACTCGTCGATGGTGTGACGGGTATCGTCGTCCCCCACCAGGTTCACTCGTAGCTTTTTCGCTGCGCGTGCCGGCTGCACAGCCGACACGCGCTACGGGCGGCTTTTGTCAGTGGCCGCAGGTAGGACTGTCATGCGGGTGTGATTGGCCGGGACCTCGATGTCGGAGACCGATACTTCCAGGCCGGCGCTGCTCGCCGTGAGGTCATAGCGACCGGCAGGCAGCACAAACACGCGAGGACTGGCATCTTCGCTGACCGGCGCGAAGCCGGCGCGTCCCACACTACCGTGCAGGAACGCGCCCGTACGCCAGTCATTATTACTGTCTCTCCAGGATTGGGGTGGGTGGACCAGGAGGGCGCCGAAGGCCGGTTGCAGATTGATGATCTCTCGATGGCCTTCCGCTTCATCCGGGTAGCGCAGCACCGACAGACGCTCGATCCAGGTGATCGCTATGACGCCGCTGGCGTCCCGGCGGGCGACCTGGACATCGTAGAAGCCCGCGGGGACGTCGACATGGGTCCATCCGCCATCGCTCAGCGTCGCGGGAAGGGCCGTGTCGCGCGAGCCGACCGCGTAGACTGCGATGTCACAGTCTACCGTCACCTCCTCGAGTCCGTCGAATATGCGCACGAGGAGTCCGACGACGCCCGGTTCCTGGGACGCCGCCTGGTGCGGTAACAGCAGCGCCGCAAGTAGAGACACCACGAGCGCACAGCCGGCAGAACGCATCGTCATAGGGATGCGTCATGGTACAGGAGAGCGCCCAATCGGACCAGGAGATCGGCCTGCGGCCCCGATATGCCGATAAACAACTCGTGACGGCTCCCGACCCCTCGGATTTCCACCGTGCGAGTGATGGCGGACAAGGTATGGACGTGTTTCTTGTCCCGTCGCGCGGGACGAGCTACGAACTGTACTGCGAGCCAACCGAGGACGATGCGTCGGGTTCCAGTCGTGTCGGCCGCGTGTTTCGACGGGTCCGCGAGATGCTCGCGACCGACCGGGGCGGAGATGAGCCTCGGCGCTCGGAATCCGGGTCGGTGATTTCTGCATCGAGCTGGACAGACCGGATTCGAGGCGGTGCTGGGCACCGGCTGTCCGAGTGGCTGGCCGAGCAGCGTCTTCTCTGGCGCTTGCGCCACCCGTCCACCGTTACGCTCGTCTTTCCGAATGATATCGACGCCGAACGTGCGCTTTCCATCGCCCGCGTGACGCTCCGGCGCGACCGTGACCATCACCGGGTATGGATGGTCGTCGACGGTCTGGCGACCGCCGTCTTCGGCCCCCTCTTCTTCTTCGTGCCCGGGCCCAATCTCGTCTCCTGGTATTTTGCCGCCAAGACGGCCGGTCACTGGCTGGCGCACCAGGGCGCGGCTCGTGGTGTGGGCCAGGTGCGCTGGTCAGCGCGTCCGTCCGGTGCCCTGGCCTCGGTGCGCGATGCGCTGGCGCGTCCTCCGGCTGAGCGGCACCACCGCCTAGGCGAGCTTGCGACTGAGCTGCAGCTCGACCACCCGGCCGTTTTTGTCCAGCGGGTGTCCCGTTAGCGTCTTCGTTGCCCTCCCAGGCGGTGCTGGAAGCCCGCGTGAGCGGGCCCCCGCGGCACCGCGGTGCCCGGGCCCAGCGCGGAGCGCATGCTATACTGCGCCGATTTGAAGCTCAGCGAAGTGGCCGAGCGTCTGGCTTGTCGGCTCGACGGCGACGGTGATGTCGATGTCAATCGGGTAACGGGCATTGACGTCGCGCAGGCTGGCGATCTCACCTTCCTTGCCAATTCTCGATACGCGAACGCCTTGCGTTCGACCCAGGCAGCGGCGGTGATCCTGGCGGATGACGCAGAAGCCGCACCGTGCTCGATGCTGCGTACCCCGACGCCGTACCTCGCTTTTGCGCGTGCGGTTGGGCTGTTCGGTGACGCGGTGAGGCCGTGTCCCGGTGTCGATCCGTCGACCAGCGTCGCACCCGATGTCAGCCTTGGGGACGGTGTGTCGATTGGGCCTTTTGTGTCCATCGGGTCAGGTGTCTCCATCGGTGCGCGCACGGTCGTGCACCCCGGCGTGCACATCGGACCGGGAGCGGTCATCGGGGCCGACTGTGTCCTGCATTCGCATGTTGCGGTTCGGGAGCGGGTGGTGATCGGCGACCGCGTGGTGTTGCAGAACGCCGCCGTTGTCGGGAGCGACGGGTATGGGTTCGCCCAGCGGCCAGACGGAACACACGAGAAGATCCCCCAGTTAGGGAACGTCGTGATCGAGGCGGATGTCGAGATTGGCGCGCACGTGGCCATCGATCGGCCCGCGATCGGGGAAACGCGGATCCGTGGAGGAGCGAAGATCGACAACCTCGTGCAGATCGGGCACGGCGTCGACATAGGCCGGCATGTATTGCTCGCTGCGCAGGTCGGTATCGCCGGGAGCACCACCGTCGAAGACGCGGTCGTGCTGGCCGGCCAGGTCGGGGTCAACGGTCATGTCACCATCGGCAAGGGGACGCGAGCCACGGGGCAGACCGGGATTACCAACTCTGTGGCACCTGGATCGTTCATCTCGGGTTTGCCCGCCATTGACAACCGCGCGTGGCGCAAAGCGGCTGCGTCCTTCCAGACGCTACCGGCTCTCAGAAAGAAGGTTGCTGCTCTCGAACGCCGCCTGGCCGAGCTCGAGGCCGGAGCGCCGTCGAGCGAGTAGCTGTCCGCCGCCAGACCCGCTACATCGGAACAGACTTCCAATGTCTCGTCTCGTCGCTGTCGCGGTCCTTTGTCTCAGTGCTGGCGTGGCCAGCCCCACGATGGCCACGGCCCAGACGAGTAGTGCCGCGTCGACAGCGGCCCACACGCCTGCTCGGCCGGGCTTCCTGACCAGCTACCGTTTTCATCTGAACGCGCTGCACCTCGGAGCAGACAGCGACAGCTTCGTGTGGGATACCGATTTCGGGGGGGACCTCGATGTGTTTGACCTGCACTACTTTCGAGGGAATGTACTGGTCAACCTCGAGAGCATCGTTGGTCAGCAGATTCGTGCGATCGATCCCAATCAGGGTAACTACACGGTCGACCTGTCCACATGGTGGCGCACCGGCATGTCGGGAGCGGAGTTGGGCGCGACATTTCATCATGTGTCACGCCACCTGAGCGACCGCGACAAAGATTTCGCAATCGCGTGGAATATGGTGGGACTCCAGTTCACCTCGCCACTGGCTCTTGCTGGCTGGGATCTCGACGTGCGGTATCGCTTGCTCAAGACCGTCCAACGCTCGTTTGTGGACTACACCGGCGAAATGGGCGGAAGCGTCCAGGCCTCCCGGCCCCTGCACCGTCGCGTCTCGCTCATCGTCGGCGGGGAACTGACCGCCGTCACCGTCAACGCGGCGGAACGTGGCCGCGAGAGTCAATTCGGGAGCCGCATTGAGATCGGCGCCCGCTTTCCTGGGCGCGCCGGCGTCGGCGAGGTCTTCCTCTCGCGGGAGCGGCGTATCGATGCCAACGCGCTCGATCTGGCCCCCACGACCTTTACCATGGCGGGATTCCGCTTCTTCAGCAAGTAGTCTCGCCCCCAGAGGGCGCGTTGCTACGGGTGCCTATGCGATAATCAGTGGATGCGTCGCATGAAATCTCCGGCGGCGGGTCGGGCCCTGTTGGTCTTCGCGGTCTCGGCCCTGGCGAGCCTCCTTGTCCTGTCGGCGACCGTCGAGACGGCGGTCAGACCTCCGAAATTCGACTACGAGCTACACACGCTCGACAACGGGCTGACGGTGGTGCTTGCCGAGGATCACTCAACACCGATCGTCCGGTCTGAGCTTGTCTATCACGTCGGCTCGAAGAACGAGGCGCCAGGGCGCACGGGGTTCGCGCATCTCTTCGAGCATCTGATGTTCAAGGGGTCGCGCAACGTATTGTCTGACTCGCATCTGACCCTGATTTCGCGCGTGGGCGGGGATGGAAACGCCTACACGACAGAGGACTCCACTACCTATGTCGAGACGGTCCCGGCGCAGTATCTTCCGTTGATTCTCTGGCTCGAGGCCGATCGGATGGCGACGCTGCGGATTGACAAGGAGACGTTCGAGTCGGAGCGTCTGGTGGTCAAAGAAGAGCGTCGCTGGCGGTATGAGGACACGCCGTTCGGTCTGCTCTCCGAAATCATGTACGACCAGGCGTACTCGGTGCACCCCTACAAGCACACACCGATCGGGACCATGGCGGATCTGGAGGCAGCGTCGGTCGACGATGTGCAGGAGTTCTTCGATACCTACTACGTGCCGGAAAACGCCACACTCGTGCTGGTGGGCGACTTCGAGTCGAGCGAGGCGCTCGCGCTCGTGAAGCAGTACTTTGATCGTGTGCCCAAGGCGGCCAAGCCGGTGCCTCGCGCTATCCCGCGCGAGCCAATACAGACCGGCGAGCGCCGCATTAACCTCACCCAGTCCCAAAATTGGCCACTTCCAGCCGTGATCGTGGCCTATCACATCACCTACGACGGCCACCCAGACGCCTATCCGCTGCACATCGCGGTCAAGGTGCTCTCGGACGGGCAGAGTTCGCGGATTTTCCGGCGACTGATCTATGACGACCAGCTCGCGGTCTCGGCGTTTGGGCAGGGCACCATCATCGACGACCCGAATCTGTTCTATGCGGTGTCGGTCGTGCAACCGGGGCGGACCGCGGAGGAGTCTGAGAAGGCGCTCATCGAGGAGCTGGACCGACTGAAGACCGATTTTATCAGCGATACCGAGCTGCAGCAGGCCAAGAATCAGTTCGCGAGGGATTACGTGTTCACGCGGGCGACGGTTGAGCAGAAAGCCAGTCACCTGTCGCATGCGGCCGTGATTCACGACGACATTACGACGGCGGATGCCGAGTTCGATATCTTCATGAATATTACGAAAGAGGACGTCCAGCGGGTCGCGCAAACCTACTTCACGGAGGAGAATCGGCTGGTGCTTACAATCGCGCCACCGGCCCCCGCCGGGCGGTCGTTCTTGCAACCAGGAGACGAGGAATGACCGGCCGATGGGCCGCCGGGGCCGCCGTCGTTCTGGCGCTGGGGTGCGTCACCGCGTCCGCGCAGCAGCCGCTCGACTGGCCGCGTGAGAGCCCGCCACCGTCGTTGCCAGCCCGCCAGGTGACGTTTCCGCCGTACGAGCTCCGCACGTTACCGAACGGTTTACAGGTTGTCGTGGTGATGCACCACGAGCAGCCAGCCGTGAATTTGCGTCTCATGATCGGTGCCGGCGCCGCGTCAGATCCCGTGGGGAAGAAAGGGGTGGCCGCGCTGGCGGGGCAGCTGCTCGACCAGGGGACAGCGACGCGGTCGGCGACCGACGTCGCCGAAGCGATCGACTACGTGGGAGGGGTGCTGAGCGTGGGGGCGGGCACGGACCTGAGTTTCGCCAACGTCCTCGTCATGCGCGACAGTTTCGACTTTGCTGCCGATCTTCTGGCCGAGATCACGCGAACGCCTTCATTTGAACAAGCCGAAATCGATCGGCAACGCCAGCAGGTGCTGTCCGGCATCCAAGTCAGCATGGATGACCCGGCGTATCTGGCCGGTGTGGTGTTCAGTCGGTTGGTCTACGGCGATCATCCGTACGGGATGCCGCACAACGGAACGCCGCAGACTGTGCTGAGTATCTCTCGGGACGATCTTCGAGCCTTTCACCAGACGCACTATGCCCCCAACAACGCGCTCCTCGCCATCGTGGGTGACGTCGACGCCGAGGAGGCGTTTGCCTCGGCGGAACGGGTCTTCGGCGACTGGGAGCGCCGGCCGCTGCCGCCGACCCCCAGCACGCAGCTGCCCGCCCCGGCCAGACGAATAGTGGTCGTCGACAAGCCCGGTTCTGTGCAGACGGCGATTCGGGTCGGGCACGTCGCGTTGCCCAGAGCCAGTCCGGATCATTTGGCGTTCGACGTCGCCCTGAAGATTCTTGGCGGAGAGGGGGGCAATCGTCTTGGAAGCGTCCTCCGTACCGAACGCTCGTTGACCTATGCCGCCTCCGCCGACGTGGCGAGCCGCCGTTTCGGTGGTGACTTCATGGCCAAGACGGACACCCGGTCCGATGCGACGGCCGAAGTGCTGCAGCTCATCGTCGAGGAGGTCGCGCGTCTGCAACGCGAGAGGGTCGGGCGTCGCGAATTGGAGAATGCACAAGCGTATCTCTCAGGTTCGTTCCCACTGACCATCGAGACGCCGAACGCGATTGCGGCGCAGGTGCTCGAGTCACTCCTGTATGGTCTCGACCTCGGCGATTTGCCGAAGTATCCGGAACGGATCAATGCGGTCACGGTTGACGAGATTCAGCGCGTGTCGCGCGAGTATCTTCAGCCGCAGCAGCTCTCAGTCGTGCTTGTCGGAGAGGCGGCGACTTTTCTCGATGACCTGGCCGGTGTCGGTTTCGAGGGTGTGGAAGTGCTCTCGGTCTCTGAACTCGATCTGTTTCTCCGCCAAGGCACGGCCCAGGCCACCCTCGATTCCCCCCTGCTGGCTCCCTGATACTCAGAGGGGTCGTTTCACTGGCGTGCGTACAGGGCACGATGGCGGTCACGACCCGCGTGCGGGCGTACGTGGCGAATGACGGGTAGGGCATTAGGACACCTGGCATGAAGGTGATGCTGTCGTGCGGCGAACCGTCTGGCGACCTGTACGCGGGCGCACTCACCACCCAACTTCTGAGGCTCGATCCGACCGCTGACGTGTTTGGCCTTGGTGGCGAGTGTGTCGCGGCCGCCGGGGGGCGGCTGGTGGCCGACTACCGGGGACTGGCGGTCACCGGTCTCACCGAGGTGCTACCGGCGCTGCCACGGCTGTGGGCCACGTATCGCCGCATGGTGCGGGTGGCGCGGGCGGAACGCCCCGCCGTGTTCGTGGCGATCGACTACTCGGGGTTCAACTTCCACTTGTGCCGCGCCATCGCGGCGCTAGGCATCCCGGTGGTCTACTACATCAGCCCGCAGGTCTGGGCATGGCGCTCTGGCCGTCTTCGCGCCATGGCTCGATTTGTAACCCGTGCCCTCGTTATTTTTCCGTTCGAGGAGCGGCTGTATCGGAAGCAGGGCATTCCGGTCACCTTTGTCGGGCACCCGTTGGTGGACCTGACGGCGCCCAATGTCGGCCGCGACGCGTTTCGACAGGAGCACGGGCTGGACGGGACCGCACCGACGGTCGCGATACTCCCCGGCAGCCGATCAAACGAAGTCCGGCTGATACTGCCGGACCTGGTGCGCGCGGCGGAGCGCATCGTGCGCGCTGTGCCGACGGCGCAGTTCGTGGTCGCGCGCGCGCCGCACCTGCCGGACCGCTTGCTGGAGCCCCTTGGCGGCCTGAGGACCAACGCGTCTAGACCGGTCTGTGTCGTCGAGGGGCGGACGAATGACGTGTTGGCGGCAGCGGACGTCGTGCTCACGGCGTCTGGCACCGCGACAGTGCAAGCCGCCATACATGAACGGCCGATGGTGGTGGTCTACCGGCTGTCGGCTCTGACGTATCTGCTGGGGCGACGGTTCGTCGAGGTGGATGCGTTTGGGATGGTCAATCTAGTGGCCGAACGTATGATTGTTCCCGAGTTTCTGCAGGAGGGGTTTACCCCAGCCGCGGTTGCGGCCGAGGCGGTGCGGTTTCTGACCGATGAGGTGCGGGCGGCGGATACCCGCGCGGATCTCCGACAGGTGCGCGAGCAGCTCGGTGGACCCGGCGCGAGCCGGCGCGCCGCCGAGGAGGTGCTCGCCGTGGCGACGGAGAAGCACGGGGCCTCTGGCGAAGCCGCGTCTGCGCAAGACCTGCTAGAACAGTAGTCCAACCGGACCGGTACCTGACGTGAGGCAGTACGCACCGAGGCTGACGGCGGTCGTGGCCAGGCTGACAGTGACGAACGCTGCCAATACCACGACGGCTCCTATACGCACCCCTGGAGAGTAGACGCGGGCTGTTCGGGTGTAGTCGTCAGGGTGCTCGACCAGACCGACTGGATTAACGCTCGGAAGCTTCATACACGATAGGATGCCGCGGGTTGAGCCGCGGTTACACGAATGACCCAGCATCTCCCGCCTCGTGACGCCCGGACCGCTGGCGGTCGATGGACGCGTGTCGGATGGGTGCTCATGGTTGGGTCGCTCCCTCTCTGGCTGGGGTTGCTGGGGGTGCCGTTTCTGCCATTGACGGTCGCCTCGCGTGGGGTGGTGGCTACCGGGCTCGTCGTCTTGGCCGAGGTGGCATTCTGGGGTGGGGCGGCCCTCGCTGGACCGGAGGCGGTCAAGCGCGCCCGATCGTGGTGGCGTCGCGTGGCGTCGGACATCGGTAGCAGCGGCGACCCGAAATCAGGCACTCGGGACCCGGAATCACGGATTTAGTCGACCGCCTGCTCACGGCCGCGCCTGACCCCGGGTCTGACCCCCGCCGGCGCGCGAGATGGTCGCTTGGTCGCGGTCGGCATTGTCGTTAGAATCGAGGGAACACACGGGAGGCGGCCGCCTCCCGTCAGCCTGGAGTTGCGTCGGCGCGGCTCGGGCTCCTATTGATCGCTTTGAGATGCTCGAGCGTGGACATGCTCCGGCCTTGAGCGGAAGTGCGCGGGGGGAATGACACGAGACGTCGGCGCCGTAGTCTGCATGATCTGGCTGATGACGGCCGGAGTGTCCGCGCAGACCAACACGGGTGAGATTGGCGGTCTGGTCGTCGACAGTAGCGGCGGTGTGCTGCCCGGTGCGACGATCCGGGCGCGTCATCCCGATACCGGGTTCACCATGGACCGCGTGACCGACGCGCAGGGGCGCTTTTTTCTGCCAGCGCTTCCGACGGGTAGTTGGGACCTCACCGCCGAGCTGCCCGGTTTCCGGCCCGGCATCCTGACCGGTGTCGTCCTGGAGCTCGGTCGGACGATTCAGTTGGAATTCGGCCTGTCGCTCGACACGCTGAGCGAAGAGGTGACCGTCGAGGTGGTGACACCGCTGCTGCAGACGACCACGGCCGAGATCAGCGACGTCATCGAGACTCGCGAGGTCGAGCAGATCCCCTTGAACGGTCGTCAGTTTCTCCAGTTGGCACAGCTCAGCGACGCGGTGGTCATCCCGCCTGGCGGGACCCGGGGCGGAGCGCTGCAGCAGGCTGGGCCGCTCCCCAATGTCGGTGGGCAACGCGCCGGTCACAACATCTACCTGCTTGACGGCTTCAAGGTGACGGACGAGCTGTTCAACAACCTAGTCATCAACCCCTCGGTCGATTCCATCCAGGAGTTCAAGATTCAAAAATCGCAGTACCCACCAGAATTTGGTGGCAAGGCGTCAGCGCTCATTAACGTGGCAACGAAGGCGGGAACGAATCGTTTTCACGGGAGCCTGTTCGAATTCATTCGTGACGATCGATTCGACGCACACAACTTCTTTGACGACCGTACCCAACAGGTGCCACCTCTCGATCAACAGCAGTACGGCGGATCGATGGGCGGGCCGATCGTGAAAGACCGCACATTTTTCTTTTTTAGCTACGAGCGCCAGGACACGCGGCGCTCGCTGACCAAGACATTTTCGGTGCCGGATGCCGCCACGCGCGGCGGCGATTTTTCGGCCTGGGACCCGATCTGCGATCCGACCACCATCAACGCGGTGACCGGCGCCTGTACGCTGTTTCCGGGGAACCAGATTCCGGCCAACCAGCTGGATCCTATCGCGCAAGCGTTTCTCGGGAACGTACCTCTGCCCAACCGTTCCGGTCCGTTCCAGAATCTCACTGCCGTCGAAGCGCAAGATAAGGATGTTCATCAGCTCAGCCTCCGAGTGGACCATCGACTGACGGCCCGTGATCAGCTGTTCGTGCGTTTCAGCAGCTTCGACGCGGACGAGTTGCAGCCGTTCGGAACAAGCGTTCAGCAAGAGGCCCTGGTGCCAGGATTTGGGCGCACTCTCGACACCACCACGCGGAACCTGGGGGTCAGCCACACCCGCACCTTCGGCGTCGACATGTTGAACGAGCTGCGGTTCGGCTACATGAGAGTGGACGGTGGGCAGCGGAGCGTGAACGCCGGGGTGGGCTTTGCCGATCAGGTCGGTCTGCTCGGGGTCTCCTCAGTTCCGCGCGATGCTGGATTTCCACAGGTGTCCACCGCAGGGTTGTTCAGCACGATGGGCGACCCCACGACATTCGTGTCGCGGGCCAACGAGCACTTCGAGGTCTACGACAACTTCTTGATTGACCGGGGGGCACATCGTCTGAAGTTCGGTGCGTATCTGTTTCATCTGCGATTCCGGCCGGTCAACGCCGACACGGCGCGTGGCGCCTTCAGCTACACCGGTCAATGGACCGGCAATGCGTTGGCCGATTTCCTGCTTGGTTTCCCGACGTCGGCCAGGGCCGGCATTGGGGGGGGCGACGAGGATGCACGTACGACCTGGCTGCACCTGTACGCACAGGATGACTGGCGCGTGCGGGACAATCTGACGATCAACTACGGGCTGCGCTACGAATACAACTCGCACATGAAGGATGTCGACAACCGGCTGTCGACGATCGACTTCTCGGTGCCGGGTGGCCGCTACGTCATTGCGAGCGACGACGCCGGCAACATTTCGCCAGAGGCGGAAGCGCTACTGCCGCTGATACCGATTCCCTGGGTGACGTCTGCCGACGCCGGTTGGGACCGGAGTTTGCTGCGACCGAGCAAGTTGCGGCTGGCACCGCGATTCGGTTTCGCCCTGTCGCTGGGCGACGAACGGCCCGCGGTCGTCCGCGGTGGCTACGGCGTGTTCCTGAACCAGTGGGCCTATAGCGTGCAGACCGCGTTCACCCGAAATTTGCCGTTCTTCGCACTCAAGCAGGTCGACGCGCCGTCGGACCAGTTGGTGCCCATGCTTAGAACCAACGACATCCTGATCAGCGATGCGAGCGGAAGTGTCGGTGGCACGATCATGGACAACAACTATCAGGTGGAGTACACGCAGACCTGGAGCGGGGGACTACAGATCGAAGCGCTGCCGCGGACGATGTTCGAGGTCGCGTACATGGGGTCGTACACGATTGGTGCCGACAACTCGACGATTCGCAATGTGCCGGTGCCGGGGCCTGGTCCGATAGACGCCCGTCGGCCGATTCCGGAGCTGAGCGCCGTGCGCGCCATACGGTTCGATGGAACGTCGATCTACCACGCCGTGACGTTCAAGGCCGAACGACGGTTTAACGGCCGCTTCTCCTTCAATACCGCGTACACATTGTCGCAGTCGCGTGACGATGCGTCGAGCCCTGGCGCCACCGCCTTCGAGGCGAACGTGCCGCAGGACGTGCGGAACATTTTTCCTGGCGAAGAGGCGCTGTCCAGCTTCCACCATCGACATCAGTTCGTGGCCAGTGGAAGCTACCGGCTGCCGTTCTTTGACGGTGTCGGCGGCGCCGCGGAGATGTTGGGAGCCGGATGGCGGGTCAATGTGGTGGCCACCCTGCAGTCTGGGGCGCCGTTTACCGTCAATCTGGGACAAGACGTGGCGAACATTGGATCCGGTCCGGCCCAGAGGCCAGACCAGATCGGTGATCCGACGCTTCCCGCGAGCCAGCGCTCGCCCGAGCAGTGGTTCAATACGGCCGCGTTCACCCTGCAGGATCCATTTACATTCGGTTCCGCGCTCAGAAACAGCGTGTTCGCGCCTGGAATGGCTGTGGTCGACCTGTCCATTCAGAAAGACTGGCCGGTCGGGCGGGATGGACGGTTTGAGGTGCGCTGGGAGGTCTTCAACCTGCTGAATCGGGCAAATTTCGACGTCCCGAACCGGATATTCGGAACCCCGAATTTCGGCCGTATCTTCAGCGCCCAGCACGCTCGCGAGATGCAACTCGGCCTACGCTACACCTTCTAGGTCGCCGGGCGAGGCTGGCGCCTGGTGTCTGGTAGAGTGCAGCCCTGGTGAGGGGAGCCAGCGATTATGTTGACGGCCGAATCGATCAAGGCGCGTGCGCGGGAACTTGGGTTCGACTTGTGCGGCGTCGCATCGGCCGATGACCATCCGCGGTTGACGTTCTTTCGCGAATGGGTCGAGCGGGGGTATGCCGGCGAGATGGGCTACCTGGCCCGGACGGCGGAGCGCCGGGCCGATGTCCGCGCGGTCATGCCGTCGGCCCGATCGGTCGTCATGCTCGGGACGCTCTACAACACCGATCGGCCGTATTCGACGGAGGTCGCCGATCCGGACGAGGCCCTGATCTCCCGGTACGCCTGGGGCGACGACTATCACGACGTGCTGGGCGCCCGCACCGAGGCACTCAGCGAGTGGATGCTGCGGTCGCATGGGACGCCGCTGGAGACCAAGGCCTACGTGGATACCGGTCCGGTGCAGGAAAAGCTCTACGCTGAGCAGGCGGGGCTTGGCTGGGTCGGCAAGAACACCTGTCTCATCAGTCCAGCACTCGGTTCCTGGCTCTTCCTCTCTGAGATTCTCTGTAGTGTGGAGCTCGCGCCAGACGAGCCCGGGCTCGACCAGTGTGGGACGTGCACGCTCTGCCTAGACGCGTGCCCGACGGGAGCATTTCCGGAGCCGGGGGTGCTCGACGCGACCCGCTGCCTGTCGTATCTGACGATCGAAATGAAAGGCGATATCGCCGGCAGCGACCGCGCCGAGCTCGGAAACCACATCTACGGGTGCGACATTTGTCAGGATGTCTGTCCGTACAACCACGGGGCTGCGGTCTCCACTGACCCCGCCTGGCAACCGCGCGAGGCACTCGACCGCCCGCGTTTGGCCGAATTGTGGACCCGGTCGGATGCCGAGCTGCGAGACGCCATCCGCCACGGTGCGATGATGCGGGTGCGCGTGAAACGGTTGCGACGCAACGTGGCCGTGGCATTGGGTAACAGCGGCACCGATGAAGCCGAGTCCGCGCTTGGTCTGACGGCAGCCGATCGGGTGGGCGCCGAGTCGCTCGATGAGCCGCTCGTCGCTGAACACGTCGCCTGGGCTCGCGCGCGGCTGGCGTCGCGCTGAGGTGGCGCT
>CAWWAF010000027.1:0-39315 GCA_963934795.1 uncultured bacterium
GCCGTCGCCGTGACGCAGAACGGTGCGCCAGCCGGGTCCAACCCGCTCCAGTAACGGGTGATGTAAGGCTCGGGCGCAACCCGGGTAGTATTCAAGGAATGGGATGTCCGCAACGGCGGGCATCCCATTTTTCGTGTAGGCACTGCGTTGTGTGGTCCGATGCTATAATCTAGGTTTGGTCCCGGGTCGAGATGGGCACACGGTATAGACAGATCAGTCGCGCGAGATGGGAACTGGAGTGTCGATGAACCTCGATCTACAGGAGATTCACGGCACACACCACCAGGTCCGGCGCACGTTCGCGGCTGGCTTGCTCACGTCTGACGGGCAGGACGATTACGAAGTGACCGGGGACACCACGATTGACCTGGCTGTTCGCAAGGACGAGGCGACGTTCCGATTGATCGGCAGGATTGAGGCGATGCTCGACCTCGGCTGTGGTCGTTGCCTCGAGCGTTTTTCGTGGCCGGTGGGCTTGGACATCGATATGTTGTATCTGCCGGAGTCGGAGAGTTCAGACGAAGGCGACGTGCGTATCGAGGAAGCGGACGTGAACACCGCGTTCTATCGGGACGAGCAGATCGACTTGGGCCAACTAATACGGGAACAATTGCAGCTCACGCTCCCGATGAAGCCGCTCTGCCGGGAAGAGTGTCCAGGCTTGTGCACGTTCTGCGGTGCGAACCGAAGTACCACGACGTGCGACTGCTCTGACCCGTGGGAGGATCCCAGACTGGCAGGGCTGAAGAATTTGTTGCCTCGGTGACATCGGTCGCTGACGGGAGGGGCAGTCAGTCCCGACTGGCGCGAGGCGTCTCGAGGACGCGAGAGGACAGAACGAATTATGGCGAATCCGAAACGACGGCACTCTAAATCGCGTACGGCGAAGCGGCGAACCCACCACAGTCTCGTCCCCGTCACGGCGGGGATCTGCGCGCAATGCCACGAGCGGAAACCATCCCACCAGGTCTGTCCGCACTGCGGGTATTACCGAGGTCGGCAGGTTCGTGCCGTCAAAGAGGCCTAGCCACACCGATCGCGTGGTCTTGGCCCGACGGGGCCGCGGCCATCGATGACCGCTACGACATCGCGAACCCGCGCCGCCGGTCACCGGCGCGCCACACGTGTTCAGGAGCCACATGATCGCGTTCGTTTTTCCAGGCCAGGGGTCTCAGTGTGTCGGGATGGGCCACGCGCTAGCGGCCGAATATTCC
Source organism: uncultured bacterium (assembly GCA_963934795.1). Lineage (GTDB taxonomy): Bacteria > Acidobacteriota > Vicinamibacteria > Vicinamibacterales > UBA8438 > UBA8438. The sequence goes on from CAWWAF010000027.1 coordinate 1,215, forward strand.
GAAGCACGTCAAACGTTCGAGCAGGCTGATGCGGCGCTGGGGATGAAGCTCAGCACCCTGTGTTTCGAGGGGCCGGTCGAGAAACTGACGCTGACAGAGTATCTGCAGCCGGCATTGGTCACGGTCGCTACCGCGACGGCTCGCGTCCTCACCGCGCGAGGTCTGACACCGGCGTTTCTGGCCGGGCACAGTCTTGGCGAGTACTCCGCCCATGTGGCCGCGGGAACCCTGGCGTTTGGTGACGCGGTCCGGACGGTCAGCAATCGTGGGCGTTACATGCAGGAGGCCGTTCCCGTGGGCGTCGGGGCCATGGCGGCTGTCATGGGGCTCGACGAAGAAACGCTCGCGCAGGCGTGCACGGACGCGGCGGAGGGGGAGGTCGTGAGTCCGGCCAATCTCAACGCGCCGGGGCAGATTGTTATCGCCGGGCATAGCGACGCGGTGCAGCGGGCGGGCGCGCGCGCGAAGGCACTCGGCGCGCGGCGAGTCGTCGCGTTGGCGGTCAGTGCGCCGTTTCATTGCGCGCTCATGCAACCGGCGGAGAAGCGGTTGGTCCCGGAACTCCGCTCGCTGGTCGTATCCGACCCGTCGATACCGGTCGTCGCCAACGTCGATGCGGAGCCGAAGCGGGACGCGGCGAGTGCGATCGACGCCCTCGTCAGCCAGGTCACCGCTCCGGTGCGATGGGAGCAGGTCGTCCGGCGCCTTGCATCCGAAGGCGTCGACACGTATCTTGAGGTAGGGTCTGGCTCGGTGTTGAGCGGACTCATCCGGCGAATCGACCGTAGCGCGAGGGTGCTGCCTGTGTCCGACCCGGAGAGTGTAGACGAAGCGGTATCGTCCCTGGCTGGCTGACGTGAATATCCAGGCGCTGCCGTATCCCGCCTGTACCGCGCGGCGTTCAGTGACAGTTGTTCGACAAGTGGCGGGAACCACGTGGGACCCGGGCGTACCGTTCGTTGGCGCGGAGGGATGTGCGGCTACGGACGGCTACCGACCGTTACGCAGAGGATGAGTAATCTACGAGAGCGCGTCGCGGTCGTGACCGGAGCGTCCCGAGGCATCGGGCGGGCGGTAGCCATTCGGTTGGGGGCGGCCGGCGCGTCGGTCGTGGCGGCGGCCCGCGGCGACCATGCCGAGGGTGTGGCGGCTGAGATACGTGAGGCTGGCGGCACGGCCCTCGCCCTCAGCGTTGACGTGACCGATGCGGATCAGGTGGCCAGTATGGTCCGCGCGACGCTCGACCAGTTCGGTCGAGTTGATGTGTTGGTCAACAACGCGGGTATCGTTCGGGACCAACTGGCCATGCGAATGTCTCCGGCTGACTGGGACGCCGTGATCGCGACCAACCTGACGGCCGTGTTTACGTGTTCGCGCGCAGTGCTGCGCCCCATGTTGAAACAACGCGGGGGGCGTATCATCAGCGTCGGTTCGGTGGTGGGGCAGATGGGCAACGCGGGCCAGGCGAACTACGCCGCGACCAAAGCCGGGATGGTCGGGTTCTCAAAGGCCCTGGCTCGCGAGGTGGCGAGTCGCGGCATCACTGTGAACGTGGTCGCGCCGGGAATGATTGACACCGATATGACCGCGGATCTCGGCGAATCCGCCAGAGCGGCCATGGTGAAGCAGATTCCATTGGGGCGACTTGGGTCGCCGGAAGACGTCGCGGGGGCAATTGGCTTTCTGGCCTCGGACGAAGCAGCGTATATTACGGGGCACGTGTTGTCGGTGAACGGTGGCATGTACATGTAGGAGGAGTTGAATGGCGGTTGCTGAAAAAGTAAAAGGCATCATCGTGGAGCAGCTCGGGGTCGACGAAGAAGAAGTGACCTCGGATGCGTCCTTTGTGGACGATCTGGGAGCGGACTCGCTCGACACGGTGGAGCTTGTTATGGCGTTCGAAGAAGAGTTCGGCCTCGAGATTCCAGACGAAGACGCGGAGAAAATCACCCGCGTCAAAGAGGCCGTTGCGTACATCGAGTCGCATTCGAAGAAGTAGACGGCGGCTCTCGACCGGGAGTGACTGTGAGTAGGCGGGTTGTGGTCACGGGGGTAGGCCTCGTGTCGTCGCTGGGCATCGGAACGGCGCCGACCTGGGAAGGGCTGTGCGCCGGCCAGAGTGGGATTCGTAGCATCACCCACTTTGACGCACACGAGTTCGCCTCGCGTATTGCGGGTGAGGTTCGCGGATTCGAGCCGCTGGATTTCGTGGCGAAGAAGGACGTCAAGAAGATGGACGTCTTTATTCAATACGCGATTGCGGCGGCCGAATTTGCGCGGGCCGACGCCGGACTGGAGGTGACGCCCGAAATGGCGCCGAGGGTCGGCGTCTATCTGGCCTCCGGCATCGGCGGGTTCGCCACGATCGAGCGCGAGCACAAGGCGTTGCTCAAGGGCGGGCCGCGCAAGATCTCGCCTTTCTTTATTCCGGCGGCGATCATCAATCTGGCGGCCGGACACGTGTCCATACGCCTGGGCGCGAAGGGTCCCAACTCAGCCACGTGTACCGCTTGTTCCGCGTCTGCCCATGCGGTCGGCGACGCGTTCGAAACGATTCGTCGTGGCGCCGCCGACATCATGGTGGCCGGGGGGTCGGAGGCGGCCATCACCCCCATGGGGGTTGGTGGGTTCTCTGCGATGCGCGCCCTGTCCACCCGAAATGAGGAACCTACGCGCGCGAGCCGTCCATTCGACAAGGAACGTGACGGCTTCGTCATCGGTGAGGGGTCAGGGGTCATCATTCTCGAGGCCCGCGATGTCGCGCTCGCACGTGGCGCCCAGATCTACGCGGAACTTGTCGGCTACGGCATGTCTGCGGACGCGCATCACGTGACGGCGCCACCGGAGGACGGAAGCGGGGCGCTGCGGGTGATGCAGAGCGCGATCGAGCAAGCCGGCATTACGCCCGATCAGGTGGACTACATCAACGCCCACGGCACCTCGACACCGTTCAATGATCGGATCGAGACACTGGCGATAAAACGGTGTTTCGGTGATCACGCGCGCAAGTTGGCCATCTCGTCGTCGAAATCGATGACCGGGCATCTGCTCGGTGCGGCAGGTGGCCTGGAGGCCGGCATCGTGTCGTTGGCGGTCCGCGAACAGGTCATCCCACCAACGATCAACCTCGAAAACCCAGATCCGGATTGTGATCTGGACTACGTGCCTGGGGTCAAGCGGTCGGCCACTATCGAGTACGCGCTGTCGAACTCATTCGGGTTCGGGGGCACGAACGCTTCTTTGTTGTTCAAACGCCACGACGGGTAACCACTGGGTTGTTCGAACACCACGACGGGTACAGCACGGGTGGTTCGAACGCCACGACCGGGTAGGCACTGACGACTCGTTCGCTGAGCGTTGGTCTGCCCGACATGAGGACCGGATGAAGATTGCCGTCTGTGTGAAACAGGTGGTCACGCGGGAGTGGCCACTTCGGGTCGACGACGCCGCCACCTGGGTACAGGACGGTGACGCCAGCTTCGAGATGAACGAGCCCGACGCCTACGCCCTCGAAGAGGCGCTTCGGCTGAAAGAGCAGCATGGCGGGGAAGTCGTGGTCTGCTCGGCCGGGCCGGCGCGAGTGGCGCAGGTGATCCGCGAAGCGCTGGCACGTGGCGCGGATCGGGCGATTCGGGTCGAGAGCGACCGCCTGGCAGCAGCCGACGGAGGCATGGTGGCCGAGGCGCTGGCGTCGGCGATGCGTGAGGAAGCATTCGATCTGGTGCTCACGGGGCTCCAGTCGGACGATCAGGGCTTCGCGCAGACCGGTGTTGTGTTGGCGGAACTGCTGGAGATTCCCCACGCCACGATCATCATGGAGGTCCAGGTGACGGATGGGACCCTCCGGGTGAAACGCGAGCTCGAGGGCGGGTGGTTCCAGTGGGTCTCGATGCCGACACCGGCGCTGTTGACCATTCAGAGCGGAATTAACCAGCTCCGGTACGCGACGCTGAAGGGCATCATGTCTGCGAAGAAGAAAGACGTACGGGTCGTCGAGCCATCCGCCGATCTGGTGCCACACCACGAGATTCTCGAGCTGTATGTACCTGAGAAGGGCAAGCAGACGCGGTTGATAGAGGGGACGCCGGGCGAAGCGGCGACCGAGCTGGTCAGGGTTCTCCGCGAAGAGGCGCGAGTCATCTAATGGTTCTTGTTATAGCCGAGCAACGCGACGGAGTCCTGAATAAGACGAGCTGGGAGGCGATTGTTGCCGCGCAGCAGGTCGGGCAGCCGGTCCAGGTGGCTGTGGCCGGTGGTGACATTCAGGCTGTGGCGGCCGAGCTCGCAGCGGCCGAGGTCGACGCGGTCTTGACGGTTGCACATCCCGCCCTGGCGTCATACACGCCAGACGGGTTTGTGGCCGCGTTTGCCGCTCTCGTCACGGCCGTCGAACCGGCGCTGGTGCTACTGACGCATACGTACCAGACGCGTGAGTTCGCCCCGCGTCTTGCGGCGCGGCTCCGTCGGTCGCTCGTGACGGACTGCGTGGCGATGAAGACGCGGGAGGACCGCCTGGCGTTCGTGCGACCGATGTTCCAGGGGAAGTTTGTCGCCGACGTCGTTCCGACCGGGCCCTCTCCGCACTTCGCGAGCTTCCAGATCGGTGCGTTTCGCCCGGACGCCCTACGGCGTGGCGACTCGCCGGCTGAGATCCGCGACTTCCCGGTCGAGATCGATGCGGCCGCGATCCGACAAACCGCCGAGGCGCCGTTCCAGGAAGCGAAGCAGGCGGTCGATCTCACCCAGGCGGAGCGCATTGTCGCCGTGGGTCGCGGCATCAAGAGCCAGGAGCACATTGCCATGGCTCAAAAACTGGCCGCCGTTCTCGGGGCGGAAGTGGCAGCGTCTCGGCCGATCTGCGACTCCGGCTGGCTCCCGATGGATCGGCAGGTCGGCAGTTCCGGCCAGACCGTGTCGCCGAAGCTGTATCTCGCGCTGGGAATCTCAGGAGCCATCCAGCATCTGGTTGGGATGAAGGGCGCCCGCACCATTGTGGCCGTCAACAAGGACGCCGACGCACCAATCTTCGAGGTTGCCGATCTTGGGATCGTGGGAGATCTGTTCGAGGTGGTGCCGGCGCTGATTTCCGCACTCGACGCTGACGCCTAGCGCGGCGGAAGAGGGAGGTTGGTCTGGAGCGGGAAACCCTCGATGTCGATGTGTTGGTTGTCGGTGGCGGCCCGGCCGGGCTCTCCGCCGCGCTCCGCCTGGCAACGCGGCAGAAGCGTGAAGGCGGCGATCCGCTGTCCATTGCGGTGCTGGAGAAGTCGCGGCAAAGTGGCTCGCACATGTTGTCCGGTGCGGTGCTCGATCCGTCCGGACTCGATGAACTCCTGCCAGACTGGAAGACCCGTGGCGCCCCAATCGAGACCAAGGTGCGCGGCGATCGCGTCTACTACCTGACCGAGCAGTCGCAGCTCCGGTTTCCGCCGATGCCCGGCCCGCTCGATCCGTTCAAGAACCACGGTGCATACATCATTTCGTTGAACCGGTTCGTCCGCTGGCTCTCTGAACAGGCAGAGGCCGAGGGCGTCGACATCTTTACGGGGTTCGCCGGGACAGAGGTGCTGTACGACGGCGAGCGCGTGATTGGGGTGCGTACGGGAGACCGCGGCATCGACAAGCACGGGGAGCGAAAGGGAACATTTGAGCCTGGCGTCGATATTCACGCGGCCGTCACGATTTTCGCCGACGGGGTACGTGGCAATCTGACGAAGGCCCTCGTGCAGAAGCTCGGTCTCGAAGGCCCCGCCCCACCGACGTACGCCATCGGGATCAAGGAACTCTGGGAGGTTCCCGCCGACCGGGTGGACTCCGGCACGGTCATCCATACGATGGGCTATCCCCTCCGGAGCGAGGAGTTCGGTGGAGGATTCATCTATGCGCTCCCGGAAGGAAAGCTTGCGGTCGGATTCGTGGTGGGTCTCGACTATCGAGATCCACTGTTCGACCCGCACATGGCATTCCAGCGGTTCAAACAGCATCCGCTGGTCTCCAAAATGTTGGCCGGTGGCGAGATGGTGCGATACGGGGCCAAGGCGCTGCCAGAAGGCGGCTGGTACGCGATCCCGCGGTGTCACATGGACGGCGCGCTCATTGTCGGCGATGCCGCCGGGTTCCTGAACTCCATGCGCCTCAAGGGCATCCACCTGGCCATGAAGACTGGCATCTGCGCCGGCGACGCCGCTTTCACGGCGGTTCGGTCTGGCGACGTGTCGGCCTCCATGCTCGCCACGTATCAGGAGTCAATCAACACCGGAAGCGTGCGACGCGAGCTCTATCCGGTGCGCAATGTGCATCAGTCATTCGGCGGTGGCATGCTCGCCGGTCTCGCGTTTTCGGGGTTGTCGATGTTGACCGGCGGCGCACTGCCGCGGGGACGTCTGTCGAGTGAACCGGGACACGAGCGTCTGACCCGGCTCGCCCGTTACTACCGGACTGGGCACCCCGATCCCGATGTGTCGAGCAACGCGGTGAAGGCGGATCGCGCGGTGACGTTCGACAAGCTGACCAACGTCCACTATTCGGGTACGCGGCACGACGAAGACCAGCCGGTGCATCTTCTCGTGCAGGATACTGACATTTGTCGGACTCGCTGCCGCGAGGAGTACGGGAACCCGTGTGTGCGTTTCTGTCCCGCCAACGTCTACGAGATGGTGCCCGATGACACCGAGGGCGACGCTGGCACGGGGCGTCGATTGCAGATCAACGCCTCGAACTGCGTCCACTGTAAGACCTGCGACATCATGGATCCCTTCCAGATCATCGACTGGGTACCACCGGAAGGTGGTGGCGGACCCGACTACGAAGGGATGTAACGGGTGGCGGGACCCTCGCTGACCCGGTGGCAACTGAGCCAGGCGACCGCCATTGCCGCCTTGGGTGCGCCGGTCATCGGAGCACTGTGCCGCACGATCCGGTGGAAGGTCGAGGGCCTGGAGCACTACGACGCCATCGTGGCCCAGCGTCGGCAACCGATCTTCGCGTTCTGGCACGGGCGAATTTTGGCCGCCACCTATTTCTGGCGCGACCGGAACATCGTGGTCATGACCAGCCAGAATTTCGATGGCGAGTGGATCGCGCGGATTATCCGTCGCTTCGGCTACGGGACCGCTCGCGGGTCGACGTCACGCGGAGCGCGCGGGGCTTTGGTGCAGCTCAAGCGCGACGTCTCGGCGGGCCGACCCGCCGCGTTCACCGTCGATGGGCCACGCGGGCCGGCTCAGCGGGTTCAGCCGGGGGCGGTGTGGCTCGCTGGGGCGACCGGGAGCCCGATTCTGCCATTTCATATCGAAGCCGATCGGTACTGGACCGCGCGGAACTGGGATCGCACGCAGATCCCACACCCGTTCAGTCGTGCCGCCATCGCGATCGGCAAGCCATTCGACGTGCCAGACCCCCATGGGGACGGTGTCGTGGCTGCGCACCAAGAGGCGCTGGGGAGGATTCTCGGTACCCTCGCAGAGCGTGCGGCGGCCCTGCTCGTATCGTAAACCGGAGTTGCCATCATGCTACTCGTCAGCAGCTCGCGTTTTGGTGACCACGAGACACCAGACGGCCATCCTGAACAACCGGCGCGTGCGCGGGTCATGAGCGAAGTCAGCCGGCGCTGGGCTGAGTCTGGCGGGGCGGTGACGATGCCTCGTCGCGCGCGTCGAGAGGAACTGGTGCGCGTGCACGATGCGGATCACGTCGACAAGGTCGCGTCCACGGCCGGCCAACGGCTTCGACTGGATGCGGACACCTATACGTCTGCCGAGTCCTACGACATTGCGCTGGAAGCGGCTGGGGCCGCCCTCATGGCGGTGGAACACACGCTGGAGACCGGCGCGCCGGCCATGGCGCTCGTCCGCCCGCCTGGGCACCACGCTGAGGCGGGCCGGGCGATGGGATTCTGCCTGTTCAATAACATCGCGGTGGCAGCGGCGGCGGCGCGCGCCGCGGGCTGTGACCGCGTGGCGGTGATTGACTACGACGTGCACCACGGGAACGGGACGCAGTGGATGTTCTATGAGGATCCCAGCGTGCTCTACGTGTCTGTGCACCAGTTTCCGTTCTATCCAGGGACGGGAGATGCCACCGAGACCGGGCGCGCCGCCGGCGTCGGGGCGACCCTCAACGTGCCACTCGAGGCCGGGGCTGGTGATGCCGACTACGACCAGGCCATGCGTGCGTTGGTGGCGCCACTGGTGCGCGCCTTCAACCCAGACCTGATGCTGCTCTCAGCCGGGTACGACGCGCACGAGCGGGACCCCTTGGGCGGCATGCTGGTCTCCACGGCGGGGTTTCGGTCGCTGACCGCGCAGGTGCAGCAGTTGGCGACCACCTGCTGCGGTGGGCGGCTCGCCGTGGTCACTGAAGGTGGGTATGACCTCGTCGCGCTCGGCGACGGTCTCGACGCCACCGTTCGGCAACTCGCCGATGCGTCGCCGGTGCCCGAGACGGTCCTGGGTGGCGACACGAGTCGAATCGATCGCGTGTTGCCCGCAGTGCAACGTGCCGTGGCCTCGTCCTGGCCAGGCGTGTATCCTCAGTGAGTATAATTTGGTCTCGTCACGTCATCGACCCGCGCGGGTCTTCCCTGTTTCTCTCTAACATCCGGTAGCGAGCATCGTGTCCGACTACACTCCGCAGTCCATCGAGCAGAAGTGGCAGCGCCGCTGGACCGAGCAGCGCGCGTTCGAGGTGGTGGAGGATCCAGACCGCCCCAAGTACTACTGCCTGGTGATGTTCGCGTATCCGTCCGGTCACGCGCATGTGGGACACGTCCGCAACTACATGATCGGGGACGTCGTTGCGCGGATGAAGCGGATGCGCGGGTTCAACGTGTTGCACCCATTCGGCTGGGATGCGTTCGGGCTGCCAGCCGAAAACGCCGCGATCAAGAATCGGTCGCACCCCGAGACATGGACACGCGAGAACGTCGCCCACATGAAAGGGCAACTCCAACGCCTGGGCATCAGCTACTCCTGGGAGCGCGAGTTCGCGACATGTGACCCCAGCTACTACAAGTGGAACCAGTGGCTGTTTCTGAAGATGTTCGAGCGAGACATCGCCTATCGGCGCCGCTCGACGGTGAACTGGTGCCCGGGCTGTTCGACGGTGCTCGCCAACGAGCAGGTGGTGGACGGGGGGTGCTGGCGGTGCGGGTCGACGGTGGAACCGCGCGACCTGGAACAATGGTTCTTACGAATCACGCAGTACGCCGATGATCTGCTCAAGGGCATCGAGGGGTTGGATGACTGGCCCGACAAGGTCCTCACGATGCAGCGCAACTGGATCGGCCGCTCCGAGGGCGCGCGCGTCCGGTTTGTCGTCGAGGGGACGGATGCGGAGCCGGTACACATCGAGGTCTTTACGACCCGGATCGACACCATCTATGGGGCCACGGTGGTGCTGCTCGCACCGGAACACGGCCTCGTGGATCGGTTTGTCGATGAAGCCCCAGACCCGGAGGACTTGCGCCGGCAGGTGCAGCAATTCCGCACCCAGGACCGCACCGACCGGCTGACCGGCGCGGTCGAGAAAGGGGGCTTCGATACCGGGCGAACGGCCATCAACCCATTCACTGGACAGCCGGTCCCGATCTGGATCGCGAACTTTGTCCTGGCCGATTACGGCACCGGCGCCGTGATGGCTGTGCCGGCTCACGATCAGCGGGACTTCGAATTCGCCCGCAAGTATGGCCTCCCCGTGGAGGTCGTGATCCAGCCAGACGGTGAGGCCGCGTCGGACTCGCCGCCGCTCGACGGCGCGACGATGGCATCGGCGTACTCGGGCCCAGGTACGCTCGCGGGGTCGGGGGAATTTACAGGCCGGTCGACCGCGGGTGCCGCCGCCGTCATGGCCGACGCCGCAGAGTCGAGAGGGGTGGGGGAGGCGACCGTTCAATACCGCCTCAAGGATTGGGGAGTCTCGCGCCAGCGGTACTGGGGTACGCCGATTCCGATCATCCACTGTCCGGCGTGTGGACTACAACCGGTGCCATATGAGGATTTGCCCGTCGAGCTGCCTCACGTCACCGAATTCACTGGTCGAGGCGATTCGCCCCTTGCGCAGATTCCTGAATTCGTGAACGTCGCGTGCCCGTCGTGCGGAGGTCCCGCCCGTCGTGAAACCGACACGATGGATACGTTCTTCGATTCCTCCTGGTACTTCTATCGGTATTGCGATCCGACCAACGACAGCCAGCCGTTCGATCCGGATCGCGTGCGCTATTGGGCCCCGGTCGATTTTTACATTGGCGGCGTCGAACACGCGATTTTGCATCTGATCTATTCCCGGTTCTTCTGTCGGGTCTTCAAGGATCTCGGATGTGTGGAACACGACGAGCCGTTTACCCGGTTGTTGACCCAGGGGATGGTGCTGCGCGACGGTGCCGTGATGTCCAAGTCGAAGGGGAACGTCGTCGACCCGGACAAGATGATCGAACGCTTTGGGGCTGACGCGCTCCGGCTCTACGAGATGTTCGTCGCACCGCCGGAGAAAGAACTGGAGTGGACCGACACCGGGTTGGAGGGGAGCTACCGGTTCCTGACACGGGTCTGGCGACTCGTGACGGCCGTCGGTCCTGTGGTGTCTGGCGCCGCTGGCGATCTCGGCACGATGACCCTGGATGACGCCCATCGTGCCTTACGCCGCAAGACCCACGAATCGATTCGCCGAGTGTCCGCGGACCTCGACCCGCGCGTGCATCTGAACACCGCCGTGTCCGCGTTGATGGAACTGGTGAATGACCTGTATGCGTTCTGCGAGCAGCAGGGGCTGGCGCCGCATGCGACAGACGAGGCGTACCCCGCCGACCGGGTTCCTGGAGACACCGCCTGTGTCCTGGCTGAAGCGGTGGATGCGCTCGTGTTGATGTTGTCGCCGTTCACGCCGCACCTGTGCGAGGAACTGTGGGAGCAATTGGGACGCACCGGCGGGCTCGTGACCGCCGCGTGGCCCTCCTTCGACCCAGACGTGGCGCGTGCGGACGAAATCGTCGTGCCGGTGCAGGTGAACGGCAAGCTCCGCGCCCGACTGACCGTGGCGACGGACGTGTCGAATGATGACTTGCGCACCGCAGCGCTCGCGGACGCCTCGGTGCGGTCGCACACCGAGGGCAAGACGATCGCGCGCGTTGTGGTGGTGCGTCGAAAACTCGTGAACATCGTGGTGACCTAATCGGGAAGACAAGCCATGCTCAGACGACATCGTATGAGGGTTCTGGTCGGCGCGCTCCTGGCGGCGACCGTGAACGGTGGTTGCGGGTATTCCCTCGCCGGACAGGGGTCCTTCCTGCCGGACTACATCCAGACCATCGGAATCCCGCTGTTTGAGAACGACACGAACATCTTCGAGGTCGAGCAGACGCTGACCCAGCAGGTCGTCACGCAGTTCATCGGACGGGGTAGCTACAACGTGTCGGCGGCGGACAGCGGCGTCGACGCCCTTCTGTCCGGCACGATTACCAGCATCGACATTCAACCGGCGACGTTCACCGCGCAGCAGCAGGCGTCTCGCTACATTTTCACCCTGCGCGTGGCCATCGAGTTTCGCGACCTCACCACCGATGAGATCCTCTGGGAAAACCCCGCACTGACATTCAGCGACGAATATGAGGTGGCCTCGGGGAGCGGAGGCCAGCTGGATGCGAGTACGTTCTTCGGCCAGCAGTCGAACACGGTTGAGCGCCTGGCGCGCGATTTCGCGCTTAACGTAGTCTCCTCAATCCTAGAAGCCTTCTAGCGGTTTCCAGGCGAGGCGTCCGTCTGGCGGCGTTGCTCGTCGGTCACGGCCCGCCTGGCCGCTCCCTTCTCGCGCCTTGATGCGCGTTCACGCCGCCGGGCGCTCATTGGGCGCCCTGGTAGAATCCCTGCATGCGTAGCATTACTCCGAGCGTGGCCAGGGAACAGATCGCGAGTGGGGATCTTGAGCCTGTGTATCTGGTCCTTGGCGACGATGCGGTGGAGAAGGCGGAGATGGCGGACGCCTTCGAGGAGATCGTCGACGACGGGCTGCGCGCCTTCAATGTCGACCGGCTCCACGGGGCCGAGGCGACGCTGGGCCAGGTGATCGAGTCGACTCGGATGCTGCCGATGATGTCCCCGCGCCGCCTGGTCATCCTGCAGCACGCAGAACGGTGTCTGGCACCCAAGCGTGAGACCAAGGCGACCGCCGCTTACCAGGAGGCCTTTGAGGCGTATCTGGCTGCGCCTCCGGAGCAGACGACGCTCGTGCTCGTGTCGGGCGACCTCGACAAGCGCCGCCGCCTGACGACCCGATTGCTCGCCGCGGCTGTTGTGGTGACCTGCGGTGTGCTCGAGACGTTGGCCGACGCCGAGCGGTGGGTGCGGCGCCACGTGTCAGAAGCGGGAATGACCATACCGGCGTCGGCCGCGAAATTGCTGGCGGCCGGAGCGGGGCCGGACCTCACTCGTCTACGCGGCGATGTGGAGCGGTTGTTGTTGTTTGCGGCAGGTCAGTCGTCCATTGGCCTAGACGATGTCCGGGCGGTGGCGGCTCCGGCCACCGCGCATGACGACTGGGCTGTCGCACGGGCGATTGAGCGTGGCCAAGCGGCTGAGGCACTCAAGGAACTGGCCTTGGTCGTGGAATCGGGTGCAGCACCGTACATGGTGCTCGGTCAGCTCGCCTGGGTGGTGCGGACGAAGCTGCCGGCCCACCGCCTACCGGAGGCGGTCGACGCGCTCTTTCAGGCAGATCTGAACCTCAAGAGCTCGGTTGGCGAGCACCGGGTGCTTCTCGAGCGTTTAGTGATGGAACTGTGCGGCGTGCGCGCGTCGCCAGCCGCCGGGGCGCCCCAGAGACGACGCTAGCTTGCCGCCGTGGCGGTGGCACCGGCCAACCGCCTGGCCAGCCGCGACTTGTATCGCGCCGCGGCGTTGTCGTGGATAATGCCCTTGGCGGACATCTTGTCGATCAGTGAGATCGTGCCACTGAATGCCGACTTGGCGTCATCCGTCTTGCCTTCATCGAGCGCTGACCGCAACGACTTCAGGACGCGTCGTAGACGGGTCCGCAAACCCCTATTTCGCTCTCGACGGACAATGTCCTGTCGCTGTGACTTCAACGTGTGCTTGTGATTCGCCAAATCGTTCCGGGTCCTGTTCTATGAATAATACCGATGCCTGCCACGGTGTGCTAAACGACCCTGCATTTTAGCATGGCCTAGCCCCACCTGTGCAATCTATTGGCCCTGCTGCCTCTTTAATCGTTGTAGCGCCCGCCGTTGTCTCTTGTCTGGAGCGCCTGTCGGTCCAGGACCTCTCGCACCACCACCCATCCGGCGAAACTCCACTTCCTCCGGGGTTGGTGGCGGAGTTACGTCGTCGTACAGCGTGCGGGCGGCCGCTTTTGGCAGGTGCTGGGCCGCCAGCGTGAGGACCACGACCTGCTGTAGCCGGCCCTGCGTCCGACTGATCGAGAGGCGATCCCCGGTGGCGATCGTGCGATGTGGCTTCGCCCGCTGTTCATTCACGTCCACCTTCCCGCCTCGACAGGCGCGCTGGGCCTCAGATCGAGTCTTGAAGAGGCAGGCGACATCGAGCCACACGTCGAGCCGGACAGCGCCTGGCGCGACGTCGTCGACCGTCGTCACTGGTTACGGTCCATCGCTGTCAGCCGGACGCGGTGACCGGGGCGGGACCCGCGGACGAGCGGACCTTCGCGAGATAGTTCCGGGTTTCGGCGAAGGGTGGCACCTGATTGCCGTGCCGGGACACCGTGCCAGGCCCCGCATTGTAGGCCGCGACCGCCAGTTCCTCGCTTCCGTCGAAGCGGTCCAACAGGCGCCGGAGATACGTGACGCCGCCACGGATATTCTGCGCAGGGTCAAACGGGTCCGCGACGTTCAACTCGGCGGCGGTCCCTGGCATGAGTTGCATCAGCCCCATTGCCCCCTTAGACGAGCGGGCGCTCGGGTCGAAGGCTGATTCAACCTGGACAACGGCGCGTACCAACTCCGGCCGAACGCCATGTCGGGCAGACTCCCGCTCGATGATGTTGGCAAAATCGCGGCCGCCTGAGGGGGGCGCGGCCCGCGTCGCGCGGATAGCGGGGGCCCCTCGGACCGCGAGCGCGGTGACGTCCGGCGCGCGCGGTCTATCGGAGACCACCAGCACGCCGTCGGCTTCGCGCCAGCTGTAGATCTGGGCGTGCGCCGTCGCGCTGGCCCCCAGTAGCAGCACAACCGTCCCGACCCCGACACGCGCCGCGAGCGATCGGGACATGCTGGTTCGACTTGGTTCGACTCGTTCGTACACGATCGTCTTATCTGAGTTTCGACCGGTTGTCGTCAGGTCTTCGATCGGCCTTGCCCGGCCAGCATGTCGCCAACGACCGTCCGACTCTCTGTCAGCAGAGCGTCGATTTGCTCGGGGAGTCGTCCCCCAGCCTGTGCGAAGTCGGGCCGGCCGCCGCCGCCCCCGCCGATGATCGGGGCCAGCGCCTTCACGATCTGGCCGGCATGGACCTGTCCGACCAAGTCCTGGCTGACCGAGACCACCAGCGCCACCTTTCCGTCGTTCTCAGAGGCCAGGACCACCACGCCACGGCCGAGGCGGTCGCGCAGTGAGTCGGCGAGACCTCGGAGTGAGCCTTTTTCCAACCCGGAGACCCGGCGCGCCACCAGTCGCGCATCGCCGATATCGACCGCGTCGTCCGTAGCCCCACCCGTCTGACCGCCCAGCGCAGCGCGCAGTTTGAGTTGCTCGAGCTCACGCGTCAGCCGCTTCGTGTCGCTCTGCAGGTGGCCAATCGCCTCCACGGCCTGGGATTCGGGAACGCTCAACGCGCCGAGCACGGCGTGGACGACGGCTCGCCGGCTCTGGAAGAGACGGACGGCCGTGTGACCGGTCACCGCCTCGATGCGTCGGACTCCGGCCGCCACGCCGCTTTCCTGGGTGATGGCAAACAGTCCGATGTCGCCGGTGGCGCGACAGTGGGTCCCGCCGCAGAGTTCCATACTCACGCCGTCCACCGACACCACGCGCACCGACTCGCCGTATTTTTCGCCGAACAGCGCCATCGCTCCGGAATCGATCGCATCCTGGGTCGCGCGGACGTCGGTGTCGACAGGGATGTTGGCGAGCACGGCCGTGTTGACGTGTTGTTCGATCTCGTTCAGCGCCGTCTGGTCGATCGGGCTACCGTGGGCGAAGTCGAACCGGAGGCGGTCCGGCGCCACAAGCGATCCTGCTTGCTTGACGTGTGGTCCGAGCTGGTCGCGCAGGGCGGCGTGCAACAAGTGGGTGGCCGTGTGATGACGTCGCGTGGCGTCGCGTCGTATCGCGTCGACGTCGGCCGTGACGCGGGCGCCAGCTCCAAGACAGCCCTCGGTCACGCGGACGCGATGAGCCCGGGGGGCGCCCGGCGCGACACGCTCGACAGCGGTGACCTCGGCGACTAGGCCGGTGTCCGCATCCGTGAGCTGCCCGGTGTCTGAGACCTGCCCACCGGCTTCAAGGTAGAAGGGCGTGCGGTCCAGGACCGCGTAGCCCTCCGCGCCTACGCCCAGCTCCGCGACCTCGGAGCGACTTTCACCGAAGAGGGCCAGCACCGTGGTGTCCGACACCTGGGTCCCGGTGTATCCCTCGAACCGATCGGACGTGGCCATCACCGCGTCCCGCGCGGCGTCGGATGCGAACACGAACTCGGCGGCCTTGCCGGTGCCGAAGGTGGCCGTGGCGCGCGATTGCTGCCGTTGGACGTTGAGGGCGGCCTCGAACCCATCGTGGTCGATGGCGATACCGCGCTCGCCGGCGAGGTCTTCCACAAAGTCGAGGGGTAGCCCGTAGGTGTCGTACAACTGGAAGACGTCCGGCCCCGCGAGGGTTCCGCGCGCCTCGGCCTCGGCCAGGGCCGCCTCCAGCCTGGGCAGTCCATCATTCAGTACCGCGTCGAACCGTTCCTCTTCGGTGCGGACGACCTGCACGACGGTATCCCGGCTGGCGGGGAGCTCCGGGTAGGCCGGTCCCATGTTCGAGACCAATACGTCCACCAACTGATGGAGGAAAGGCCCAGAGGTGCCCAGCCGCTTGCCGTGTCGCATCGCCCGCCGCATGATCTTGCGGAGCACGTACCCGCGCCACTCATTCGACGGCATGACCCCGTCCGCGATCAAGAACGTCATCGCGCGGAGGTGGTCGGCGACGACTCGCATCGACATGTCGTCTGGACCCGGAGATGCCTGCCGAGAGTGCGGCCCATAGACGCGGCTGGTCTGGTCGCCGATGGCCTGCAAGAGCGGGCTGAATAGATCGGTGTCGTAGTTGGAGATCTTCCCCTGGAGCACGGCCACGATCCGTTCAAGTCCCATACCGGTGTCGATCGACGCCGCCGGCAAGGGGGTCAACGTTCCCGCAGCGTCTCGGTTGAACTCCATGAACACGTTGTTCCAGATTTCGACATAGCGGTCGCAACTGCAGTCAATACCGCGGCAGACCGGTTCGGTGCATGGCGTGTCGTCCCCGCGGTGGTAGTGAACCTCGGAGCATCGACCGCACGGCCCCGTGTCGCCCATGGCCCAGAAGTTCTCTTCAATGCCCAGTTCAACGATGCGGTCGGAGGGAACCAATCCGCTCCAGATCGCGAATGCCTCGTCGTCTCGCGGAATGCCAGATTCGCCCTTGAAGACGGTGGGGTACAGCCGTTCGGGCGGCAGCCCCCACACCTCGGTCAGGAGTGTCCAGGCAAATGGGATCGCCTCTGGCTTGAAGTAGTCGCCAAAGGAGAAGTTGCCAAGCATTTCGAAGAACGTGTGATGCCGCGACGACGGACCGACGTTGTTGAGGTCGTTGTGTTTGCCGCTCACACGCATGCACTTCTGCGAACTCGTCGCGCGGGTGTACGAGCGTTGCTCGCGGCCCAGGAAGAGATCCTTGAACTGGTTCATCCCGGCGTTGGTGAACAACAGCGTCGGGTCGTCGGTCGGTACGAGCGATCCGCTCCGTACGATTTGGTGATTCTGGTCACCAAAATATTCGAGAAAACTGCGCCGAACCTCACTGGACGTCATACGGTCATTCTTCCACAAAATCTTCAGCCTCACCTCTGCGTGCCAGCAGGCGCGCTGCGACCCGGTCGGGGGGAAATCCCTGGCGGAGGAGCGCCTGATACACCCGCCGGAACTGCCCCCGGTCCTGTAGTGGGCCCACCACCCGTTTCGCGATGGCCCGTTCGAGTACCGCGTCTTCGTCGAGCTCGTCGAAGACGGCGTCTACCGCCTGCCTCGCGATCTCTGGGGCAATGCCGAGGGCCTCGATCTCTCGCCGGGTCCGGCTCCGCCCCCGCAGCTTGACCTCGGCCGCCCGCCGCGCCCAGGCGTGGGCGACACGGGCATCGTCTATCAGGCCAGCATCGGTCAGACGTTCGATCGCTGCATTGATGTCGGATTCGGGTAGGTCCCGGTCGGACAATCGCTGGCGGATCTGGGAGGCTGAATACTCTCGCCGAGCCAGGAGTCGCAGGGCGATCTGGCGGGCGCTGCGAGGGCGGACGGACACCGTGGCTGCTCCCGGGCGAGTCCCTATTCTTCGAACTGCGCAATGAGACGTGAGTCGGGTCGTCCGCTTCGGCCGGTTCTCGCCACCTCGCCGTCTTCGATATCGGTGACGCCCTGGATGCGGAGCTTGAACTCGTCGGGGTTCGAGGCGGCACGGAGCGCCGTGTCGTAGGTCACCAGCCCGCGTTCGTAGAGCGAGAAGATCGACTGGTCGAACGTCTGCATGCCGTACTGTGTCGCGCCGGTCGAGAGCGCCTCGACAATGAGATGCGTGCGTTCTGGGGCGCTGATGCACTCCCGCACGAACGGCGTGTTCAGCATGACCTCGGCCGCGACGCAACGGCCCGTGCCGTCAGCGCGTGGGAGCAGCCGTTGGGAGATGACGGCCTTGAGGACGCTGGCCAGCTGCTGTCGCACCTGTGCGTGTTGATGGGTCGGGAAGACCGTCACGAGCCGGTTGATCGTCTCGGTTGCGTCGAGCGTATGTACAGTCGACATCACTAGGTGCCCCGTCTAGGCTGCCGTCAGCCCCGTCTCGATGGTGTTGAGATCTCGCATCTCCCCCACGAGAATCACGTCCGGGTCTTGGCGGAGGGCGCTCCGCAGCGCGGTCCCGAACGAACGGGTGTCCACGTCGACCTCACGCTGGCTGATGATCGCTTTCCGGTCCTGGTGGAGGTACTCGATGGGGTCCTCCACGGTCATGATGTGCGCCGACCTGGTGCTATTGATGTGACGGATCAGCGACGCGAGCGTCGTGCTCTTCCCACTCCCGGTGGTGCCGGTCAGCAGGATGAGACCACGTTCCTCCTCGGCCACTTTTGTCAGGACTGCGGGCAGGTCGAGGTCTTCGATTGAGCTGACCTCCATCGGAATGACCCGAAGCGCCATCGCGACCGTGCCGCGCTGCTTGAACACGTTGCAGCGAAAACGGCCGAGGCCCGACACGCTATGTGAAAAGTCGACCTCGTGCTCAGCCACAAAGCGCGGCGCGAGCGCGTCCGGGATGAGGGCCGTGGCCAGTGTGCGGAGCGTCTCGGGGTCTAGCTTGGGGCTGTCGCGGTCTGGTTGCAGCAAGCCGTGGATCCGCATGATCGGGTAGTTGCCCGCCTTCAGATGGAGGTCAGATGCGCCCGCCTGGACCACACGATGAAGAAGTTTGGTGAGATCCATGTCGCCGTCAGTTCGGCTGTCACCGCTGGGCCGCGGCGGCCGGCGGGGCATCGACGTAGGTGAGCCAGTCGTGAGTGTCCGGGACGACCCCGTTCACGACGTCGAAGAACCGGCGCTGAATGGTCGCCGTCACCGGACCGCGGCGCCCGCTCCCGATGGTGATCTTGTCAACGCTCCGAATCGGCGAGAGTTCGGCCGCGGTGCCCGTGAAGAACACCTCATCGGCGATGTAGAGCATCTCGCGCGGAATTGGCTGTTCGCGCACTTCCAAGCCCAGATCATGCGCGAGCGTCATGATGACGTCGCGCGTGATGCCCGGAAGCACCGAGCCTCCTACCGTCGGGGTGAAGATGACATCGTTGCGAATCACAAAGATGTTCTGGCCGCTGCCCTCGCTCACCAGTCCGGACGGGTCAAGGGCAATCCCCTCGCTGTACCCGTTGAGGGTCGCCTCCATCTTGATGAGCTGGGAGTTGGCGTAGTTCGCGGTCGATTTCGCCATCGCTGGAAACGTATTTGGTGCTGGGCGCGCCCAAGAACTGACCTGGACGTCGACACCCTTTTCGAGCGCTTCGTCTCCTAGATAGGCGCCCCAACTCCACAAGAGAATCGCCGCGTCCACGGGACACTTGAACGGGCTGACGCCGAGTTCGTGGTAGCCGCGATAAATCAATGGGCGGATGTAGCAGGCCTTGTAGTCATTGACGCGGATCGTCTCAAGCACCGCATTGCGAAACGCAGACAGCTCAAGGTCGTATGTCATCCGGTAGATCTTGGCCGAGTCGTACAAGCGACGCAGGTGGGCGTCGAGCCGAAAGCAGGCCGAGCCATTTGGTGTGTCGTAGCATCTGGCCCCTTCAAACACGCCGCTGCCGTAGTGGACGACGTGCGACGCGAGATGAATATTCGCATCGGCCCAGTCCACGAACGTGCCGTTCATCCAGATCTTACCGCTGCCAAAACTCATCGCTTAAACCACCTGAACCACAATCATATCAAGCACTTACGAAAGTGTAGTGTCCCACCCGTCCACCGCGCAATAGATTTTCGTGTGGCGTCGAGATTACTGGCCTTCGTCGCAGAAAGGGCAGCGGTCGGCTCTTGCGTGCAGTGGCTTGCGGCAGTGCCAGCAAAATCCGGCGGCCGGCGTGGCGCGTGGTTGCAGGCGTGCCTGTATGTCTCGGGCCTGTGTTGTGGCGGCGGAGTCGCCGACGCTCGCCGGCTCAGGGGCCCGGTCTCGGGGGGAGGCAGCGTGCCGTCCGTTCCGTACACGCTCCAGGTCCGCCATCAACTCCGACGCGCGCTGATAGCGGTCCGTGACGGCCGGCGCGAGCGCCTTGAGGACCACGTCGCTGAGTTCGGTGGGAATAGCGTTGTTGAGCAGGCGTGATGGCCGTACTAGTTCCCCGCGCCCCAGCTTCTCGAGGTCGCTGGGGGCCGGCGTGTCGTACGGCAGGACGCCGGTTAGCATCTGATACATCGTGATGCCGAGCGAATACAAGTCGGAGGCGAAGACCGCTTCGCCGCGGAATTGTTCAGGCGCCATATACGCCGGGCTGCCGATCACGGTGGTGCCGTGCGCGGCGATTTCGAGGAAACGAGAGGTCCCGAAATCCGCGACCTTCAGTGTGCCGGATTCCGACACCAGTACGTTCGCCGGGCGGAGATCGCGGTGAATGATGCCTTGCGCATGCGCATGTTCCGCCGCGCGGCCGATCTGTAGGGAGAAGTTGAGGGCCTTGTCGATGTCCAGCCGGCCCCCGCTCGCGATCAGCGCCTCGAGGGTCTCGCCCGCGACGTACTCCATCACGATGAAGAAAATGTTGTCCTGCTTTTCGGCAGTCGTGATGGAGACAATGTTCGGGTGGTCCAATGAGGCCAGCAGTCGCGGCTCTCGCAGGAGCTCACTGAAGTTGATGTTCTGGCGGTGCGGAACTTTGAGGGCGACCTTCTTGTTGATCCAGGTGTCCTCGGCGAGATAGACGGTGCCGAACCCGCCGCTACCGAGTGCGGAGATGATTTTGTATTTTCCGAGGGTGTGATCGGCGAACAGCATGCGGCGTCGAGAGTATAGCAGCCACACGCAGTTCGCCCGCGGGCTCGCCACAATCCCTCGATGCCAGCACGTTGCTTCATCCCGGGTGTGGCCCGCAGTTGGGTGCCCGGTGCGCATGTGGGCCGACGAGGCCACGCGCCTGCGACGGGTGCTGCGGCTCGGAAGAGGCGACTCGCGCGCGGCCGTCAGGCGCTCAATCCGCCATCGGTTTTCTAAAAACCATCCCGATCCATTCGTCCTCGCTGGCACGCCAGACACACGGCCCGGCGGTTTCGAAGGCGGCGCTCACAGCCGGTGCTTCGGACACGAGCACGCCGCTCAGGATCAGGGATCCGCCGGGTCGGGCGAGAGCCAGGATGGCGTCGCGCTGACCGAGGAGGGTGGCGCCCGTCAGATTTGCGACGACGATGTGGGCGGCGCACGTGGTGTCCGCGAGAGCCCCGACGCGAAACTCGACCTGGTCTGCCACGTCGTTCAAAGCGAGCGATTCCCGGGCTGACTCCAGGGCATCCGTGTCTCGATCGATCCCGATGGCGGCGCGGGCGCCGAGTTTGACCGCGGCCACGGCGAGGACGCCCGATCCGGTGCCCAGATCCAGCACGTCGTGGTCGTCCAAGGCGACCTGCTGCAGTCCTAGCAACGCGAGGCGTGTGGTGGGGTGATGACCGCTGCCGAACCCGAGCGCCGGTCGTATCTGCACGAGGACTACGTCGTCGGGGTCGTCCGGCGTTGTGACCGGCAGATCCCACGGGGGCGCCACAATGACGCGGCCGACTCGGATCGCTCGCAAGTCGGCCTGTGAGCGTGCCGCCCAGCCGTCGTCGGCGACCGACGTGGCCGATACCCGTACGTCCGGGCCACCGGCTATGGCCACGGCCGTCAGGGCGGCATCGCGTTCCGGTATCGACGCGAAAAAGACCCGTAGGTGCCCAGTTCCCGGGTCGCCCGGTTCGATGGCGATCGGGCCGAAGTCATCAACGATGGCCGCGATGCGGTCGGCCCAGCTCAGGCCGTTGTCCTCGGTATCGGGCCCAGTGATGTCAAGGGCCGGGTGCGGGTCTGGCACTATCCGAAGATGTCCTTGACGCGGTCGAAGAACGGGCGTTCTTCGTCGGTGTCAGCGGACACGGGTTCCAGCACCCTATCTGACAATGTGGCGCCGAGTTCCTCGATGAGGATCTTCTGTTCCCGACTGAGCTTGGTGGGCACCGCTACTTGCACCCGAACGTACAGATCGCCCTGGCCGCGCCCGTTGACGTTGGGCATCCCTTTGCCACGTAGCCGGAAGCGCGTGTCCGCTTGCGTCCCTTTCGGAATATTGATGGTGGTCGGGTCCGTCAGGGTCGGGATCTCGATTTCGCCACCGAGCGCGAGCGTCGGGAACGTGACCGGCATGTCGCAGAGCAGGTCGTCACCTTCGCGTTGAAAAAACGCATGGCTACCCACGTGCACGACGACGTAGAGATCGCCCGGTGGTGCCCCGGCGCCGCCGTGTTCTCCCTCCCCAGTCAGGCGCAATCGCTGTGCGGTGCCGATGCCGGCCGGGATCTTCACGGTGAGCTTTCGTTCCTGGCCGATTTTGCCTTGCCCATGGCAGGACTGACAGGGTTTGGCGATGACCCGTCCGATACCGCCGCATGCGGGGCACGTGCGCGCAACAGTCAGGAACCCCTGCTGGAAGCGGACCTGACCGTGACCCTGACACTGGCCACACTTCTCCGGAGTGCTGCCCGGGGCCGAACCCGAGCCGCCGCAGGTGTCGCACGATTCGTCGCGGGGAATTTGCAGTGTGGTCTCGGTGCCGGTCGCCGCCTCCTCGAAGGTGATTTCGAGGTCATACCGGAGGTCGGCCCCACGTCTGACACCACCGCGGCGTCCGCCGCCGGCGAACCCGAACAGGTCGCCCAGCCCGCCCAGAATGTCACCGAAGTCGGCAAAAATCGTCGGATCGTATCCGGCCCCTCCGCTGCTCGCTCCCCCCACGCCGGCGTGGCCGAAGCGATCGTAGCGAGCGCGCTTCTCGCGGTCTGCGAGCACCGCGTAGGCTTCGGCCGCTTCTTTGAACTGCTCTTCGGCGGCCTTGTCCCCGGGGTTCCGGTCGGGGTGGTGCTTGAGCGCCATCTTTCGGTAGGCGCTCTTCACTGTCGAATCGTCGGCGTCGCGGGGCACGCCGAGAATCTCGTAATAGTCCCGTGCCGTTGTCACGCCTGGGCCACCTTGACCATCGCCGCACGAAGCAGCCGCTCGCGCAGCGTGTAGCCCCTGCGGAGCTCCTCGATGACCTCACCGTCGCGGTGGCTGTCGCTCGCTTCCTGGGTCACGGCCTGGTGAATATTCGGATCGAAGTCGGTGCCCACGGTCTTGATGGGCGTGACCCCGCGGCGGTCCAGGAGGTCCAGCATTTGCTTGTGGATGATTTCGACGCCGCGCCGATAGACATCGGCGTCCTCGGTCTCAGCCGCCAGCGCCCGCTCCAGGTCGTCCACGATCGGCAACAGGTCTGTCAGGAGGTCCACCGCGGCGTACTCGGCGCGCTCGCGGCGCTCCCGGTCTGTACGTTTGCGGTAGTTGTCGAACTCGGCGGTCGTGACGAGCAGTCGCTGGTACTGCTCGTCACGCTCGCGGCGGATCGCGGCGATGTCGTCGCCGTCCGTCGCGTCGCCGACAGGGGGTATCGCGTCACCCGCTTCCGCCGGCGGACTAGCCCCTTCGTGGGGGGTGGTCTCGTCGCGCGGAGTCGCCGTGTCCGGCGGCTCCGAGGTCTGCGGAGGGGACTTAGACTGATCCGTAGGGTGTTCGTCGTGCATCGTCTGCGGGTGGGGGACTGTGGTTCACCAGGACACGGCTGACGGCCTGCGACACACTGTCGACGGCCGCGATGGCTCGTGAATAGCGCATCCGACGCGGACCAATCACGCCCACGGTGCCGGTCTGTCGGCCATCAAAGTAGGTTGACGCAATAAGGCTGAACGGTTTGAGGTCGTCGGCTGTGTGTTCGGCGCCGATCACGACGGTCAAGCCGCCAGCGTCGACATCGAGATACTCGCTCAGCAAACGAACCAGTCGGTGCTTTTCCTGCACCATTTCCAGAAGCGCCCGGAATGTCGCGAGGGGCACCGGTCCTTCGTCGTCTGAGACCTCGTCGAAGAGCGCCGTGGCTCCGTCGACGAACACGCTGTCGCGCGGGACCATCTCCTCCAGGGTCGAGCTGGCCAAGCGTAACGACCGGGAAAGCAACTCATCGCAGAGCACTTGCTCTTGTCGAAGGTTCTCGATCACCCGCGTGCGGACATCGCCCAGGGTCAACCCGCGGAATTCGCGGTTCAGATACTGCGCGCCTTGCTCCAACTCGCCGCGCCGTACCTGTTCCCCGATGTCCACGATCTTGTGGCACACCTGTTCGCCGGCGGCGGTGACCACGACAAGAATGCGGGTGTCGTCTATCGGCACGAATTCGATGTGCTCGAACCCGACCGCCTCGTTCGTGGGAGCCATCGCGAACCCGAGATGATGGGAGACGCGAGACAGCTCGTGCGACACGTTTGACAAGACCCCGTTGACCGACCCTGCCTGGCGCAGACGCGCTTCGACCGCCGATGTTGACCGAGCGGAGAGGCGGTGTTCCAGCAGCAGGTCCACGAAGCTCCGGTAGCCGAGATCCGTCGGTACCCGGCCCGCTGAGGTGTGCGGTTGCCACACCAGGCCCGCCTCTTCAAGGCCGGCGAGAATATGCCGCACGGTAGCCGAGGAGAGACCGAATCCGCCGTGCTCGGCGAGCCAGCGCGACGACACCGGGGTGCCGTGGTCGATGTATTTCTGTATCAATGCCGCGAGCACACTTCGCGCACGACTGTCTAGGTCGACGCCGGTGTTGCCGGCTGACGCTGAGTGCCGAGACATGGCCGCTAAAAGTATACCCCTCGGACCCTACGCGGGCGTCGTCTGGGTGGTGCTCGGCGGCTCCCAACGGAGTGAGACGGCGCCCTGGTCGGCGTCCGTGGTGGCATCGGCCCCGATCTTCCCGTACTTGACACCTATCAATTCGGCCAGGATGCTCACCGCGATTTCCTGTGGTGTCACGGCACCGAGGTTGAGTCCGACCGGCGCGTGTACCCGCTGAAGCTGATCAGCGGGTATGCCTTCCTCCTCGAGCGCTTCGTAGATGCGGGCCACCTTCGCGCGACTGCCGATGAGCCCGAGATAGCGCATTTTTTTCGGAGCCAGCGCCCGCAACGCATCCAAATCGTGCCGGTGTCCCCGGGTCAAGATGACCGCGAAGGCGTGCGGCGGTAGTTCGGCCCGGGTGAGCCACTCAGGAATGGCGTCCACCACGATTTCCTCCGCCTCAGGGAACCGTTCGGCGTTTGCGAATTTTTCGCGGTCGTCGATGACATGCAGGCGGAACCCCACAGTCTGTGCGGCTTGAGCCAGGTGATACGCCACGTGGCCCGCTCCCACGAGGTACAGCGCAGGAGCCGGTTCGAGTGGTTCGATGTACACCTCCATTTGGCCCCCGCAGATCAGTCCTGAGTCCTCGGCAATATCGTCCGCCAACTCGTATTTGGCGATAATCGGCTCTCGCGTCTCGATTGCCGTCTTCGCCTTCCAGAACGCCTCGTTCTCATAGCACCCACCGCCGATGGTGCCGACGATCCGGCCGTCGGGGAAGACCAGCATCTTCGCCCCGACCCGCTGTGGGGTCGACCCTTGCGCTCGGATGATCGTCACCAGCGCCGCCGGTTCCCCGCGCTGCAGTGCGGCAGCGACCGCTTCGAAGACGTCCTCGTTTCTCATTAGATCAAAATCTCGATATCGCTATTGGTGCGCAATTCTGCGACGAAGGTCTCTGTCCTCGCCTGCTGTTCCGTACGCACGAGAAATTCACGAATCTGAACGCTGGCCTCGGTGAAGGGGACGGTCGTCGCCTCCTCGAGGGCTATCAGTTGGATGATGTGGAATCCGAAGGGCGTTTCCACGACTCCGCTGTATTCACCTGGGGACAGGGCGAAGAGCGCCGCCTCGAACGCTGGTACGGTCTGCCCTTTGACGACCTGACCCAGATCGCCCCCGGTGGCGGCCGACGCCTGGTCCTCGGAATGCGCCTGTGCCAGCTCCGCGAAGTCGCCGCCCGCCTCCAGGTCGCCCAGGACACCCTCAGCCCGCGCGCGCGCCGCCGTCTTGTCCGCTTCGGCGGCATCGGGACTGAGGCCAATCAAGATGTGGCGGGCCTGGGCTGCACCACCGCCCGTGAACTGTTCCATATGCTGGTCGTAGAACGCACGTGCCGTCTCCGCGTCGACCTCGACCTCCGATGGCACCGCCGCCTCGAGCACGCGTTCCACCAGCAGGTCCCGGCGGGTCTCCCCGCGCAGGATGTCCAGTGTTGTATCCCAACTGTCCAATTGGGTTTCGAACGCTTCGGGGGTAGGGAAGTTCGCCCTCAGGCTGTTGATCCGTTCATCCACAACCGTTTCGTCAACCTCAAGGCCGCGTGACGCTGATTCCTGCAGCAACACGTGGAATGACACGAGGCGCTCCAATACCGACCGATAGATCTGGTCTCGGAGGTGGGCGGGCAGCGCTTGCCCAGCCTGGATTTCAGCGCTTCTGACCGCCCGTTCGAGCTCCACGCTCGTGATGTCGTGGGCGTTCACGCGAGCCACAACCGCCGGGAGCGTCTCCGGCACCGGATCCGCTGCTGGCCCCGGCACCGACAGCGGCTCAAGCGTGCTGGCCGGGTCGGCTACCGCGGCCGGGGCGTCGTCGGGTGGCTGTGCACCGCATCCGACAACGCATCCAAGCGCCACGCTCACGCCGACGGCACAGGCGCCACGAACGGTACGGCTCCAAGCGAACATCTGTGGATTATACCCGCTGTCGTACGCTTACCGGCGACTTGGGGACGGCGATTTAGTGCAGAGGGCACCACGGCCGAGGCGCCGTCCCGTCACGAAATGCCTGCGTCAGCGGACCAGGGCATTGCGGGGTCGCGAGGAGTCCGGACACCGGGTCGACGGCGGCCCAGGTAATGCCGGGAGGTGGTTCGAAGTCGGCCGGCGGACGCCCTTCGTGCGCGCGCCGCATGAACGCCGCCCAGATCGGCAGGGCGGCCTGGGCCCCCGTCAGTCCCAACGGGCTGTTGTCGTCGTGACCCACCCAGACCACCGTCAGCAGCGTTGGGGTAAATCCAGCAAACCAGGCGTCCCGCAGGTCATCCGTCGTCCCGGTCTTGCCAGCGGCCACCTCGTTGAAGCCGTGTCGGCGAGCGGCGGAGGCGGTGCCTGCATCAAGGACGCTCCGCAACATCTGTGTGACCAGGAACGCGCTATCAGCGGCGACAACCTGCTGCGGGGGACCGACTGGGAGCATGACCGTGCGGCCTCCACGCGTGGTCACACGTTCGATGGCGTGAATCGGAATCCGCTCGCCCCCGTTGGCGAGCATCGCGTAGGCGGCGGCGACTTCCAAGGGGGTGGCCTCGAAGGCCCCCAACGCGAGTGACGGGTACGGAGGCGGAACAGTGGCGCCCGACGCCTGGCCCCACAGGTCGGCCACCGCCTGAAACCCGGCCATGGCGGCGACCTTGACCGCGGCGACGTTCCGCGAGCGGGCCAACGCCAGGCGCGCGGTCACCGGACCCTCGTAGACCCCTCCGAAATTGGACGGACGATACGGGCGCCCGTCGTGCATGAAGGTGGTCGGTGTGTCGTCGATCTGCGACGACGCGGTGAATTTGAAGTCCGGGTCGAGGCGGGCGCGCTCCAGCGCTGCCAAGTACACGAACGGTTTGACGATTGATCCCGGCTGACGACGGGCGCGTGCCGCCCGGTTGAACTGGGACTGTTGATACGAACTGCCGCCGACCAGCGCGCGGATGGCTCCGCTCCGAGGGTCCACCGCAACCAGGGCGACCTGGGGCGCAGGGGTCTGCAACGTCGGGCCGAGCCCCGCGAGGCCGTCCTCTACGGCGGATTCCGCAAGTCGTTGCAGCCGTACGTCGAGCGTCGTCTCTACTCGCGCACCGGCCGCGGAGCCTTGCAGGAGCGTCTCGAGTTGCCCGTTTACGACGTCGGCAAAGTACGGCGCGTCAAGGTCCTCCGGTCCGTCCGCGGTCCGAAGCGGCTCTCGAGCCGCGGACATGGCGGCGTCTGGAGTGACGAAGTCGAGGTCGACCATGGCTTGCAGCACCGCGTTGCGGCGGGTCTTGGCGCGTTCCGGGTGACGCGCCGGCGAGATCCGCTGCGGGGCCTGGATGACCCCGGCCAGGGTGGCGGCTTCAGCGAGTGACAGGTTGTGGAGATCCTTGTCAAACAAAGCCCGAGCGCCCTCGGTGATCCCGTGAATGGCGAACGACCCGTGTTGGCCGAGGTAGACCTCGTTGAGATAGAGCTCCAAGATGCGCGACTTGGGGAGTCGGCGTTCCAGGAGCAAGGCAAGCGCCTGCTCGTGGAGTTTCCGAGTGACGGTCTGCTCGGGTGTGAGGAGCGCGTTCTTGATTAATTGCTGCGTGAGCGTGCTCGCCCCGACGAGATAGGACAGCTCACCAGTCAGATTGGTGACGGCGGCGGCGGCGATCCGAAACCCGTCAATACCTGGATGCGTGAAGAACCGGTGATCCTCGGCGGCCAGCACCGCCTGCACGACGGTCCCTGGCACCGCCGCCAGCGGCGTCGTCTGATGTTTTCGCCGCGCTCCCTCTGGTCTGGCCGACAGGAGTGGCGCTCCCAGCGTGAGGCTGGGGACGTGACCCAGTGGGGGGATTTCGATCGCCGCGACGTGGCTATGCCCTGCGGTCTCACCCTCGAAGACGACGCGGGCGGTTCGACCCTTGTCTGCGCCCTGTCGTTCGATGAGCGTGATGGCGTTGGGCTCGACGGCAAACTCACCCGCGCCTCTCGCGCGCTCCCGTTCCCTGTAGGCCAACTCATCAAGCCATTCGGCGAGGTCGTGGCGACTGAGCGCCATACCCGGTGCGATGTCCAGTGACGTCGCGAAGACCTCAGTTGCCGCCGGGGTCCACTCCGTAGCGAGATGGGCGTCGATTTGGGCGGCCAGCGTCCGATAGGTCCTCGCGGCGACGAGTGCAAGCACCAGCAAGAGTGCGCTTCCGCCGAGGATGCCGACGCGGAGACAACGTGCACGAAATGTGCGTCGGAAGGTCTGCCGGCGGGACGAGGACCGGCGTGTCTGGCGGCGAGCGGTTCGGCGTGCGGAACTCACGCTCTCGTTATCGGTCGAACGGGTTCTCAGCCCGTACACAGGCGCGTCGGCCTTCCGGTGTGACCCGGGGGATCAGGCGGGCGGCTAGACCGAAATGACCCAGTGGTGACGTGTGTCGAGCGCCGGGTCGGTGACGAGGCGCTCGATTAGGGCGGGTCCATAGCGATTCAGGAAAAAGAGGGACGCGATGGTCCGTTCCTGAGGGGTGCCAGAGGGAAATAGCTGGGTCTGGGCGCGCGCGAACTGGCGCCGCAGGGTCTGGTCGCGTCGCTTCGCGGCTTGCACAACCTTGTTTCGGAGATTCTTGAGGTCTCGCTGCATCCGCCCGAGCGTAGACTCGGCGGCACCCGCGAGGGTCTGGTCAACGGCGGCGACGGCCACCGCCAGGGCTTGCATCTGCTCAAGGAGTGCGCCGTCGGTCGCGCGCATCGCCTGGTCTACGGCGTCCGGCAACTGGGCGCCGAGCAGCTCGTTCAGCACCGATTCGTCCTGGGGCTGAAGCGTCTCGATCGCCAGCTCATGCCGACGGACGAATTTGATGACTGCCGCGTCGACCAGGGAGGCGGTCATCCGCAGTGCGACCAGGGGCATCGGCACATCGAAGTGCGCGTACACGTCCTTCAATTGCGCGAGATAGGCCAGTTCGTTGGGGCCGGCCACGTAGCACACCGAGGGAAGCAGGCGGTCCTGTACGACCGGACGCAACAAGACGTTGGGACCCAGACTTGCGGGGTTGGCGTGCAGGCGGTCTACCAGTGCGTCGCCGCTGGACGTCTCGTCGCCGATCGTAAACTGGTCGCCGTCACGCCGAACGGGCACGCGCCTGTTGCCCATGGCGAACAGCGCCACCGATTCCGGTGGCGCGTCAACTTGCGCATGAAAGCCGGCATCCTTGAGCCGCTCGCCCGCGCCGCGCGCCAGGGTGGCGGTCATGCCAGGCTGGCGCAGCTCTCGCTCGAACAGCGGCGAGACCGCTGGCTTGGCGGCCGGGTCTGACGCATCGAACACGACGAGTCCCAGGTGCCCGAGCGTCTGTTCGAGCCAGCGGGCAAAGGCCTCGACCAATCCGTGGCCTGGCGCGTACGCCTGTCGCAGACCGGCCGTCAGCGCGTCCGTGAAATCGGTCTGCGGGAGCGCGGCGCTCAACTGGTCGAGCACGGCGTCAATGTCGGCGTCAAGCCGAACCGTGGCCGCCGGGGCGCCTGCCGTCGTGGGGGGCAACGAGAGCGCCAGGGTGGCCAGGGCCTGGTCCGCGTCCAGCACATGGCACGCGTGGATTTCGTCGAGGTCGTGGTCTTCTGCGTCCACCCAGAAGACTGCGACGGTCGGGACGCCGTGCCGGGCCTCGACCTGCCGGGCGAGGCGGATCGCGGAGATCGCCTTCAGCAACGTGTACAACGGGCCTCCAAAGAGTCCCGCCTGCTGCCCAGTCACGATGGCGACCGTCTTCGGGTCCGCGAGTTGAGCCGCGGCGCCGGCCGCTTCCGGCGGAGCGTTGCGAGCGGTCTGCTGCGCCGCCACGATTTCCGCGATGCGGTCCGGGCGCGGTGCGGCCTGTCGCGCGGCGATGACCGCCTCCCAAGCCGCGTCGCTGTCCGGGTCGCCGGCGAAGAACGGAGCGAGGGCGCTGTAATTGGCGGAGTAGTCAGCCGCGAGGCGCTTGATTCCGGGTAAGCGCCCGATGTCGACCGCGATGGAGTCGGGAAGAGACGTGGTTGTACGATCCGCAGGCACGAGGCAGAACTGTTGCAGAGCCGGCGTGGGGTGTCAAGACATGAGGTTGTCGTCGAGACCGGTGTGAGCGCGTGCGTGGGCCAAGTGCGTCGAGGGACCGATCGCCCCTATCGTGCTGCAAAATAGTGCACTTCCGTGCTATTCTACGAACCTAGGTGGAGGTATTGGCCCCCTGACACACGACGACGCGAATCCGATTTCCCCCCCGAGGGCTTTCGGTCCCTACCGGGTGATGCACCAGATCGGGGTCGGCGTGCTTGGTCCCGTCTTCCGCACGTTCGAGCCGGATGGCGACCGATTGGTCGCGCTGAAGGCCTTTCATCTCGATCTCACGCCCGAACACGCACGGACGCTGGCCGACCTGTTGCACGGCACCAAGCAGGCCAGTGGCTCACACCCGGCGTTGGTGCCCTCCATCGACGCGGGCGTGTCCGACGGCATTCCGTATCTGGCGACCGAGTACGTCGCCGCTGAGTCGCTGGACGTGGCGATTCGGCACTACGCTCCGGCACCTGTTGACGCGGCGTTTCCGCTCATCGTGCAGCTGGCAGACGGGCTCGACGCCGCGCACGCGTGCGGACTCACCCACGGCGCCCTTCATCTACGCGACGTCTTTCTGACCCCTGAATTGGCTCGGATTGCCGGTTTCGGCGTGGTCCCAGCCCTGGAGCAGGTGGGGGTGCGGGGACCACTACGGCGGCCCTACACCGCGCCAGAGCAGATGTCGAGCGGCGAGCCGGGGCCGGCCGCGGACCGGTTTGCGCTCGCGGCCATCGTCTACGAGTTGCTCACGGGCCGTCGAGCGTCTGGTCACGGGGAGCACATGACGGAGCAGTTGGCGTGTGTGGCTGGCACGCGCGGCGCCGTGCGACTGGCAAGGGTGTTCGCGTCTGCGTTGGCGGTCTCGCCAAGCGAGCGCCCAGCGTCGGCCCGGCTGTTCGCTGACCAGCTGGCTGACGCGGTGGGGTGGCCGGGCGCCGAGGCTGTTCGGGAGGCCTTGGCCGCGATGCCACTTGGCGCCAGTGTCGACCGGACGGCGGCCGAGAACCCGGCGACAGACGCGAGCGTCGGCGACGACGTTGAGGAAGACACCGTAGAGCACGGCCAGAACCGAGACGCGCGGCCGGAGGTCGCCACGGTCACGGAGGGCGAGGGAGCAGCCATGGCGAACACTGACAGGCCCGAAGACGCATCCGACGCATCCAAGCTCGAGCTCGACTGGAGCGAGCGGAGCCTGGATCGCGGGGAAACCGAGGAGGTGCGCCAGTCCGCGGCGTACGCGCCACGTCCCGTTGGCCCGCCCCCGGGGTTCCAACGCCCCACCGAACGGGAACTCACCACACCGGCTGGCTACCCGGAAACAGACGTGGATTCGGACCAGGCGCTGGACCAGACGCTGGAGCGGACCGTGGGGGAGGCGCTGGATGCCGCGGCCGCCCGTCCTGCGGACGGGGCGCTGGACCAGTTGGACGAGGCGCTGGACGAGGGGCTCGGTGCCCAGCTCAGTGGCCGCGACGGCCGGCCCGGCGCCGATTCGCTAGAGGCCGAATCTTGGGACCTGACGCTGTCCACCGATATCGCGGGTGATGATCCGGGGCCCCTGCGCCTCCCCCACGCTCGTGGTGGCAGCGTCTCCCGAGGAGCGGGGACGGTCTCCGCTGGACTCCACGCGTCGACGCCGGCGCCACCCGTGGGATATCGGGGGACGCAGCCGCCGGCGGCGCCGATAGCCGGGTCACCACGCGGGTCGACCGCGAGTGACGGCCCTGAGTCGTACGACGACGAGGACGATGACTATCAGGTCGTCGAGTCAGCGGGCCGCATTCGGGTGGGTGACGATGGGCTCGCGACTGCGTCACCGGGCTCGCAAGCCGCTGGTGCGTATAAACCGATCGGTCTGAGCGTTCTGGCTGGTCGGCTGGGAGACGACGGTGACGTGGCCGACGCTCAGGACGAGGATGACGAGGACGAATTCGGCGACCCTGGGCTCGTGGCGCGGGGGGCAGCCAACGCGGCTCCCGCTGCGGTGTCGCTCCCGCTGGGTGGTGACGAGAACTACGACTACGACGAGGGCGCTGACGACGAGGCGGGCGAGGACGATTACGACGACGATCTCTCCGCTGCGTGGCCACCGACCACGCGTCGGCTGCCGGTCGTGCCGCTCGTACTCCTCGCGCTGGCCGTCGTCGCGGGGGCTTTCGCCATCGGATTCGGTTGGCTGTCCGGCGGTGCGACCGAGAGCGGGGCAACCGTGGACGGGAGTCTCGCGGCGGGCCTGGATGTCTCGGAGGTGCCCGCAGCGCCAGTGATGGCTGAGGCGGCCACGGAGCAGGATTACAGCGAAGCCACTATCTCTGAGGCTGAGCCGCCGCCTCCGCTCGCAGTTCCGGCGGCTGAACCGCCGCCTGACGTGCCTGCGACTCGAGCCCCGTCGGCGGCACCGTCAGGCCCGTCCGCACCGGCACCCGTCGCCAACGACGGCCGACTTCTCATCCGCTCGACGCCGCCGGGGGCCCAGGTGGCGATCAACGGCGAGCCGCGGGGGACGACGCCGCTGGCGCTGTCCGATCTACGGTATGACGGCTACGACCTCACCTTTACGTTTGGGGGCTACGAGACGCAAGAACGGCGCTTGATAATCTCGGCGGCGGACCCCATCGCGGCGGTGGACGCCAGGCTCACGCCAGTTGCGCTCCCAGAAAATCAGTCGGTTGGGGTAGGATCCATCTTCGTCGACACGCGACCGCCTGGTGTGGAGGTCTGGTTGGACCAGCGGCTCGTCGGCGAAACACCGATGCTCTTACCTGATGTGGCGGAGGGATCCCATGTTGTTGAGTTCAAACACGACGGTTATCGCGATTGGTCGACGACCGTGCAAGTTGACTCGGCTACACAGGCCCGCGTAGCCGCCTCGCTTCTGCCCGCCCGCTGATGATCGCAGTCCTCGCTCTCGAAAACGGAACCTGGTATCGCGGAACCGCGGCTGGCGCCACCGGCGTGGCTCGTGGCGAGGTCGTGTTCAATACGAGCATGACCGGCTATCAGGAAGTGTTGACGGATCCGTCCTACACCGGGCAGATCGTCAGCATGACCGCCCCGCAGATCGGCAACTACGGCGTGGCCGCTGAGGACGTCGAGTCGGGCGGGCCGCACGTCGCCGGCTTCGTCATGCGCGACGCCTCCCCGATGGCCAGCAACTGGCGCGCTGAGGGCACGCTGCGTGACTACCTGACCGACAACGGGGTCGTGGCGATTACCGGGATCGACACCCGCGCCCTGACCAGGGTCCTCCGCACTGCCGGCGTGATGCGTGGCGTCATCGGCACCGGGCATGTCGACCCTGAGGAACTCGTCGCGGAAGCGGGACGCGTGACCCCCATCGCGGGGCACGACCTTGTTCGCACCGTGACCTGCGCCGAACCGTTCGACTGGCCCGGAGATGCGGCTGGTCTGGAACCGGACGGATTCCGGTTGCCGCCGACGCGTCGCGCCGGCCGCCAGCTGCGCATCGCGGCCTACGACTTCGGGCTGAAGCGGAACATCCTGCGTCGGCTCGCCGCGCACGGGTGCCACGTCCGGGTTTTTCCCGCCGCCGCCTCGGCCGCGGACCTACTCGCTATTGAACCAGACGGCGTGTTTCTCAGCAATGGGCCCGGCGACCCGTCGGCGGTGCCCTACGCGGTGGAGGCCGCCCGCGCGGTGCTTGAGGCTGACGTCCCGGTGTTTGGTATTTGCCTGGGCCATCAAATCCTGGCTCAGGCGATGGGGGGGACGACCTACAAACTCAAATTTGGGCACCGGGGGGCGAACCACCCCGTGAAGCAGGTGTCGACTGGGCAGGTCGAGATCACGAGCCAAAACCACGGATTCTCCGTCGACCCGGCGTCGCTTCCAGACGACGTGGAGGTCACCCATCTCAATTTGTATGATGGGACGGTGGAAGGGTTGCGGCACGTGAGCCACCCTGCGTTCTGCGTGCAGTACCACCCAGAAGCGTCGCCCGGACCACACGATGCCGACTATCTGTTCTCCTTGTTTCTCGATGAAATGGAACGGCGGGCCGTCTAAGGCCCACGTCATCCTGGCCGACTAACGATTTCATGCCACGCCGTACGGATATCAAACGGGTTCTCGTGCTCGGCTCCGGTCCGATTGTGATCGGGCAGGCGTGCGAGTTCGACTACTCGGGTACACAAGCCTGCAAGGCGCTGCGCGAGGAGGGCCTCGAGGTGGTGCTGGTGAACTCCAATCCAGCCACCATCATGACGGACCCGGAGGTGTCTGACCGCACCTATGTCGAGCCGCTGACGTGGGAAGTGGTCCGCGCAATCATCGAGAAGGAGCGGCCGGATTCCGTCCTTCCAACGGTCGGGGGACAGACCGCCCTGAATCTCGCCATCGACCTCGACAAGCATGGCGTGCTGGAGGAGTTTAACGTCAAGCTGATTGGCGCCTCCATCGAGGCGATCAACGTGGCCGAGGACCGTCTTAAATTTCGCCAGGCGATGGAGTCGATCGGCATCGACCTCCCGGCGAGCGAGTACGCGCGGTCCGAGGACGAAGCCCTGGAGATCGTCGAGCGACTCGGGTTTCCCGCCATTATCCGGCCGTCGTTCACCCTCGGGGGTGTGGGTGCCGGTATCGCCTACAACATCGAAGAGTTCCGCGAGGTCGTCGCCCGCGGCATCGAGCTGAGTCCCGTCCACGAGATCCTGATCGATGAATCGATCATTGGGTGGAAAGAGTTCGAACTCGAGGTCATGCGGGATGCCGCAGATAACTTCGTGGTCGTCTGCTCCATCGAGAACATCGACCCGATGGGGGTTCACACCGGCGACAGCATTACCGTGGCGCCCGCCTTGACGCTCACCGACAAGGAATACCAGCGCATGCGGGACGCTGCCCGGCGGATCATTCGCCGGGTCGGCGTCGAAACGGGTGGGTCCAACATTCAATTCGCCATCAACCCGGATGACGGTCGCATCGTGGCGATCGAAATGAATCCGCGCGTGTCGCGGTCTTCTGCCCTGGCGTCGAAAGCCACCGGTTTCCCAATCGCGAAGATCGCGGCCAAGTTGGCGCTGGGGTACCGCCTGGATGAGATTCAGAACGACATCACCCAGGTGACGCCCGCGTCGTTCGAGCCGACCATCGATTACGTCGTCGTCAAGGTGCCTCGGTGGACATTCGAGAAGTTTCCACAGGCCGACCGGACGCTGATGACCCAGATGAAGTCGGTCGGGGAAGCGATGGCGATCGGACGGACGTTCAAGGAGGCCTTTCTCAAGGCGTTTCGTTCGCTTGAGATCGGGGCTGACACCCGACTGTTCGCGCAGCGTGGGCTGTCGCGAGATGAAGAGGATGACACCGCGCTGAAGCAGCGTCTGGTGGTGCCGACCGACCGACGGATGTTCGCGGTGTTTCGGGCGCTCGAACGCGGATGGAGTGTGGAGCGGGTGCATGAGTTGACCCGCATCGACCCGTGGTTCCTGACCCAATTTTCGGAGATCGTCGAGTTACAGCGGTCGGCCGCTGTGGTCGGGTTGCGCGAGATGTCGCGGGAGTTGCTGCTCGAGCTGAAGCGCGCCGGGTTCGGCAGCGAAGAGCTCGGCGGGGTGTTGAACGTCAAGGAAAGCCTCGTCCGCACCCGCTGTCAGGAAGCAGAGCTCAGACCGGTCTACAAGCGCATCGATACCTGCGCGGCTGAATTCGAGTCCTTCACGCCGTATCTCTACGGTACCTACGAGCAGGAATGCGAGTCGGAGCCGAATGATCGACGCAAGGTGGTCATTCTCGGGTCTGGGCCGAATCGGATCGGGCAGGGCATTGAGTTCGACTATTGCTGTTGTCACGCGGCCTTCGCCTTCAAGGAGGAAGGCCTTGAGACCGTCATGATCAACTGCAACCCCGAGACGGTGTCGACCGACTACGACTCGGTGGATCGACTCTACTTCGAGCCGCTCACGCTCGAGGACGTGCTGGCGGTCATTGAGAAAGAACGGTCAGCCGGCGGGGAGATCGCCTGCGTGGTGCAGTTTGGAGGGCAGACCCCGCTGAAACTCGCGCTGTCACTGCAGGAGGCCGGCGTCACGATTCTCGGCACGTCACCTGATTCGATCGATCATGCGGAGGATCGGGAACGGTTCTCTGCGCTGTTGTGGGACCTGGGGATTCCGCAGGCGCCGAGCGGCCTGGCCACGTCGCGAGACGAGGCGAGAGACGTGGCGGCGAAGATCGGCTATCCGCTGGTGGTTCGTCCGTCGTATGTGCTGGGCGGACGGGCGATGGCCATTGTCTATGATGTGGCCGCGCTCGACCGGTACATGACCGATGCGGTGGACGCGTCGCCCGAGCATCCGATTCTCATCGACAAGTTCCTCGAAGATGCCTTCGAGCTCGACGTGGACGCCGTGGCCGATGCCAGCGGGGCCGTGGTGATCGGCGGGGTCATGGAGCACATCGAAGAGGCCGGTATCCACTCCGGTGACAGCTCGTGCGTGGTGCCGCCGTATCTCGTCGAGGAACGGCACTTGTCGACCATCCGGGACTACATGCGCCGGATCGCGCGGGCCTTGAAGGTAGTCGGGCTGGTGAACGGACAGTTCGCCATCAAAGACAACACTGTCTACGTCATCGAAATCAACCCGCGCGCTTCGCGCACCGTACCCTATCTGTCGAAGGCCACGGGTGTGCCGCTCGCGAAGATGGCGGCGCGCGTCATGGCCGGGAAGACGCTGGCAGACGTGGGTCTGGTCGACGATCTCAAAGTCTCGGGCGTCTTCGTCAAGGCTCCGGTCTTTCCGTTCGTCCGCTTCCCCGGCGTTGACACCATTCTCGGCCCGGAGATGAAGTCCACGGGCGAGGTGATGGGGGGCGCAGACACGTTCGGTTCAGCCTACGCGAAAGCACAACTGGCGGCAGGAAATCGACTGCCCAACGAGGGCAACGCGTTTCTCAGTGTCAACAACGACGACAAGGCGAACGTGCTTCCGGTGGCGCGCGACCTGGCGGAACTCGGGTTTTCGCTGCACGCGACCAGTGGCACGGCCGAGTATCTGCGGGCCAACGGTCTTGACGTCGAACTGGTCTACAAGGTCAATGAGGGGCGTCCTCATATTGGCGACCGCCTCAAAAATCGCGAGATCGATCTGATCATCAACACCCCGCTTGGTCAGGAGTCGTTCTTGGACGACCGCACGTTGCGGCGCATTGCCACGGTTCTGGGCATTCCGTGCGTCACGACGCTGACGGGTGCCGCCGCCACGGTCAGTGCCATCCGCGCCCTGCGGGACGAGGCGCTCGACGTGCGGCCGCTTCAGGACTATCACGCCGCCCTCGCCCGAAGCTGAGCCTCCTCTCCGTTCACTCACTGCTAGCGTCTCCGGTTCCTTCGGCCGCCATTCGGCGGCAGG